>JBILYO010000016.1:0-20774 GCA_044377685.1 Polynucleobacter sp. | reverse complement strand
GCTTTATTCATCGGTGTGCCTCCAGGTCAGTTTGTACTCTTAGTCGCTTTAGGCCAATTGATAGAGAGCTGGCAGCATGCTAATCTCAAGGTAGATTTAGGTAGCGCACGCTATTTGTTGATTTCACCGATGTATCACCGCATGCATCATGCTGTAGGCTATGGACATGAAGCTAAAGGAAAGCCTGGTGTCTTAGGCGGATGTAATTTTGGTGTTTTGTTCCCTTGGTGGGATATGTTGTTCAAAACAGCTATTTTTCCCGATAAGGTTTATCCCACAGGCGTGCGAAACTTAACGGTATCGCACAATATCCTGACTCAGCAATGGCAGGGATTGGTTCATGCAGCAAGAGCATTATTGCCAAAGTAGGTATGCAGCTTTGCATCCATAAGGAATCATATGATTGGTTTACAGCAAGTATTGAAGTCTTTTGGCTTTGCCTTAGTCGGCACCATGCATCCACGAATGCTGTGGCTCAGTTTGCGTCCTTTTTTAATCGTATCAGTCCTCTGGGGGTGTCTAATTTGGCTGACATGGACTCCAGCCCTTGAGCTTCTTAGTATTTTCTTAACCACATCCATATTTACTAGTTGGATTCAAGATGGCTTGATTTGGGCTGGATTTGAAAATGCGCGAGCATGGATTGCCCCATTATTTTTTGTCATGTTGATTATTCCGCTCATCACAATCAGCCTGCTAGTTTTTATCGCTTTTTCGACTGTTCCAACGATTGTGAATATTGTGGCTAAGCAGGCCGCCTATCAAGATCTTGATTACAAAAGAGGCGGCGGCTTCTTTGGTAGCATGGTTTATACACTGTGGTCTGCGCTCATTTGCTTGGCTCTAGTATTGTTGACTTTGCCGGTATGGTGGGTTCCTCCTCTAGTAGCAGTATTGCCCCCATTATTATGGGGTTGGTTGACGATGCGTTTGATGTCTTATGACGTACTTGCTAATCATGCTAGCTCTGAAGAGCGCGATGTATTGCTTGAAAAATATCGCTGGTCGCTACTGACAATGGGCATAGTGTCAGGCATGTTGGGGGCTGTCCCTACTTTCTTTTGGGCAACTTCGGCATTAGCTCTCATTTTATTTCCGATTGTGAGTTTTGTAGCACTTTGGATTTACTCTCTTATTTTTGTATTTGCGGCTTTGTGGTTTAGTCATTTTTTATTAGATGCTTTAAAAGAATTAAGGCAAGAAGAATTGGCAAAGTCCCTCACTATAGAAAGTCGCGTAGTTGATATGGAGCTTCCGTACCATGGTTGATGCATTAAAAAAAGTGCTCATTGATGAATCTGCAAAAACGTCTCGCCGTTTTGGTTTGATCGTGATTGGTGATGAGATTTTGTCAGGGCGGCGCCAGGATAAACATATGAGTAAGCTGATTGAGTTGCTCAATGAGCGGGGCCTTAGCTTGTCTTGGGCAAAATATGTTGCCGATGATCCCGATCAAATTACAGCGACTCTTAAAGCAAGCTTTGCCAGTGGAGATGTTGTTTTTAGTACCGGGGGAATTGGGGCAACACCAGATGACCACACACGTCAGTGTGCAGCACTCGCATTGGGAACTAAAACACAATTACATCCAACTGCAAGAGAGTTGATTGCAGCTCGCATTCAGTTGACGGCAGAAGGAGATCCAATTAAGGCCGATCTCAGTAGGCCTGAGAATCAGCATCGTTTTAAGATGGGTGAGTTTCCGATTGGAAGCGAAATTATTCCTAATCCTTACAACCAAATTCCAGGATTTCGGATTCAAGAGCATCACTTTGTGCCAGGCTTTCCAGTCATGGCAGCCCCGATGATGGCATGGAGCCTTGATACCCATTACAAGGATCTTTTTCATCAGGAAAACTGGTCTGAGCAAAGCTTCATTGTTCCCAAGGGAATTGAGTCAGCTCTGACCCCCTTAATGGAGCGAATAGAGGCCAGCTTTCCAGGGGTAAAGGTGTTTAGCCTACCTTCAATGGGTGATGCCTCAAAAGGCGGGATCTATGCTGAGCGCCATATTGAATTGGGTATCAAAGGTAATGCGAATTTACTGGAAAGCGCCTGGTCTGCTTTGCGTACTGGCACCCAAGAGTTGGGATATGAAATACACGATATTACCTAGATCATATTTGCACTATATTGGTGCAAATATAGGCTTCATTACCTTTGTAACAGCTATTTGAGCACTTAAACAGTGCAATAATGGCTGTTCTCACTTGTTTACTTCAGTAAATTACATACATCCATTAGGCATGTATGGTGCCTGAAATGAACAAGGTTGTATGCCTTAAGTTTGAATTCCGAATTTAGTTAATTGAGGAGATTTGCATGACGAAGACCGTCGCTGATGTGATGAAGTTGGTAAAAGAAAAGGAATGTACTTTCGTAGACTTCCGCTTTGTGGACACAAAGGGTAAAGAACAACACACTACAGTACCTATTTCCGCCTTTGACGAAGACAAGTTTGAGAGCGGTCATGCATTTGACGGTTCCTCTATTGCTGGCTGGAAGGGAATTGAAGCATCCGATATGTTGCTTAAACCAGATCCAACAGCTGCATACATTGATCCATTTTATGAAGAGCCAACTTTGGTGTTGACTTGTGATGTGATCGAGCCTGCTGACGGCAAAGGTTATGACCGTGATCCACGCTCTATTGGAAAACGTGCAGAGGCCTATTTGAAGAGTACAGGCTTAGGAGATACCGCCTACTTTGGTCCAGAGCCAGAGTTCTTCATTTTTGATGGCGTTCGCTGGGGTGCTGACATGCAGGGTTGCTTCGTGAAGATAGATTCTGAAGAAGCGCCATGGTCTTCATCAAAAGTAATCGAAGGCGGTAACACTGGTCACCGTCCAGGTAAGAAGGGCGGTTATTTCCCAGTGGCGCCAGTAGATACATTCCAAGATATGCGCTCTGAAATGTGTTTGATCCTTGAATCATTGGGTATCCCAGTTGAAGTCCATCATCATGAGGTTGCTGGTCAAGGTCAGAACGAATTAGGCACCAAGTTCAGCACATTAGTACAGCGCGCTGACTGGACTATTTGGCAGAAATACGTTGTACAAAACGTTGCCCATGCTTATGGCAAGACTGCAACCTTTATGCCTAAGCCAGTTGTAGGTGATAACGGATCTGGTATGCACGTTCATCAATCTGTTTGGAAAAATGGCGAGAATTTATTTGCCGGCAATGGTTATGCTGGTTTGTCAGAGTTCGCTCTGTTCTACATTGGTGGCATTATTAAGCATGCTAAAGCGTTGAATGCGATCACCAATCCAGGGACAAACTCATACAAGCGTTTGGTTCCAGGTTTTGAGGCCCCAGTGAAGTTGGCTTATTCAGCACGTAACCGTTCTGCTTCAATTCGTATTCCACACGTTTCTAGTCCTAAGGGTCGTCGGATTGAGACTCGTTTCCCAGATCCATTGGCCAACCCATATTTGGCATTCTCGGCACTCTTGATGGCTGGTTTGGATGGCGTGCAGAACAAGATTCATCCGGGCGAGGCTGCTGATAAGAACTTGTATGACTTGCCACCTGAAGAGGATGCAAAGATCCCAACCGTTTGCGCAAGCCTCGAAGAAGCATTGGCTGCCTTGGAGAAAGATCATGAATTCTTGACTCGCGGTGGTGTATTTACAGAGTCTATGCTTGATGCCTATATCAATTTGAAGATGGAAGATGTCACACGTTTCCGTATGACAACCCATCCAATCGAATTTGATATGTATTACTCCCTGTAAGCGAAGGAAAGAACTTGAGCGCAGGTCTGTTGCGCAATTCGTTCAAGGGAGCAGCTTCGGCTGCTCCTTTTTTTCCGACATTGCTTGATCAGATGCCAAATGCCATTGTGGTATTTGAGGCAGAGGGCTATCAATTGGTTTATGTGAATCCAGCTGCAGAGGCTGCTTTAGATCTTTCGCGTAAATCACTTGAGGGTCAATCTGTGCATGATTTATTTGGTGATAACAACGCCTTAAATTCGATGGTTGAGGAGGTTAAGCTAGGCCATGCTGCAGCTCAACGTCAAGAAATGGTGCTGCATTCATTACCCGGAAGTATTCATCAGGACTCTATACCGGCACATGTGGTGATAGCCCCATTGGAGGATCCTTCGCTCCTCATGATGGAATGGTTTCCGATTGATCAGCAGTTAAGAAGTGAGCGCGATGAGCGTGTTACCCAGCAAGTAGAGGCGAACAAACAGTTAATGCGTAATTTAGCGCATGAAATTAAAAATCCCTTAGGGGGAATTCGTGGGGCTGCGCAATTATTAGAGTTTGAGTTGCCTGAGAAAGGTTTGCGTGAATACACGCAAGTCATTATTAAAGAGTCAGATCGTTTACAGACTTTGGTGGATCGTTTATTGGCTCCACATCGTAAAGCTCATGTGATGGAGTCCTTTAATCTGCATGAGGCCTTGGAGCGCGTGCGTAGTTTGGTATTAGCAGAATTCCCTAAGGGTCTGCGAATTATTCGGAACTATGACACCAGCTTGCCAGATATTTTGGGTGATCGCGAACAACTCATTCAGGCGGTACTCAATATCGTGCATAACGCTGCACAAGCGCTATCTGATGAGATTCTTTTAGGATCTGCACAAATCGAACTCAAAACCCGTATCGCAAGATCAGTCACGATATCAAAGCAGCGTTACAAACTCGCTTTGGATCTTCATGTGATTGATAACGGCCCTGGCATTCCAGAAGATATTAGCGAACGCATTTTCTTTCCACTTGTTTCTGGCAGAGAGGGTGGTAGCGGCTTAGGTCTAACCTTAGCGCAAACCTTTGTTCAGCAGCACCAGGGATTTATCGCATGCGATAGTCGCCCTGGACGTACCGATTTTCATATTCAAATTCCATACCGAAGGCAGGAGAAAAGCTCATGAAACCAATCTGGATCGTTGACGACGATCAATCCATTCGTTGGGTTTTAGAAAAAGCATTAGCGCGTGAGAATATGCCTTATAAAAGCTTTTCTAATCCAAATGATGTACTGAATGCGCTAGATAAAGAGACCCCTCAAGTGTTGATCTCGGATATCCGGATGCCTCGTGGAAACGGTTTAGATCTGCTGCAGCATGTTAAAGCCAGTCATCCAAGCTTACCCGTGATTATCATGACGGCATACTCCGACCTGGATTCAGCGGTTTCCTCTTTTCAGGGTGGTGCGTTTGAGTACCTAACAAAACCCTTTGATGTGGATAAAGCAATTGAACTCATTCATCGGGCAGTTGAGCAAGGAATTCGCAATGAATCTGGCGCTAAGGAACCAGTAGGTTGGCGCCAAGATGCTAGCGAGATTATTGGTCAGGCGCCAGCAATGCAGGAAATTTTCCGTGCGATTGGGCGCTTAGCGCAATCTCATGCGACCGTTCTGATTACAGGTGAATCTGGGACTGGTAAAGAATTGGTTGCCCACGCTTTGCATAAACATAGTCCGCGAGCTAAGGGACCCTTTGTCTCTTTGAGCACCTCTGCGGTACCAAAAGATTTATTAGAGTCTGAGCTTTTTGGCCATGAGCGGGGCGCCTTTCCTGGGGCGCTCACATTACGTCGTGGGCGTTTTGAGCAAGCTGATGGAGGTACTTTATTTTTGGGCGAGGTTGCAGATCTCCCTTTCGATTTACAAACTAGATTATTGCGGGTCTTAACGGACGGACATTTTTATCGTATTGGCGGTCAAGATCCCATCAAAGCTAATGTCCGCATCATCGCATCTACTCATCAAAACCTAGAGGCACGTGTTGCTTCAGGTGCATTCCGTGAAGATTTATTACATCGTTTAAATGTGATTCGTCTGCGGATGCCTTCTTTGCGAGAACGTAGCGAAGATATTCCTGCCTTAGCTAGGCACTTCATGCTCATTTGCGCTAAGTCTCTGGGTGTAGATCCTAAGAAACTTTCAGATGAGGTTTTAAAAGAAATCAGCACAATGCCATTTTCGGGTAATGTGCGTCAATTAGAGAACTTATGCCATTGGCTAACGGTAATGACCCCTGCCAATGTGATTGGATTAGGTGACTTACCTGCTGATATTGTTGCTGAGGCAAGTGCGCCCACTCTCATTTTGCATGGCGAATCCTCTCCTGAAAATCTCATAGGGGTTAAAGCTGTGAGTAGTGATTGGGAGAGCGGTCTTGGCCGCTTGGCAGCTAAAATGCTACAAGATGGTGATCAAGAGGTATACGATGCTCTTAGTGCTCGTTTTGAAAAAGCAGTTTTACAGGCTGCACTTGAAGTGACGCGCGGACGCAGAGTGGAGGCGGCTCAACGATTAGGCATTGGTCGCAATACTATTACCCGTAAGCTTCAGGAGCTGGGGATAGATGACTGATTCAATTCGAATTGCCGCATGGAATGTCAACTCTTTAAAAGTTCGCCTTCCACACGTACTTCGTTGGCTGCAAGATCAAGAACAAAAGAAGCAGCCCATTGATGCTCTGTGCTTGCAAGAGCTTAAGTTGATAGATGATAAGTATCCCCACCAAGAGCTAGAGGCTGCTGGCTACCTTAGCCTAGTTGCTGGACAAAAGACCTATAACGGCGTTGCTATTATTGTTCGTAAAGCTGCTTTAGCCTCAATTGCATCAGATGCAACTACCACTTTTCTAAATCCCATTAGAAATATTCCAGGTAATAATGATGAACAGCAGCGCATCTTGGCTGCAACGATTCCTTTTTCGGGAATACAGCCTATCAGGCTCATTTCAGCTTACTTCCCAAATGGACAGTCACCGGATAGCGATAAGTTCGTTTACAAACTAGATTGGTTAAAAAAACTACAAACTTGGTTAACAGAAGAGCTAAAGCAAAACCAACGCTTAGCACTTTTGGGCGATTTCAATATTGCACCAGCTGATGCAGATGTTCATGATCCTAAGGCATGGGAAGGTCAGAATCTTGTTTCTCCGGCAGAAAGAAGTGCATTCCAGGAATTACTAGGGCTTGGGCTTCATGATTCGTTTAGGATGTTTGAACAAGCCCCGAAAACATACAGCTGGTGGGATTACCGTATGATGGGCTTTAGAAGAAATGCAGGCATGCGCATTGACCATATTTTACTGAGCGAAGCTTTAAAGATAAAGTGCCAAGCCAGTATTGTAGATAAAGAGCCAAGAAGCTGGGAGCAACCTTCAGATCATGCCCCTGTGATTGCAACCATTGGTCAATAAACTATTTATCAAATTCAGAGGGAATTTATTATGAAACTCAGTAAGTTATTTATTACAGCGGGATTACTCTTTATCGGTATTAATGCATTTGCATTGACTCATATAGACGGCCAAGTGCCTTATGAAGATATTGACGCTACACCCATTATGATTTTAGGCGCACCAAAGACAACCATAGGTCAAGATTTTAAGTATCCAGCTGGGCAACCGCTGATCAAAGCTTTTAATATCGACATTCCAGTAGGCAAGCAAACTAGTCTTCATAAACATCTCATTCCCTTATTTGTTTATGTAGTCTCCGGTGATTTAGAGGTCGATTACGGCAGTAAAGGTAAAAAAATTTACAAAGCAGGCACATCTTTCGTAGAAGCGATTGATTGGTGTCATTTTGGTAAGGTAGCGGGTAAGGTACCAGTCAAAATCATCGGTGTATATTTAGGTGAGCAAATACCAGATCAAATTAAGCCTGATGACTGCGCCAAACCAAATTAAATATTAGGGTCTGATAACGAGCCCTTGCTATAGTGATTATTGATAAGATATCGGTGGAAATTGTCAAAACATCCTCTAGAGCATGAAATCCCTTTTTGTCTTAAGATTACACATTATTCAACAATAGACATTTTAGGGAATTAATATGTTTGTTAAAACATTACTCAGCGTTCTTGCCCTTGGCATAACGATAGTGGGATTACTGCAAATTTTCAACGGCGGTGACTATCTTGTCTTTGCCATTGGCATGGTGCTTTACTTTATGGCATCTGTTTTAAGCTCTTTTTGCAAAAAAATAGATAAATAATCTCTTATAAACTGTGCTTACTAAGACAAGCCACCATGTCTTAGTAAGGCATCAATACTAGGTTCACGTCCACGAAAAGCCTTGAAGGATTCGGCGGCCGGGCGACTACCGCCTACCTCCAGAATTTCTTCACGGTAACGTATTCCTGTTTCAAGATCTAGTACGCTACCTGTCAGCTTAGCCGCTTCTTCAAAAGCAGCATAGGCATCGGCAGATAAGACCTCTGCCCATTTGTAGCTGTAGTAGCCAGCAGCATATCCGCCAGCAAAGATATGACTAAACGAGTTAATCCATCTTGAGATCTCTGGCTGGGGAATGATGCTGTACTCAGCGGCCATTTTTCTAGAAACATCCAGTACGGCTTGACCTGATGATTGAGTAGCATCAAAACTTGAATGCAGTCGCCAATCAGTTAAGGACATCACGATTTGACGCAAGGTGGCTAAGCCATTCTGAAAATTCTTAGCAGCGAGCATTTTTTCAAAGAGTTCTCGCGGCAATGGTTTTTCTGTTCCCACATGCGCCGTCATTTTTTCCAGAACTTCCCATTCCCAGCAGAAGTTTTCCATAAATTGACTCGGTAGCTCTACAGCATCCCATTCCACTCCATTAATGCCAGAAACCCCTAGTGCGCCGACTTGAGTAAGCAGATGGTGAAGGCCATGACCACTTTCATGAAAAAGGGTAATGACATCATCGTGGGTAATGGTTGGTTGACGTAATATGCCATCTACTTTTATGGGTGGCGCAAAGTTACAGACTAAATAAGCGACTGGAACCTGAATCTCTCCATTGGGAAGTTCTCGGCGACCACGTGCATCATCCATCCATGCGCCACCACGTTTTCCAGGGCGAGCATAAGGATCTAAATAGAAATAGGCTCGTATTTCCCCGGTCAGATCTTTAACTGCAAAGGACTGTACGTCAGCATGCCATATTGGTAAGTTAGCTGCTTCAATCTTGACGCCAAATAAAGTTTGAATCAGCTGGAATAAACCATCTAAGACTTTAGGTAGCGGAAAATATTGCTTTAGTTCATTTTCAGAAAATGAGTATCGCGCCTGCTTTAATCGCTCGGCGGCATACGCAGTATCCCAGGGTTCCAATCCATCGGTGATGCCAAGCTTTGATTGAGCAAAGTCACAAAGTTCTTGCCAATCTTTTTGGGCAAACGGCTTAGCTTTGATCGCGAAATTGGTTAAAAATAGATCGACTTCATCTACGCTGCTAGCCATTTTAGGTGCTAGGCTTAAGGCAGCATAGTTAGCAAAACCAAGCATCTTAGCCTCTTCGTCGCGCAGGCGTAATTGGTCAAGCATGTTGTGAGTATTATCCCAATCAAGTTTGCCATCTGCATATCGCGGAGCTAATTCAGATGATCGCGTGACATAAGCTTGATACATTAGGCGACGCAGATCACGATTCTCAGAATATTGCATCACTGGGTAATAAGAGGGGAAATGAAGAGTAAATGCCCAGCCCTGTAAGTTTTTCTGCTCGGCGGTATCAGCTGCAGCAGCTATGACATCTTCCGGCAATCCCGCCAGATCTTCGAAATTGGTAACAAGATGAACAAAGCCATCAGTAGCATCTAAGACATGGTCTGAGAATGTCTTGCCTAAAATAGCCTGCTCATCCTGAATTTGTGCAAAGCGCGCTTTTTCCTGATCGCCAAGTTCTGCACCACCCAATTGAAAATCTCGTAAAGAGTTTTTAATAACTTTTTTCCGGTCGCGGTTTAATTTTTCAAACTCGCTACTCGTATTGAGCTCTTTAAATTTTTGATAGAGCGCTAAGTTCTGCCCTAAGCTAGAAAAAAATGCAGTGACCTCCGGAAGCATTGCCCCATAAGCGGCTCTTAATTCTGGGGTGTCAGCAACACTATTCAGATGGGAGATAACACCCCAAGATCTACCTAATGCTTCGGTTGCATCTTCTAAGGGCTCTACCAGCTCGTCCCAGCTGGATGTTGTATTGGGATCAGTAGCTTTATTGACAGCATTCTGGGCATGTTTTAGTAAGTATTCAATTGCAGGGGCAATATATTCAGGTTTGACCTCTGAATACTCGGCAATACCGCGACCAAATGTGATTAAGGGATTATTTTGTAACTGAGGGGGGATAAGGTTGCTAGATGTAGTCATCCCTCTAGCTTACTGGACTGCGAAAATTTTTGCCCAAATCCCTAGTGAAATGCCTTAAGGTTTTGCGGCCTTTTCAGCAGCCTCTAGGGTATTCATGAGGAGCATTGTGATGGTCATGGGGCCTACACCGCCAGGAACAGGGGTAATCCATCCTGCAATATATTTAGCGGCATCAAAATCAACATCACCACATAACTTGCCGTCAGGCAGACGGTTGATACCAACATCGATGACGACCGCGCCATTTTTGATCATATCGCCCGAGATCATCTTAGGTTTGCCAGTAGCCACCACTAAAATATCTGCATCTTTAGTGTGATGGGCTAAATCACGGGTCTTACTATTACAAATTGTCACTGTTGCACCAGCTTGAAGCAGCAGCATGGCCATAGGTTTTCCCACAATATTCGATGCGCCCACGATCACAGCGCGTGCTCCACGAATGGGGTATTCAATACTCTCAAGCATCTTCATGCAACCATAAGGAGTGCAAGGCTTGAATTCGGGATGGCCAACCATTAAGGCACCAGCATTAGCAATATGAAAGCCATCAACATCTTTTTGCGGAGCGATCGCCTCGAGTACGCGCTCAGAGGCAATGTGTTCTGGTAATGGTAATTGCACCAAGATGCCATGGATTGAGGGATCTGCATTCAGCGTTGCAATACGGGCTAATAATTCTTCTTCGCCCAACTCAGCTGAGTAGCGTTCTAAAACTGAATGAAAGCCAACATCTTCGCAGGCCTTAACCTTATTGCGTACGTATACCTGGCTAGCTGGGTTATCCCCCACCACAATCACAGCAAGTCCGGGCCTAACTCCTTTTGCTGTAACGATGGCAGCCCTTGCGGCAATTTCTGCGCGAATTTTTTTGGAAAGCAGGTTGCCGTCTAGTAATTGGCCGGGCATAAGGCGGTGTACTCTATAAATTAATTGGGTTGGGGGTCAGATAAGGCCAAGCGGAGTAGGTCGGCTACAGTATTGACATTGAGCTTTTCCATAATATTGGCGCGGTGGGCTTCGACAGTCTTAATCGAGATACCAAGATCATCAGCAATCTGTTTATTTAAACGACCAGCAACAATACGTTCTAATACTTGGCGTTCACGACCGGTTAATTTGCTGAGCAGGCTTTGGGTAATTTTGCGTTGACTAGCTTGTGAGTAATCAATACGCGCTTTGCTGAGCATCCGATCAACAAGGGTACAGAGATCATTTTCTTTAAATGGCTTTTCAATAAAATCTACCGCACCCCGTTTCATAGTTGAAACCGCCATAGAGACGTCACCATGTCCGGTAATGAATGCGACTGGCATTGGAAGATTTTCGCTAATCAATCGCTCTTGTAATTCTAGTCCTGACATGCCTGGCATTCGCACATCTAAGATAGCGCAAGAGATGGTTGATTTATCAGTGCTTTGCAAGGATTGCAAAAAGCGTTCAGCGCTGGCGTGACAACGAACAACATAGCCATTGCTTTCGAGAAGCCAGGTGAGGGAATCACGAACAGCTTCATCATCATCTACGACATATACCACTTCAGCTTGAGTGGGTTTATTAGCTGTACTTAAGTTCATATCAGTTCTCTTAAAGCCATTCTATTATTAAGGCGATTAACTATCTTTCTCAGAATCAGGGGACTCTAAGGGTAGGAGTATTGTAAAGGTGCAGCCAACTAGCTTGGTTTGTGCAGAATCCATGATGTTTTTAGCCCAAAGGCGCCCATGATGGGATTCTACGATGGATCGGCAGATATTCAAGCCCATTCCCATACCATCAGATTTAGTACTGAAAAACGGCTGAAATATATGCTGGGCGACAGATTCAGCAATGCCACCCCCGCTATCGGTTACCTGGATTCGGAGCATCGCTGGGAAGATGCTGGTATCCAAATCTGCGCTGATTTTAAGGGGAGGAGCTGTCCAGCGCGAGGAAAGCGGATAAGCCTCTCTGATGCTGTCAAGGCCATTTTTGAGAAGATTCACTAGGACTTGAAGGATTAATACAGGGTCTAGATCCACTTCCGGAAGATCTTTAGCAAATTCCGAGTGAATACTGAGGCGATGGCGATGGGCTTCAATTTCAACTAAACCTACTGCATCGTTGATGATGTCCTTAATGGCGCTCGCTTTTCTTTGTGGTTCACTACGTTTTACAAAGCCTCGAATGCGCTGAATAATGGTGCCTGCTCGATGGGCTTGATCGGATGCTTTTTCAAGGGCAGGCAGGATCTCTTTAGTGATCATTGGATCATGATGACCCTCAAGACGTTTAGCTACCCCCATGCAGTAATTGGAAATCGCTGATAAAGGTTGATTTAATTCGTGTGCAAGTGAAGAAGCCATCTCACCCATTGTGGTGAGGCGGCTAGTAAATTGCATACGCTCTTCTTGCTGGCGAGCTAGGTCTTCTGCTTCTTTGCGTTGAGTAATCTCAGTGGCAATGATTAATTGCGCCAAACGACCGTCTACCCAAGGAATGAAGCGTGTCCGTACTTCATACCAGCGATTACTACCATCGCCTAGTTCAATCTCCTCTGCCTCTGACTCTTGGTATAAAAATGGGGTTGGTATACCTGGTGAGGAATCATTTAAATCTTCGGCAACATCACGTAAGATTTGAATATTAGCTTCATTGCCCCCTAGCAGAAAATGCCCTTTAGAATCTTCGCCAAACTTTTCACGATAGAAGCGATTGGCAAATAGCAGGCGATCGGTCTCTAGATCAACCACAGAAACCGCGGCATCTAAACCCTCTAATACAGTAGTGAAGCGCTCCTGTGACGCAGCTAACTCTTCCCGAATTTTTTTTGGTTCTGAGATGTCAATTAAAGAAGTCACCCAGCCAGTTTGTTTGCCCTTTTCATTAATTAAGGGCGAAATAAATGTGCGTGTCTGAATTAAGCTGCCATCTTTTCTCAAAATAGCACCTTCAATGCCAGTTTTGATTTCCTCTGAATTCAGTGCAAGGTTCATTTTTTTAACAAACTCATCCTTTCTGTTATCAGGCCAGAACGGAAAGGGTGGTGAAAGACCTATTAACTCTTTTGATGTCCAGCCCGTCATTTCGCAAAAAGCTCGATTGACATAGGCAATGCGTTTATCCATATCATGTGCTCGAATCCCAACCGGCGTGGAATTTTCCATGGCATTACGAAAACTGGTTTCTGTCCGTAAATTTGCTTCAGCTTCTTGGCGAACTTGCATTTGTTTTAAGACGGACCACAGACTCCAAATGACGAACGCACACAAACCTAAAACAACCCCAATGAGCATCCTAAATGTGAGATTAGTTGGGGGCGGGTAAGTATCGATTCGCAAGATCAAGTTAGGGCTGAGTACGCCCATATCCAAACTCGTTTGGTTACTAAAGGCCCGCCTAGGTGTATCTCGATCAGATGAGATGGCTAAAAGTTGTTCGTTATCTGTTAATAGAGTAAATCGATACTGGCTTTTGAGCTCAACAGGTATGACATCTAAGATACCTTGAGTTGTATACAGTGCAGCAAGATAGCCATTGATCTCACCTCCAGAAATATTGGGAACAACTTGCCAAAAAACATTTTTTCTTTCTATTGATAATGGTTCCTCGTTGGAGAGGCTAAGAGAGATAAATTGACTAAAGGCAGCCCTGTTGGTTACGCGACTGAGTTCCAAAGTTGTCTTGAGTCCAGCGTTAATGGCAGGGGCGATCTGACTGCGATTGATCCAATCAATTTTTTCGGGAGTTGGCGGGACAATCCACTGTCTTTCGCTATTTGCGTCAAGCCAGATTACTCTGACAATTTCAAGGTTATTAGTAACCAGTTCATTTGCTTGCTCATAAGCTATTTGCTTAAATTTGGCTTGATCACTTGTCGCCACGATTTCGCGGTTAATGGTCATGAGCACATCAGTGTTATTTGTAAAGCGCAACTGAATTCGTTGCTTAGCGATAGAAAGTTCACGGAATAAAGCAGATTCTTGCTGCCTTTTTTCTTGCAATTGCAAGGTGCCAAGGATGATGCCCATAACCACTGTAAACAGCAAGATTGCTACAAGGGGGGTGTACACCAGCCTAAAGCCCCGAATTTTTCGGAGCCATTTGATTGGATTAAGACGCCAGATAGAGAATGCTGAAAATTTCATGAATGAGAGCCATTTTGCCTGATTCAATACTAAAAACCGTCATTTAGGCCGCCATCATTAATTTGATATGCAATGCAATATAATCCCACATTATGAGAAATACTATCATTATGTGGGAAATTACTTGTTTACGCCCATATACCTTCCTAAAATATTACCTATAGAGTTCATTACTAATGCAGCAGAATCTCACGGAGGCAGTATGGCAGCAGTTCCAGAACAGATCTTAGGTAAGACCAGTCCACAGGATGCTGATCCTGCTGAGACGCAAGAATGGTTGCAAGCACTCGATGGCGTGATTCATAACGAGGGCCCAGAGAGAGCGGCTTATTTAATAGACCAACAGATTTCTCATGCTCGTGTAAATGGTGTTGTTCAGCCATTCCATGCTGAGACACCCTATATCAATACCATTCCCGTTGAGAATCAGGCCCGTTTACCTGGTGATCAAAATGTGGAACATCGTATTCGTTCTTACACACGCTGGAATGCAATGGCAATGGTATTGCGTGCTAATAAAGATACCAACGTTGGTGGTCATATTTCGTCATTCCAATCTGCGGCAACTTTATATGATGTTGGCTTTAATCACTTTTGGCATGCGCCTTCCCCAGCTCATGGAGGTGATCTGATTTTTGTACAAGGACACTCAGCACCTGGTGTCTATGCACGTGCTTATATGCTTGGACGTTTAAGTGATGAGCAGTTGAATCATTTCCGTCAAGAAGTCGGTGGTAAGGGAATCTCTAGTTATCCTCATCCATGGTTGATGCCAGATTTTTGGCAATTTCCAACGGTCTCCATGGGTCTAGGCCCCATCATGGCAATCTACCAAGCGCGCTTTATGCTTTATTTGCGTGATCGCGGTTTTATTAAAGACGAAGGTCGTAAGGTTTGGGCATTTTTAGGTGATGGTGAGACTGATGAGCCAGAGTCACTCGGTGCCATCGGTATGGCCGGCCGAGAAAAGTTGGATAACCTCATTTTTGTTGTGAATTGCAACTTGCAACGCTTAGACGGACCAGTGCGCGGCAACGGAAAAATTATTCAAGAGCTAGAGGGTGAGTTCCGTGGTTCAGGCTGGAATGTTATCAAGGTGGTGTGGGGTGGACAATGGGACGCCTTATTTGCTCGAGATAAAAAAGGGATCTTGATGCAACGCCTTGGCGAAATCGTCGACGGTCAGTACCAGACGATGAAGTCGAAAAATGGTGCTTATGTTCGTGAGACTGTATTTAATACACCCGAACTCAAAGCATTAGTGAGCGATTGGAGTGATGAAGAGATTTGGCAGCTCAATCGTGGCGGTCATGATCCGCATAAGGTCTATGCAGCATTTCACTCGGCTGTAAATCATAAAGACCAGCCTACCGTTATTTTGGCTCACACCATTAAAGGTTATGGCATGGGTGGATCTGGGGAGGCAATGAATATTGCTCACCAGGCAAAGAAAATGAATGATGATGATGTTCGCCGCTTCCGTGATCGTTTTGAGATTCCATTGAAGGATGAACAGCTTGACGATATGCCTTTAGTGAAATTTGCTGACGGCAGTCCTGAGCTTGAGTATATGAAGGCACGCCGTCAGGAATTGGGTGGCTATTTACCGCAACGTCGCCTTAAAGCGGAAAGCTTGCCTGTGCCTCCATTGGAAACTTTTGCAGCATTACTAGAGGCGACCACTGAAGGTCGTGAGATTTCTACTACGATGGCTTTTGTGCGGATTCTTAATACCGTTGTACGTGATAAGACTATTGGTAAGCGTGTGGTACCGATTGTTCCAGATGAATCTCGTACCTTTGGCATGGAGGGTATGTTCCGTCAGCTTGGTATCTGGAATCAGTTAGGGCAACTGTATACCCCTGAAGACCACGATCAACTGATGTTCTATAAAGAAGATAAGAGCGGCCAGATTTTACAAGAAGGTATTAATGAAGCGGGTGGTATGTGCGACTGGATTGCAGCTGCTACTGCCTATTCGACGCATGGCGTGCCGATGCTACCTTTTTATATTTTCTATTCGATGTTTGGTTTCCAGCGAATTGGTGACTTAGCGTGGGCTGCAGGTGATATGCGCAGCCGCGGTTTCTTGCTCGGCGGCACTGCTGGCAGGACAACGCTCAATGGTGAAGGTTTGCAGCACGAAGATGGTCATAGTCATCTTTGGAGCAGTGCAGTACCTAACTGTATTAGCTATGACCCTACGTTCTCATTTGAACTGGCAGTAGTCATTCAAGATGGTATGCGTCGCATGTTGGAAGTTCAAGAGGATGTGTACTACTACGTCACCTTAATGAATGAAAACTACCCTCATCCTGCAATGCCTAAGGGAGCTGAGAAAGACATCATTAAAGGAATGTATAAGCTGAAATCTGTAGGCGATAACAATGCCAAATTACGTGTGCAGCTTCTGGGTTCTGGAACGATTTTCCGTGAAGTTATCGAAGCAGCAGAAATATTGCATCAAGATTGGGGCGTATCCTCTGATTTATGGGGCTGTCCAAGCTTTACAGAATTAGGGCGCGATTGGAATGCAGTACACCGTAATAACTTGTTGAACCCTAGCGCAACACCTGAGTTATCGCATGTTGAAAAGTGCCTACAAGATACTACTGGTCCCATCATCACCGCCACCGACTATGTTCGTTTGTTTGCAGAACAAATTCGCCCAGCGATTCAACATATGGGTCGACGCTATGAGGTATTGGGTACTGATGGATTCGGGCGCTCAGATACCCGTGAAAAATTACGTGATTTCTTTGAGGTAGATCGTCGCTGGATAGTACTCACCGCATTAAGATCCTTGGTTGACTCTGGACAAATGGATCGTCAAAAACTGGCTGAAGCACTTAAGAAATACGAGATCGACACTACTAAACCAAACCCAATGTTGGTTTGATAAGAGAAAAATATAATGAGTCAAATAATTGAAATCAAAGTACCCGATATTGGTGACTATAAAGACGTGCCAGTCATTGAGGTATTGGTTAAAGTAGGTGACAAGGTCGAGAAAGAGCAATCTATTGTTGTCCTTGAATCAGACAAAGCGACCATGGATATTCCATCATCACACTCTGGTGTTGTGAAGGAAATCAAAGTAAAGGCGGGGGATAATTTATCTCAAGGGTCATTAGTGATGACGATCGAAGAGGGTGCGGTAGAAAATGCACCAGCACCAGTCAGTGTGTCGGCGGCACCAGCAGTCCCAACTACACCTGCACCTCCAGCCGTTGAGCCACCTATCAAAAAGGCTCCAGCTCCTCCTCCCATTAGCAATACTGCAGCTGTTGTCGATCCAGAACTCAGTCATGCTAGTCCCTCTGTGCGCAAATTTGCACGAGAGTTGGGCGTTACTATTATTCAGGTAAAAGGATCAGGCCCTAAGGGACGCATTATTCAAGAAGACGTACAAGCATTTGTAAAAGCTGCCATGAGCAGTGGTGCAGGTAATCCAGCGGCAGCATCCAGTGGTGGCAGTCTGGGTGGTCTGAATTTAATTCCATGGCCAAAAGTTGATTTCACGAAGTTTGGTGAGATCGAGCGTCAGCCTTTAAGCCGCATCAAAAAGCTCACTGCTGCAAATTTAGCGCGTAACTGGGTGATGATTCCAGCTGTGACTTATCACGATGATGCTGATATTACTGAGCTTGAAGAATTCCGCGTGCTGACCAACAAGGAAAATGAGAAGAAGGGCGTCAAAATTACGATGCTAGCCTTCTTGATGAAGGCAGCTGTTGCTGCCTTAAAGAAATATCCTGAGTTCAATAGTTCATTAGATGGTGATGAATTGATTCTCAAGAAATATTTCAATATTGGCTTTGCAGCTGATACACCATCCGGTTTAGTGGTGCCCGTCATTAAAAATGCTGATCAAAAAGGTATTTATGAAATTGCCAAGGAAACTTCCGAGCTAGCGGCATTAGCTCGTGATGGCAAGTTAAAACCAGATCAGATGCAAGGCGCAAGCTTTACGATCTCTTCCTTGGGTGGAATTGGTGGAACCAGCTTTTCACCAATTGTTAATGCACCTGAAGTCGCTATTTTGGGAGTGAGTAAAGCTGCCATGAAGCCAGTTTGGGATGGCAAGCAATTTGTCCCACGTTTAATTTGCCCCCTGTCTTTATCAGCTGATCATCGCGTGATTGATGGGGCTTTAGCTACGCGTTTTACTGTTTACATTGCTCAGCTATTGGCCGACTTCCGTCGCGCCAGTCTGTAAGGGGGATTTATGGCTAAGCAAGTTATTCTGGTTCCAGATATTGGTGACTACACAGACATACCAGTCATTGAGGTATTGGTCAAAGTAGGCGATACGATTGAAAAAGAGCAGCCTTTATTAGTTCTAGAGTCAGATAAGGCGACGATGGAAATCCCTGCTGATACAGCGGGAACAGTTACTAGTATTGCGGTGAAGGCAGGCGATAAAGTTAACAAAGGTTCAGTGATCGCAGAGATCGAAGTGAGCGCCCCAGCAGAAACACCAGCAAGTATTTCAACATCGGCACCGATATCAGCACCAATGCCTGCGCCAGCGCCCGAAATTATTTCAGCTGCACCCAAAGCTGGTCAATACCAAGGCAAGGTTGATCATGAATGTGAGGTCTTAGTTTTAGGAGCCGGCCCAGGGGGATATAGCGCTGCATTTAGAAGCGCTGATCTAGGAATGAATACTGTACTGATTGAGCGCTACGCGACATTAGGTGGTGTTTGTTTAAATGTAGGCTGTATTCCATCTAAAGCGTTGTTACATACTGCAGCGGTGATGGATGAAGTCAAGACGATGGCTAAGCATGGCATTACTTTTGGCGAGCCCAAGATTGAGATTGATCAATTACGTGGATATAAAGAATCTATTATTGCTAAGTTAACAGGCGGTCTTGCTGGCATGGCTAAGATGCGTAAGGTAAAAGTAGTGCGTGGCTTAGGCCGCTTTCTGGATGCTAATCATGTCGAAGTGGATTTAACAGATGGCTCCGGTCAAGATTTGACTGGGCAAAAAGAAGTGGTACGTTTTCAGAAGGCTATCATTGCTGCCGGTAGTCAACCTGTGAAATTACCTTTTCTTCCAGAGGATCCACGAATTGTTGACAGTACTGGTGCCTTATTACTCAAGAGCATTCCAAAGCGGATGCTGGTGATTGGCGGTGGCATTATTGGTTTAGAGATGGCTACCGTCTACAGCACGCTAGGCTCACGCATTGATATTGCCGAGATGATGGATGGCCTCATGGCTGGCGCTGATCGTGACCTAGAAAAAGTCTGGGAGAAGTTTAATGCCGGTCGTTTTGAAAAAATCATGCTCAAGACTCGCGCAGTAAAAGCAGAAGTAAAGCCTGATGGCATTCAAGTGAGCTTTGAAGGTGAGAATGCGCCTGTAGAGCCTCAGATCTATGACTTAGTATTAGTCGCTGTTGGCCGCACTCCAAATGGCAAGAAAATTGATGCTGGTAAAGCAGGTGTTCAAGTAGATGAGCGAGGCTTTATTTCAGTAGACAATCAAATGCGAACAAACGTCCCCAATATCTTTGCGATTGGTGATTTGGTCGGTCAACCAATGTTGGCCCACAAAGCAGTTCATGAGGGTCATGTGGCTGCAGACGCTGCCGCTGGGCAGAAGTCATACTTTGATGCCAAGCAAATTCCATCGGTAGCCTATACCGATCCTGAGGTAGCGTGGGCAGGCTTAACTGAAGAGCAGTGCAAAGCGCAAGGTATCGCCTATGAAAAAGGTTTATTTCCATGGGCAGCTAGTGGACGTGCGATTGCTAATGGACGCGACGAAGGTTTTACGAAATTAATCTTTGATGCAACAACCCATCGCATTATTGGTGGCGGTATTGTGGGTACTCATGCTGGAGATTTAATTGGCGAGGTTTGCCTTGCAATCGAAATGGGTGCCGATGCAATCGATATGGGTAAAACCATTCATCCGCATCCCACACTAGGTGAGTCAGTTGGCCTAGCAGCAGAAGCAGCGCATGGCCACTGTACTGATTTGCCCCCAGTAAAGAAGAAATAGATATTGTTTAAAAAGCCCTGAAATCTTAGGGCCTTTCTTTTGCGCTGCAATAAAGCCAGACTCCCAGATAATCTAGGTCTATGAGATCATTTGACATATGTCAAAAGTAATTCGACTTCTTCATGGAGAGTTTGGTCGAGTGGCGCTTCTAGAAATGGATGCGCCTTTGGTTACCCATGCACATCATCATTGCCATATTTTATGTAAGGTAGGTGGTCCCGATTCTGCTTTTCAGGTCCGAGGAAAAAATTGTCCCTTGACTGACGGCAATGCGGTACTTATTAATGCCTGGGAAGAGCATTCATATCTCCATCTACCAGTTGGTGGCAATAATCCGATTTTATTAGCTCTTTATCTTGAGCCAAAATGGTTAGCATCTTTTAGTAAAAAATTCTTAGCCAGTAGTCATCCTCGTTTTTTTATTAATAATCTTTCTACCATGGGTGTGCATCAAAAACAGGCTTTGGAAAAAATATCGATGGAGTTATGGTGGGCAGATCAAATTGCCCATGA
>JBILYO010000112.1:0-7022 GCA_044377685.1 Polynucleobacter sp. | reverse complement strand
AGGATTAATTTTTGCAATTTCTTCAACGGCAATTTCATCATTCCTAAAAACTTTGACATCCTCACCTAGCTCTGCAAAATATTGGACTAAGTTGTACGTAAAAGAATCATAGTTATCAATCATCAGGAGCATCGAGTCCTCCTTGTACTAAATCAGCCGCAGTAAGGACGGCACGTGCTTTAGCTTCAGTCTCTTTCCATTCTGCTGTGGGGTCAGAGTCGGCTACTACACCAGCACCCGCTTGAGAGTGCAGCATGCCATCACGAATGACACCAGTACGAATAGCAATCGCCACATCCATGTCGCCTGAGAAGGATAGATAGCCAACTGCACCACCATAAACTCCGCGTTTGACAATTTCCATTTCATCAATGATTTCCATTGCACGAATTTTAGGCGCTCCTGATAGAGTGCCTGCTGGAAAGGTAGCGCGAAGTACATCCATATTACTCATATTGTCCAACAGATGGCCTTCTACGGAACTGACGATATGCTGAACATGAGAATATTTTTCTATTGACATAGAATCCGTGACCTTCACCGAGCCAGTTTTAGCAATGCGCCCAACATCATTACGCGCTAAATCAATCAACATGACATGCTCAGCGATTTCCTTAGGGTCAGCTAAGAGTTCTTTAGCAAGCCGCTCATCCTCACTGGGATTAGCTCCGCGTGGACGAGTTCCGGCTAAAGGTCGAATCGTAACAATTTTTTCTGCGACACGCTGCTCTTGCCGAACCAAAATTTCTGGAGAAGACCCAACAATTTGCATGTCTCCAAAATCATAAAAATACATATAAGGCGATGGATTGAGGGAACGCAAGGCCCTATAAAGAGCCAATGGTGAATCTGTAAAGGGCTTGCTGATTCGCTGACCAATCACCACTTGCATGCAGTCACCGGCCAAAATATATTCTTTTGTTCTACGCACAGCTTTTTCAAAATCTTCCGCTTTAAATTTGCGAATCAACTCAGTCTTCTTGCTTGGTAGCGATGCAGGCATGCTCACAGGCTTACTAAGACAGGCAAGTAACTCTTTTAAGCGCTCATGAGTACTATCAAAACTTTCTGGCTGATTTGGGTCTGCATATGCAATCAAATAGATTTTGCCAGCGACGTTATCAATCACTGCCAGCTCTTCCGTTAACATCAGCTGAATATCAGGCACCCCTAATTCGTCTGGCAAGGAATGTTTGGCAAGACGTGCTTCAATATATCGGACCGTGTCATAGCCAAAATAACCAGCAAGACCACCACAAAAACGTGGCAAGCCAGGTGGTAGAGCAACCTTAAAGCGCTTGAAATATGCGTCAACAAAGTCGAGCGGGTTATCGGTATTACTTTCCACTACCTTGCCATCGGTTATGACTTCATTCACGGGCGCAGTAGGTGTGCCAATAGTTTTAAGGATAGTTTTGGCTGGTAAGCCAATAAAAGAGAAGCGCCCAAAACGTTCTCCACCTAAAACAGATTCCAAAAGATAAGTATTGGTTTTACCAAAGGCTTGAGTAAGTTTGACGTAGAGCGATAAGGGTGTTTCAAGATCCGCAAGTACTTCTTTTACTAGAGGAATGCGATTGAAGCCCTGCTTCCCGAGGGCGTTAAATTCTTCACGCTGCATCAGGCTCTACTCGACTTTCCCAATTCTGCGCGCATTGCTTCAATGACAGAGGCGTAATTGTCTTGTCCAAAAATGGCTGAGCCTGCAACAAAAGTATCGGCACCTGCTTTAGCAACCTGCGCAATGTTGTCAACCTTAATTCCACCATCTACTTCAAGCCGTATATGACGACCAGTGTCAGCTTGATACTGGTCTAAGCGAGCACGCACCTGTGCAATTTTATTGAGGGTGCTTGCTATAAAAGATTGACCACCAAATCCCGGGTTTACTGACATTAGTAAGACTAAGTCAAGGAGATCTAGAGTATGGTCAAGATGATCCAAAGGAGTCGCTGGATTAAAAACCAATCCTGACTGACAGCCTTGGTCTCGAATCAAATTGAGTGTCCGGTTAACGTGAGGACTTGCCTCTGGATGAAAGCTGATTAAGTTAGCGCCAGCTTTTGCAAAATCCGGAACAATACGATCCACGGGCTCAATCATGAGGTGAACATCAATGACTGCTGGCTTGTCATTTTTTACAGCATGCGGTCGAATAGCCTCACAGACTAGAGGCCCAATGGTGAGGTTAGGTACATAGTGGTTGTCCATGACATCAAAGTGAATCCAATCAGCGCCTGCTACCAGAACATCTTGAACTTCTTTGCCTAGGCAGGCAAAGTCAGCCGATAAAATGGAGGGGGCAATGACAAATTGGCTTTGAGATGGTGATTTTTGGCTTTCCATCCCTAGATTCTAGCTTGCAGTTGGCTCCAGGATGGAGCAGAATTCGTGCATGAACCCCCACGAAATCAGTATTACGGTTAAAACTCAGTACCTGCCAGAGCAATCTGACCCAGATAACCGCCAGTTTGCCTTTGCCTATACAGTCACTATTCGCAATACTGGGACTGCCAGTATTCAGTTAATAGCCCGCCATTGGTTTATTACTGACGGGGATAATGAGGTCCAGGAAGTTCGTGGTTTGGGAGTGGTTGGGCAGCAACCTCTATTGCGCACTGGGGAGCAATTTGAGTACACCAGTTGGGCTACTTTACCTACTCCTGCAGGCACAATGCGTGGGGAGTATTTTTGTGTGACTGAAGAGGCGCAGTTTTTCCAGGCTCCGATCCCAGAGTTTGCCCTGGTGATGCCTCGCACACTTCACTAGGCCTATTTTTTGCCTTTACCAGTCCAGAGGACGATAAACAGCAAAAGTCCCAATGCAAGAGCGCCCTCAGCAATAAAGAGCAACATGGGGTACTGATCGAGTAAATTGGCAATCATGTTTTCACCATTTAAATTAACAAATCCTGTCTTACAGCGGACTTTTGTAATCAGTGTATCCGCTATTCTGATTGGGAGTTTAACGGTCGGCTGCTCAAGCCCTCCTACGCGTGGAACAGCGTATCGCCCAAGCCCTGTAACGGTTCCTTCAAATTACAATTCTCCTATTGCGAGTTTTAGCGCAGTCTCTTGGCAGGCTCTCCCAGGATGGCAAGAGGATGATTTATCTCAAGCATGGCCTGCTTGGTTGAAGAGTTGTGATGCCTTGCGTAAGCGAAATAGTGAGCTCAATTGGCGACAGGTTTGTTCGCAAGCCGCAAGTGTTTCGGTGAGAGATGCTCAAGCTATCCGTCGATATTTTGAAAGTAACTTTCAGCCCTTCGAAATTCGTAATAGTGCTGGTAGTGAAACAGGGCTTGTTACTGGATATTACGAACCAGTGATGAATGGTTCACAAACTCGGACCAATCTTTACAGCGTACCTTTATATGCTTATCCCAACGCATGGCGCCAAACCAGGCCTAATCCTGGCCCGAGTCGAGCTGAGTTAATGAGTTCGGGAATCTTGAAAGGATCTGAAATTGCTTGGGTTCAAGATCCAGTAGCTGCAGCATTTATGCAAATTCAAGGCTCAGGAAAAATTCGCCTACAAGATGGTCGTGTAATGCGCCTAGGCTATGCCGGGACCAATGAACAACCCTTTAAGTCATTTGCGCAATGGTTACTGGATAAAAAAGAAATTAATCGAAGTGAGGCAACAATGCAGGGAATTTCAAAATGGGCTAAACGTAACCCCGATCGGGTGAACGACATGCTCAATGCAAATCCGCGTTTTATATTTTTTAAAGAACTCCCTGGAAATGTTAGTTCAGATCTTGGGCCTACAGGCGCATTAAATGTTCCATTAACGACCGAGCGTAGCATTGCTATCGATTTACAAGCAATGCCATTAGGAGCACCCGTATTTTTGGCAACGACTAGACCCTTAAGCGATCAACCCTTACAAAAACTAGTGATGGCCCAAGATACTGGCAAAGCGATTGTCGGAGGCGTTCGAGCAGACTACTATTGGGGTTCGGGGGATGCCGCTGGAGAATTGGCCGGGCGCATGAAACAAAATGGCAAGATGTGGGTATTGCTACCACGCTAACTGAATACACCTTAGAAAGAGAACCATGAGCTACAAAACTATTTTGACTGCAGTAGATGGCAAAGTTGCCACTATCACCCTCAATCGTCCTGAGGTGCTCAATGCTCTGAATGATGAATTGATGGATGAGTTGGGCGCTGCCTTATTGGGCTTTGATGCTGATGACAAAATCGGTTGCATCATCATTACTGGAAGTGACAAAGCATTTGCTGCGGGTGCAGATATCACTTCGATGGCTAAATATAGTTTTAAAGATGTCTATCGTGAGGACTTCATCTCCCGCAATTGGGAGGAGATGAAGAAAGTTCGTAAGCCCGTAATCGCAGCGGTCTCTGGTTATGCCTTGGGTGGTGGTTGTGAATTGGCTATGATGTGCGACACGATTATGGCTGCTGACAATGCAAAGTTTGCTCAGCCTGAAGTAAAGCTGGGAATTATTCCTGGGGCTGGCGGCACACAGCGTTTACCCCGTGCGGTAGCAAAAGCAAAAGCGATGGATCTTGCATTGACTGGACGCATGATGGACGCCGCAGAAGCTGAGCGCGCTGGTTTAGTGGCCCGTATTTTCCCTCAAGCTGACTTATTAAAAGAAGTGAAAGCCATTGCTAAAGGGATTGCAGATATGCCCTTGCTGACTGCGATGATGGTGAAAGAGGCAATCAATACTGCTTATGAAACAACGCTTTCTGAAGGAATTCACTTTGAACGCCGCTTGTTTCATGCATGCTTTGCAACCGATGATCAAAAAGAGGGCATGGCAGCGTTTGTGGAAAAACGTCCAGCCAAATTTACTAACTCTTAATTTTTTTCCAAATAGCGCTGAGCAAGCTTTACCCAATAGCTTACGCCAACGGGGATCAAAGCATCATTGAAGTCATAAGAAGGATTATGAAGATGACATGGTCCCATGCCGTGACCGACAGAGCGGTGATCGCCATCGCCATTTCCTAGAAAGACGTAGCAGCCAGGTTTTTCTAGTAAAAAGAATGCAAAATCTTCAGCGCCCATTGTGGGGTCAATTGAAGTATCAACGTTTTGCGGGCCAACTACTTCCCCCATCACCCCAGCAGCAAAAGCTACCTCTTTCTCATGGTTGATCAATGGTGGATAACTTCGTTTGAAAACAATTTCTGCTTGACAATCAAATGCATTGGCGACGCCGTGAGAAATTTCTCGTAGACGTGCTTCAATGAGGTCCAGCACTTCTAAGGTAAAGGTTCTTACCGTGCCACCAATGAAGGCGCTATCAGGAATCACGTTGCTGGTTTCGCCCGCATGAAACTGGGTAATCGATAAGACAGCTGCATCCACGGGCCGCTTATTGCGTGTAATGATGCTTTGCAGTGCTTGTACTACTTGTACTCCAGTCAGCAAAGGATCTGCGCTGTTGTGAGGCAAGGCGGCATGACCACCTTTGCCTTTAATGGTGATTTCAAAAGCATTGCTAGAAGCCATCATCGGACCTGAGGTAACACCAAAATGACCTTCTGCTAATCCAGGCCAGTTATGTAGACCAAAAACGGCATCACAAGGAAACTCTTTGAAAAGGCCATCCTGAATCATTTCCTTAGCGCCAGCTCCACCTTCTTCGGCAGGCTGAAAAATAAAGATGACGGTACCTTTGAAATCTCGATGGTTTGATAAATATTGAGCTGCTCCAAGAAGCATGGCAGTGTGACCATCATGTCCACAGGCGTGCATCTTTCCTGGATTGCGAGAGGCATGCTCAAAGTTATTGTGTTCTTGCAGAGGAAGGGCATCCATATCTGCGCGTAAGCCGATCATCTTACCCGGACCTAAATCACCATCTAGTCGACCCACAACGCCAGTTTTCCCCATGCCGCGATAGACAGAAATTGCCCAACTAGATAGCGCTTCAGCAACTAGATCAGCAGTACGATTTTCTTCAAAACGCAACTCGGGATGAGCGTGAATATTCCGACGAATATCTTGAATAGATTTTGCTGAATTGATGATTTCTGGTAGTAAATACATACCTTCATCTTATCTGAAAGTTGATGGGCACGTACCTTAAGCCCCTTCTACTGGGGGTTTTAGCGATTGGGCAAGCTTAGATGCTGTGCAGCAAATTGCAAAGCTTTAATTGAGTAGGGTCCTTGATTGAGTTTTTGTAAGTCTATTGGTAAAGGCGGTATTGACCCTAGAAATGGAGCTTGTATTTTAGTTTGCAGGACCTTGATATTTTCTTGCAAGAAAGGCATTTCAGATGAAAGGCTATTTGCAACCCAACCAGCAATTGTTATTTGTCGCGAAAGGATCGCTTCATAAGTTAACAATGCGTGATTAATGCAGCCTAATCGCATGCCAACAACCATGATGATGGGGAGTTTTAACTGTTGCACGAGATCACTGAGATTTTCTGTCTCATTGAGTGGAATTAAAAATCCGCCAGCCCCTTCAACAATGATGCAATTTGTTTGGCTACTGACTTTTTCATAGGTATCGAGCATAGTGTCGAGATCAAGACGTTTACCCAATTTTTCAGCTGCGAGATGAGGCGCTATTGGCATTTCAAAAACATAGGGCGACGTTATATTCTGGTCAGGCTCTAAGTTTGCTGCAATTCGCAGAGTTTCTATATCCTCATTCAGGATATTTCCCTGATGGTCTTGATAGGTGCCAGCTGCCACTGGCTTAAAACCCAGCGCATTAATGCCTTGCTCGCGAAATTTTTGGATCAAAGCACCTGCTACTAGAGTTTTTCCAATTTCAGTATCTGTACCCGTAATAAAAAAACCAGCAGGCTTACTCATAAGGCTTGCACCATTGTTTCTTGCTCTATCTGTTTGAGCTGAACAATCAGCTGGCGTACATCATCAAGACTATGATTTGCAGAAAAGGTAATGCGTAAACGAGCACTTTCCTTAGGCACAGTAGGAGGCCGAATTGCAGGAATCCAATATCCAGCATGATCTAAAAGCTTTGCAGCTAAAAGAGCATTTGCATTACTACCCAAGATGACTGG
>JBILYO010000111.1:0-7023 GCA_044377685.1 Polynucleobacter sp. | reverse complement strand
TGATCCTTTGCGGATATTGCAAAGTAAAAGTTAAAAAAATAGCTTGTACGGCGGATAAATAAAAATACGATAGTATTCAATTTTGTTTCATTAGGCGCTAAAGAACATTAGGATTGATTATGCAGCCTTATCACCATTGGCCTTCATTAAAGAATATTACTCTCGAAGTAAAAAATGGCACTCGTTCTGCTCGCTCGCAAGTTGAGCTTGCTTTGGGCTTAGCAAAGCAAGAAACCTTGGATTCTTCCATTTCTCCAACATTTATTTACTTGGATGTAGAAGGTGCGCTGGCAATGGCGGATGCCATTGATGCAAAAATCAAGCGGGGGGAGGATTGTGGAGATCTATGCGGCATTCCTTTTGCCGTAAAAGACAATATTGATTGGCTTGGTTTAGTCACCACGGCTGGAAGTCCCAAGGCATATTCCAAGAAGGCAAGCAAAAATGCTCCAGTTTTGCAGGGATTAATTGATCGTGGAGCTATTCCGATTGGAAAAGCCAATATGAATGAATGGGCTGTAGGGTTAACTGGTGAAAATGCCCATTATGGAAATATTCCTAATCCACATTTAGAGGGCTGTCTCTCGGGCGGTTCATCGAGCGGAAGTGCTAGAGCGGTAGCAATGGGAATAGTGCCGATGGCTCTTGGTTCTGATACGGGTGGCTCGATTCGCATGCCTGCCGCCTGGTGTGGAATCGTTGGTCTGCGGCCATCAAGCGAGTCATTCTCTTTGGATGGAGTAGTGCCGCGCTCTAGATCTCTAGATGTTGTTGGCCCTCTAGTGGAATCTTTAGAAGATTGTGATTACTTCTTAGGGAGTAGCTTTACTCCCAAATCTAGCCCGCTCACACCAGAAAATATCCCCAAATCCATCAAAATTGGATGGGATCCACGCCTCTTGGAGGGGATTGATGTCCAAGTACGCAATGCCTTTATTCAATTTATGGACATTGCAAAGGCTAATCCTGCAGTTTCATTTATAGAGCAGACTTGGCCTAGTTTTACCGCAGCAACAAACTGCGCGATGACTGTCTTGCAAATGGAGTTTTTAAATGATTTCAAAGTGTTATGCGGAGAAGTTGAGCTGTTTACTGAGCATTTGGGCAAGCCCGTGATGAATGAGCTTCGGCATTCTGCGACTCTTGAGCCCCAATTACTAGACAGGGCATATGAGCAGTTAGCGCAGTTTCGTCAAAGTATGGACAACTTGTTTAGTTCAGTAGATATGCTGGCATTACCTTTAACGCCATGTGGGCCAGTTGAGGCAGCCAAACTACCGGCGGCAGCTAAGCCCTTGAGAGAGCTCAGTCTAGCTATGGGTGCCTCAGGCTTGCCTATTATAGGGATGCCTATTTTTTCAGCAAAAGATGGATTAGGCTTGACAGCACCTAGTTTGGCGGGAGTCCAGTTTGTGGGTCAACAGTTTCAAGAGCACAAACTAATATATATGGTAAAAACTTACTTAGACGCACCAAGTTGAAGCAGACGGGGTCCAAGTTGAAGCATTTAATTGATGCATTTGGATTACACCCTTGTAGAGTTAGAGAATGCAATTAATAGACTGAAATAGTTGGTTTTGTAGTACGTTTTATTACGGAGACAATATGATAAATACATTAAGACGTTCAGTAATTTTGGCAGTAGTTCCGGTAGCCTTGGCGTTTAGTGCCGCTATTATTGCCTTACCAGCGCAGGCTCAGCAGCAAAAGACCTTAAGGTTTATTGCTCAGGCGGATCTGAAACTCTTAGATCCCATAGCGACAACTGCATACATCACTCGCAACCATGGTTATATGGTGTATGACACCTTGTTTGCTATGGATAGCAAGTTTGAGATTAAACCGCAAATGGTTGATAAGTTCACCGTCAGCCCTGATAAAAAAACCTATACCTTTACATTACGTGATGGATTAAAGTTTCATGATGGCGCGCCAGTGAAGTCTGCTGACGTCATTGCTTCTATTGACCGTTGGTCAAAACGAGATGGTCTTGGTCAAAAAATGGCTGAGTCCACTGAGTCTTGGTCTGCAACGAATGACAAAACATTTGTTCTTAAGCTCAAAAAGCCGTTTGCATTTGTATTGGATGCGCTAGGAAAGCCTTCCTCAAACGTTCCATTCATCATGCCTGAGCGGATTGCAAAGACAGATGCATTTACGAATATCACTGATCCTACAGGTTCAGGCCCGTTCAAGATGGTTAAGGATGAGTGGGTTCCAGGCAGCAAAGTGGTTTATGTAAAGAATACTGACTATGTGCCACGCAAAGAAGCGCCATCTTGGGCCTCTGGTGGTAAGGTTGTAAAAGTGGATCGCGTAGAGTGGCTTTACATCCCTGATGCAGCTACTGCAGCCAATGCTTTGGGTAATGGCGAGGCTGACTGGTGGGAGCAGATGCCACCGGATCTCATTCCACTTCTTGCTAAAAATAGTAGCGTGAAGGTTCAAAATATTGATCCTTTGGGCTCAATGGGGATGATTCGTTTTAACTTCTTGCACCCACCATTTAATAATGAAAAAATGCGTCGTGCAGTTGCCATGGTTGTAAATCAACAAGATTACGTATTGGGAATTGCTGGTAGCGCAGATAACGGTAAGCCTTGCGCCTCCTACTTTACTTGTGGCACTCCCTTGGCGAGCAATGTTGGCTCATCTTTATTGACCGGTAAACGTGACTTTGAAGCTGCTAAAGCGCTCATCAAAGAATCCGGTTACAAGGGTGAAAAGATTGTCATTATTTCAGCGGCTGATCAGCCTATTGTTCAGTCTCAGTCACTTTTGACAACTGAGTTGCTGCGTAAATTGGGTTTGAACGTAGAGTTGCAAGCGGGCGATTGGGGTAGCTTAATTACTCGCCGCACTTCTAAAGAGCCAGTTGATAAGGGTGGTTGGTCGATTTTCCATACATGGTTGGTTGGTCCTGACCTTCTTAACCCTGGTGTGAACTTTGCAATTCGTGGCAATGGTGACAAAGCATGGTTTGGTTGGCCATCAGATCCTAAGATAGAGGCATTGCGTGAGGCCTTTTTTGAGGCTCCAAACGCAGCTGGAGCTAAGAAAGCAGCAGAAGCAGTTCAGGGCCGTGCATTTGAGTTCTTACCATATGTACCTACTGCGCAATTTATCTTGCCAACAGCCTACAGAACGAATCTTTCAGGAATCATTGTGGCGCCAATGGCATTTCTTTGGAATGTGGAGAAAAAATAATTTCCTTTTTGTTTAAGTTTGTAGGAGTTATTTTTTGCTTTCATACATAGTCAGGCGTCTAGGCGCAACGATAGTCGTAATGGCTGTCGTTGCGTTCTTTGTTTTTTCACTTCTATATCTCACGCCTGGAGATCCTGCGGCAGTGATTGCAGGAGATGTTGCCACCGCAGAGGATATAGCACGCATTCGTCAATCCTTAGGATTGGATCAACCTTTTTTAGTCAGATTTGGTAATTGGGTTTGGGCCCTTCTTCATGGTGACTTAGGCACCTCTATTTTTAATAATCTGCCCGTATCGAAGTTAATTTCTCAGCGGGTAGAGCCCACCTTATCCTTAACAATTTGTACCTTAATTGTGGCGATTGTGACTTCTGTGCCTTTGGGCGCTATCGCAGCAGCCCGTGCAGAGAGCAAGTTAGACCACGCCATCATGGGATTTTCGGTGCTTGGATTTTCTTTGCCAGTCTTTGTTCTTGCTTATCTATTGATCCTACTTTTTTCATTGCAATTACAGTGGTTGCCAGTTCAAGGTTACCGACCGATTAGTGAGGGTATTTGGCCTTGGTTCCGCCATTTAATTTTGCCTAGCTTGGCCTTAGGAACAGTGTATGCAGCTCTGATAGCCCGTATTACTCGTGCCAGCGTTTTGGATGTTTTATCACAAGACTATATTCGTACAGCTCAAGCAAAGGGATTAAAAGAGCGAGATATCATGATTCATCACGCTCTTAAAAATGCAGCTGTACCGATTATTACGGTGATCGGTATTGGCATTGGTTTATTGATCTCGGGTGCGGTAGTCACTGAAACCGTTTTTGCTATTCCTGGAATTGGAAGATTAACCGTCGATGCCATTTTGCGTCGTGACTATCCCATCATTCAAGGAGTCATTCTGATTTTTTCAGCGACCTATGTGATGATTAATCTTCTCATTGATCTGTCATATGTCTTTTTTGATCCGCGAATTCGCTACTAATGAGCATGAGCAATCATTCAAGTCTGAACTCCGCCGATTGGTCGGGAAGACTCTTTAGAGTGAGTCATTTTTTTAAGGATCAATTACCTGCGCTCTATAAACGCTATCCCTTTGCCGTCATTGGAGCTGCCACCTTAATCTTGATGAGCTTTATTGCCATATTTGCCCCTTATTTGGCTACAGTAGATCCTCAAGCGGTCACTCCTTTGAATCGCTTGAAGCCTCCAAGTTGGGACAATTGGTTTGGCACAGATGCACTAGGGCGAGATGTTTACAGTCGGGTAATGTATGGGGCACGCGTATCTCTGACCGTAGGAATTGCAGTAGCCTTCTTAAGCACCGTAATCGGAATGGCCATCGGCTTGATAACTGGCTTTGTTAGGTGGTTGGATCCGATTGTGATGCGCATCATGGATGGGTTGATGTCGATCCCCTCTATTTTGCTCGCGATTGCTTTGATGGCTTTAACCAAGGCAAGTATCGAGAATGTCATCCTGGCGATTACCTTGGCAGAGGTGCCTAGAGTCGTGCGTCTAGTCCGTAGTTTAGTTTTAAGTTTACGAGAGCAACCCTATGTTGAAGCCGCGGCTGCATCTGGAACGCCCTTGATCAAAACTTTATTACGACATATTCTTCCTAATATTGCCGCGCCATTGCTGGTTCAAGCAACTTACATCTGTGCTTCTGCAATGATCACAGAGGCAATATTATCTTTTATCGGCGCTGGAACGCCGCCCAATATTCCTAGCTGGGGAAACATTATGGCTGAGTCACGCAGCCTGTTTCAGATTGCTGGCTATCTCATTTTATTTCCTTCTATTTTTCTATCGGCAACAGTCTTGGCAGTGAACTATTTGGGTGATGGCTTGCGCGATGCTTTAGATCCTCGCTTATCCAGGAGAATGTAGGCGATGAGTCAAACTACTGGAAAACCGATTTTAGAAGTAAATGATTTACGTACCTATTTTTATACGCGTGATGGTGTTGTGCGTTCTGTTGATGGTGTTTCTTTCTCTGTATCTGAAGGTGAGACTCTGGCAATTGTGGGCGAATCAGGGTGCGGTAAAAGTGTTACCTCTTTATCGATTCTGCGTTTAATTGCATCTCCTCCAGGAAAGATTGTTTCTGGATCGATCAAATTTCATGGTGAAGATTTATTGAGCTTCTCAGACGAACAGATGCGCGATATACGCGGCGATAAGATCTCCATGATCTTCCAAGAGCCGATGACCTCTTTAAATCCAGTACTCACCATTGGCAGACAAATAGGAGAAGTTCTAGAGTTACATCGTCAGTGCACCAAAGAGGAAGTCCGCACCCGGATCCTCGAGCTACTAAAGATGGTCAATATTCCTGAACCAGAAAGTCGGATTGACGAATACCCTCATCAACTTTCGGGTGGTATGCGCCAGCGCATCATGATTGCCATGGCTCTGGCTTGTGATCCTGAAATTTTGATCGCAGACGAGCCTACAACAGCATTAGATGTAACGATTCAGGCACAAATTCTGAATTTAATGCGCGAACTCAGAGATCGGACTAGGGCGGCGATTATTTTGATCACCCACGACTTGGGTGTTGTTGCAGAAATGGCTCAACGTGTAGTGGTGATGTATGCCGGTCGTAAGGTTGAAGAAGCGAACGTATTCGATTTGTTTGAGAAGCCTATGCACCCATACACCCTGGGTCTTTTAAACTCTATGCCACGCTTAGATGATGCTGCATCAAAGCGCTTGGTAGAGATTCCGGGAATGGTTCCCTCAATGCGAACCGAAATAATCGGTTGTGCTTTTGCTCCGCGCTGCTCATCAGCTACTGAGCGTTGCAGCCAGGAGTCTCCAGTTCTCAAAGATTACGGTGATCAGCATTTCGTGGCGTGCTGGAACCCTGTTTTAGTCAAGGCCAGTGTATGAGCAAGACTGCAAATAAGCTTTTAGAGCTTAAAAATTTATGCAAACACTATCCTATACGTAAGGGGGTCCTGAGTCGTATTTCTGGATATGTGCACGCAGTTGATGGAGTGAGCTTTTCGATATATGAAGGCGAAACACTGGGATTAGTTGGAGAGAGTGGCTGCGGAAAATCCTCCGTTGGACGCACGATTCTTCGCTTAATGGATCCTAGCGCAGGCGAGATCTACTGGAAGGGTGAACGAATCGATCAACTGACGAGATCTCAAATTCGCCCCTACAGAAAAGAAATTCAAGCAGTTTTTCAAGATCCGTATTCTTCTTTAAATCCGCGTATGCGAGCAGCGGATATTGTTTCGGAGCCTTTGAGGAACTTTGAGAAACTCTCCCAAGCCGAAGGCCGAGAGAGGGTACGTGAACTTTTTGCCTTGGTAGGCTTACGCCCTGATCAGATGTTGCGCTACCCGCATGAGTTCTCAGGTGGACAGCGTCAACGTTTGGGGATAGCGAGAGCGCTATCAGTAAAACCCAAGCTCATCATGTGTGATGAGCCCGTATCCGCATTGGATGTATCGGTGCAGGCTCAAGTGATTAATCTTCTGGGTGATTTACAAAAAGAATTCGGCGTCTCCTATCTATTCATCGCTCATGACTTGGCAGTGGTAAAGCATATTAGTCATCGTATTGCAGTGATGTATTTAGGACGCATTGTTGAGCTAGCAGAAACAGCAGAGCTATTTAATCGCCCATCTCATCCTTATACAGAAGCCTTGCTCTCAGCAGTACCTATTCCCGACCCTAAGCATCAACGTAAGCAAATTGTGCTGGGCGGTGATGTCCCAAGTCCAATCAATCGACCAAGTGGCTGTCATTTCCATACCCGCTGCATTTATGCTCAAGAGCGTTGCAAGGTAGAAGAGCCTAAATTAG
>JBILYO010000014.1:0-21360 GCA_044377685.1 Polynucleobacter sp. | reverse complement strand
ACAAAATAAGGCAAACCAATCGAAGCAAATAAAAGGCCCAAGATTTGCAGGGTGGGGTTTTCACTACCGGTAGGCTTCCATAGCTCACTCGCAGTAAGCGGTAACAAAGATAAGCTGATCAACAGCAATGCAATGTGTAAGATGCTTTGCCGATAGGGGTTTAGTGCCTTAACAATCCAATGCGAATAGATATAACCAAACAGCAAAGTAGCTTGGAAAAACAGCATGCAGGTTGTCCAAACTGATGCCGAGCCACCAAACCATGGCAGGATTATTTTTCCAATCAGCGGCTGTACCTGGAACAATAAAAAGGCACTTAAAAAAATAGTCAGGCCGTATTGAAAAGTCAGTTTTAGGTTGTATTTCATATTGTTCTAGCGTTATGGTGTTTTTTAAAGGGGTAATCGTTTTTTCATAAGGTTAGATTCTAATATGAGCTGTACTGATTATATTTGTAAGTACTCAATGGCATTTTTTCATTACCATCTCTTTTGACATAGCGGCATTGAGTAAATGACGGACTGAGTTTGTATTTTTCAAGCTTCTACCCTTATGCACCAGGATAGCGACTGAAGTTAGCTTTTTAGCTAAAATTGATCCTTTTCCAAATATAATGATCTCATGACATTTACAATTATTTTTCTCATTGCTTTTATTGCTAGTTTTGGCCTACGCCACTGGCTTTCCCAACGCCAAATTCGTTTTGTTGCTCAACATCGCGGCACGGTACCAACCGAGTTCGCCGAAAAAGTAACATTAGCAGAGCACCAGAAGGCGGCAGATTACACCATTGCTAAGTTGCGTTTAGGCATTCTAGAAAATGGTGTCAGCGCCATCATTTTAATTTCTTTCACCTTATTAGGCGGATTAGAGATTCTGAATATTGGCTTACTCCAATTGTTGGGCGCTGGCATCGCTCAACAAATGGCACTACTAGTATCGATCGTCCTGATTTCAGGAATCATTGATATTCCTTTTTCTTGGTATAAACAGTTTGACCTTGAAGAGCGCTTTGGCTTTAATCGGATGAATAAAAAGTTATTCTTTAGTGACATGCTAAAGGGTATTGGGGTTGGTGGTGCTATAGGCATCCCCTTGTTATGGGTCATCCTCACTTTGATGGCTAAAGCAGGAGATTTTTGGTGGCTCTGGGCTTGGGGAGTACTCACAGCGTTTAGTTTGCTGATGCAATGGATCTTTCCCACTTTTATTGCACCCCTATTTAACAAATTTGTTGCCTTGGAAGATGGGCCTCTCAAAACACAGATTGAAGCTTTATTAAAGCGTTGCGACTTTGCAAGTCAAGGTTTGTTTGTGATGGATGGCAGCAAGCGTAGTGCCCATGGCAATGCATTTTTTGCTGGTATGGGAAGAGCTAAACGCATTGTCTTTTTTGATACCTTAATTGAGAAACTGAATCCAGGTGAAGTAGAGGCTGTCCTTGCACATGAGTTGGGACACTTCAAATGCAACCATATCCGCAAGCGCCTTCTAGTATCTTTTGTGCTCAGCTTTGCTATGTTTGCATTATTAGGGTGGATTAGTACTAAAGTCTGGTTTTATACGGATTTGGGAGTAATGCCAAACCTCAATGGCTATAACGGTGGTTTGGCACTTGCCCTCTTCATGCTCGTTTCTCCGGTATTCAGCTTTTTCCTTACACCCCTAGCTAGTTTAGCTTCCCGTAAACATGAATATGAGGCAGATGGGTTTGCTGCAGACAAATCTTCAGCAAAAGACTTGATCTCTGCATTAGTGAAGTTATATCAAGATAATGCCTCAACCTTAACCCCCGATCCTCTGTATACCGCCTTCTATAGCTCCCACCCACCTGCTCCATTACGTATTGCTAACTTACAACGCTTTAGCTAGGTAATATGGAGCAATTTCGTGCGCTACTGACAGCATCTTATGGAAGGCATTATTTAGCGCAACGGATTACTAAGGACCCTCTTGGCAATCCAATACTGGGACAAGAATTAATTCAGGTCAGCACACCAGCTAAACAGCATATCGGTGCTGTTGGTGATGAGTTGCTTCTAGAGAGCACCTCTGCTAATCAGGCCCGTATTATTGAAATTGAGCCCAGAGAAAATTTACTGTACCGCTCTGATGCATTTAAAAGTAAATTGATTGCATCTAACGTAGATCAAATTCTTGTGGTACTGGCGACACAACCTGCATTCTCTCCCGACCTTTTGGGTAGAGCGGTAGTCGCTGCAGAAGCAAATCAAATTGGTCTTCATATCCTACTCAACAAGTGCGACCTCAAGGATAATTTGACTCATGCCCGCAAAATCATCGCGCCCTATGCGCGCATGGGATACCCTGTAAGCGAGGTTTCAGCTAAATTTGACCCCGCATCCATTGAAGCACTTCGCCCAGCTCTTCAAGGGAAAATATCGGTATTTGTGGGCCAATCAGGTATGGGGAAATCGAGTTTACTCAATGCCTGGGTGCCGAATGCAGCAGCACTCACCCAAGAATATTCAGTGCGTCTAGATACTGGTAAACACACCACGACTGCCTGTCGTTATTTTGAATTACCAGAAACCTGGGGTAAAGACGCTCATGGAAAATTGGGCGCTCTGATTGACTCACCTGGATTTCAGGAATTTGGTTTAGCCCACATGTCTGTCAGTGAACTACAACATGCCTTTAGAGAATTTAAAGATCTATTAGGGCAATGTCGTTTTCATAACTGCGCTCATCAAGTGGAGCCTGATTGTGCGGTTCGAGAAGCTGTAGAGAAAAATGAAATAGCGCCAGAGAGACTAGCCCTATTTAGGCAGTTGCGTTCAGATTCAAAAACAGCCGATACGCAATTGCAAGGTATTAGCCAAGCCAAACAGCGATGGTCAGCATTAGCAACAAAGCCATCCAAGCGATAACCAAACGCCATACCAGACCAACTGCAGAGCGCATCGTGCGCTCAGTAGGCTCCATACCTACTTCATAAACTAAAGGCTCACCTGCTTCGGCCATGCGCAGAGCTTCATCACTATCAGGCTCACTCAAGGGTTCACCTAAACGAACACCAAGTGCACCACTACCTGAAGCCAAAATCACACCAGATAATGAATCTCCCCATTTCTGAGTGAGATAACGCCAGCCATAAACTGCGCCCTCAAAGTTACCCACAATAGCAAAACCCATGGCTGTGATACGTGCAGGAATCCAATCTAATACGTAGAAAAAATGTCGTGCCGCTTCACTGAGATTAAAGTCACCACGCCTAGACCAACGCTGTGCAGCAGTATCGGCTAGGCGATATAAAACAACACCTGCTGGACCCATTGGCATTAAGAACCAGAAAAGGACACCAAAGACATGACGATGTGAACCAATGATGGCACGCTCTAATGCTAAAGAAATGACTTCGGTTTCTGTCAGGCTAGAAGTATCTAGCTCAGGTCCATACCATTCACCTAAAGCAGCGCGTGCCGCTGGAAGGTCATGACTCTCAATCGCTTCATGTACCAAGGTAAACGAATGACTGAACTGACGAAAGCCAAAAAAGAGATAGGCAATGATGATGTTCCAAATGAAGCCCAAAATGGGGTAAGTCACCATGCACACAACATAAACCATGAATACAAAAAAGGTTGGGAGAATAAATGCCACCATACAAGCCAAGCGCGCACCAATAGGGCTTGCACCTTCTTCAGACTTACCACCGAATTCACCGGCGACCCAATCCAACCAACGGGCGCTCATTCGAGCAATCCAATGGCTAGCGGTTACTGGGCGATATTGCTCAGCAATGAGGGCGAAGAGGATAGAAAAGAAGGTCATACTTTTAATAGATGATAAAGGTTACGTAACATTCCAGCTGTAGCGCCCCAAATAAAACGATTCTCATACGGCATCGCATAAAAACGACGACCGCCCTGCTCACTTTGCCACACTCTGACTTGATGATTGGCTGGATCCATCAAAAAACGGAGTGGCACCTCAAAAACATCGGCCACCTCAAACTCATCCAGAGGATATTCTGCCTGAGCTTGAACCAAACCAACCACTGGAGTGACGCTATAACCTGAAACAGTGAGGTACTGGGGCAAATGTCCAATAATCTCCACGCGGGACTGATCTAGGCCAATTTCCTCTGCACTCTCTCTCAATGCGGTGTGATTGGGATCAATATCACCCGGATCCATCCTGCCACCTGGAAAACTAATTTGCCCAGCATGATCCCTAAGATGATCCGTTCTTTGGGTTAATAAAACAGATAAACCTTCCTCTTGCAATACCAAGGGGATGAGAACGGCTGCCTGAGTAAGCTTCCCTGCAGCTTGACGCCTAGCAATAATGTCCGCCGCCATCACATGACGACTTTCGTCGGTAATTTCCGGTTGCCATATTGGCTGAACCAGAAAGCGCTGCCTAAGAGAGTTTGGATCTAAAGCTAGTGGCGACACTTTTACCTGATCAGAGCAAACCTCATGAACTGGGACGGCACGAGCATCAAAACCTGGAGGCGCAGCCATATTGATGGGATCTTCTTCGGGCTTTGGGGTCTTAGGCATATGCATATTCTAAGGCAACAAAAAAGGCGACCGAGGCCGCCTTTTTTCGTGCAGCAAAGCGAATTACTCAGCAGCTGGAGCAGCCACTGCTTTAGTGCGTGCTTGCAGCTTCTCTTTAATACGTGCTGACTTACCAGAGCGGTCGCGCAAGTAATATAACTTCGCACGACGTACATCGCCGCGACGTTTTACTTCAAGGCTTGCAATTAATGGTGAGTAAGTTTGGAAAGTACGTTCAACGCCTTCTCCAGAAGAAATCTTACGTACGATAAAACTAGAATTCAGCCCACGATTGCGTTTAGCGATTACAACGCCTTCAAAGGCCTGAGCACGCTTACGAGTACCTTCAACAACGTTCACGCTCACTACCACTGTGTCACCAGGTGCAAAACTTGGCAAAGTTTTGTTAGCACTTAAGCGAGCAATTTCTTCTTGCTCAATTTTTTCGATCAAATTCATTTTTAATCCTTAAACATCTTATTAGCGTTTAATCCCGAGATATTCATCAGCGGACCTAACAGAGGATGCAGTTAAAACAATTTCACTAAACCAAAAATTAAACCACTCATTCACAACTGCACACTACTAAAAGTATTCACAGCGAGCGAAGAAATTGTTCATCTTCTCGGGTTAGCAACCCATTGGTTCTAGCAGATTCAATTAAATCTGGCCTAAACCTGAACGTCAGCTCTAAAGACTTCTGCCGACGCCAATCTGCTATTTTAGCGTGATGTCCGCCCAAAAGCACGTCCGGAACAGATAAATTTTCATATATTTCGGGTCTCGTATAGTGCGGATAGTCCAAAAGACCGTTCATAAAGCTATCTTGGACAGCAGATTCACCGTCCCCAAGGGCTCCTGGTATCAACCTAATCACTGCATCCATGATGGCCATAGCGGGTATTTCACCGCCAGACACTACAAAATCACCTATTGAAAGCTGTAAATCAACATTTCGATCGATAAAACGTTGGTCTACAGCCTCATAACGACCACATATGAAGCTGATATTGCTTTCATTCAGAATATTTCCAGCGATTTTCTGAGAAAAACGCTCGCCCTGCGGAGCCAAAAGACAAATGGGACCACTCTTGAGTCCAGCAGCATGATGGGCGGCCTTAACTTGTGCAATGGTATCTTCCAGGGGTTTAGCCATCATCACCATGCCTGGGCCGCCGCCATAGGCACGATCATCTACCGTCTTACGGACATCAGAACAAAAATCTCGTGGATTCCAAAGATGGACACTAGCAAGTGATTGCTCGCAAGCACGGCCAGTCACCCCCCATTGCGTTAACGCTGAGAACATTTCCGGGAAAAGGGTAACTACATCAAAGCGCATATCTCAATTTCCAAAGAGGGCTATTGCCAGTCAGACTGCCAATCGAGCGTAATTATTTTCTTGGTCAAGTCAACATTGTGAACGACCTCTTTTACAAATGGCACTAGTTGCAAGATTTTTTTAGTCGCAGGATTACCGATTACGATGATGCCATGGGCACCATTTTCAGTAATATCAATTACCTCACCCAATACTTCATCTTGTAGATTGGTAACTTCGCAACCAATCAAATCAACCCAGTAATAAGAATCACTTTCTGCTTTTGGAAAGGCGTCACGAGCCACCAAGATGCGAGCGCCCTTTAGGGCAAGCGCCTGATCACGATCTGCTATTCCTTCTAGCGCCATTACCACATTGCCGCTATGCATCTTGGCACTCTTCACTTTGTATTGCGTCAAGGAGGCTTGCTCTACAGATGTAGAAACGCCAGCATCCCTTCGCGGGATCAAGGACAACCAAACTGCTTTAGAAGATAGAAGTGCCACAGGATCCGATGAGTGAGGCCTAACCTTCACTTGTCCCTGCAAACCTTGCGCCTCAGAAATGGCGCCAAGCTCAATCAAATCATTTAAGGAAGGTGCGCTCATTTGAAAGACACCTTATTTTCCCGAAATAAAACCGCCAAAAATCATGCTACTAAAAACTCCATCGAAATGATGAAGTGTTTAGTTAGATAATATTTAAGCAGCAGGATTATTTTTGATCAAACGAACAACGGTTGGAGATACTTGCGCACCAACACCAGTCCAGTAAGTCAAACGATCTTGAGCAATGCGCATTGCTTGCTCAGTTTCAGCTGCCTTTGGATTGAAGTAACCAATACGCTCGATAAAATTCGAGTCGCGACGGTTGCGCTTATCAGTAGCAACAATGCTGTAAAAAGGGCGCTTCTTAGAGCCGCCGCGTGCCAGTCGAATGACGACCATACTTATTCCTTAAAATCTAAAATGAAAACAGGTTGATTACAACCCAATGAAATTTCTACAAAAAACTTTGGGCTCCAGCTCCACAAGTAAATACAAGGTAGAGCGGAAAACCTCATATTCTAGACGAAAACCCCTACTTCTTCCACCTATTTAAGTCTTTAAGCCAGTAGAATAGAAAACCAACATAAGTAAAAAACTTATATAAATCAATGCTTTATAAAATAATGACTGTCAAAATAGCGCTATCTAGCCCCTCTAAAAGTAGCTTAAATAGCCTATTCATGACGCTTTGCTGCCTTAGCCTATCCCTTTTGACGGCTTGCGCAAACGTCATCCCCCCTTGCGGCGCAAAGACTAGTCCTCCCAGCAGCGAACTTCGCAATACCAAATGGGAATTAACTCGCTGGAATTTACCCCCCAATGCCAATGGCGAAGTTCGGACCCGCCAGATTCCTCAGGGGGAGAATAGCAATCCCATTCAAATGATTTTTGATGCAAAAGGTGAAAGGGTCAGTGGCTCAACTGGTTGCAATCGCTTTACTGCTGCTTTAGATGAAGATGCAAAAGGTTTTACCTTCAAGCAAATTACCAGCACAAAAATGAGTTGCCCGCCTGCTCGCATGGAGTTAGAAAACGATTTTCTATACGAGCTCAATGACTATCGCAGTATCGTCCGTAATGGTGATCAATTACTCATGATTGGAGCTGACCGAGAAGTATTGAGCTTTACCCAACGCAGCAATATAGCAATCAGTAAATAAGCTCATATCTTTCACAACATCAAATTCATGAAAAAATATAAACTCATTTTTTGCGCTCTCGGATTATTTTTTCCAGGCAGCGGTTTCAATTGCTTTTACTTGCAAGGCCTAAAATCCTTCTGGGCTTGGATTCAATTGATTGCTCTACTAGGTGGTCTAGCAGGCTGGGGCCTTCTAAAAGCGGATCACTTTGATTCAGCGCCAGGTTGGATACTCCTCACCTTTGGCTTTATTGTGATTGAAGCAAGCTGGTTAACAACGATTACTTTTGGTCTACGTCCTGATGAAAAATGGGATGCCCAATTCAATCCCAATATAGAAGAAGCTAAGCGAACCCACTCGGGCTGGCCTGTAGTATTAACCGTTATTTTTTCTTTAGTATTTGGTGCAGTGGTCATGATGACTTTTTTAGCCATTTCTTTTGAGCAGTTTTTTATCTCTCAAATCTATGAAGCTAAAAAGTTATCACAGTAAATACCAATGACTTTAGAACTGCTCTACCTCTAATGCATTAGTTGAGTGGCCACTTTCCGCAATAGAGATTGCTAAGGCCTGGGACTGAGGTAATAAATGTTCCGCAAAGAAACGTGCTGTAGCAATCTTGGCATCATAAAAACCAGGATCAGAATCACGCAGCCGCTGCGCAGCTAAGAGGGCGCGAGCCATTTGCCATGCACCCAATACCAGCCCACATAAACGTAAATAAGCAAAGCTCCCTGCGTAAACCGCTTTGACATCACTCTGGGCATGAGTCAAGATGTAGTCGACTGACGATTCAAATGCTGCACGTGCAGCGCTTAATTGTTTCAGCACAGCCATTGCATCTGCAGAACTGTTAGCGGCAAGATCTTTTTCTGTTTGTACTATTTTGCCTGCAAATACTTTAGCGATAGCACCGCCATCACGAACTGTTTTCCGGCCAATCAAATCATTAGCCTGAATCGCTGTAGTACCTTCATAAATAGTCAAAATACGGGCGTCTCGATAATGCTGAGCAGCGCCTGTCTCTTCAATAAATCCCATGCCGCCATGGACTTGTATGCCCAGACTAGCAACTTCGATCGACATTTCAGTAGAGAAGCCCTTTACGATGGGCACTAGGAATTCATAAATCGCTTGATTTACTTTTTGATCCTGTGCATTAGATGACGCATGTTCAGCATCATAAGCAGCGGCAGCATAATAAGCCAAAGCTCGACATGACTCCGTATAGGCTCGCATCGTCATTAACATCCGCTTAACATCAGGTTGATGAATAATAGCAACCGGACCTGGAGATCCAGTTAGGTCGCGGCTTTGAACGCGATCTTTTGCGTACTGCACCGCTTTTTGGTACGCGCGTTCTGCTACTGCAATACCTTGCATACCCACTGCAAAGCGTGCAGCATTCATCATCACAAACATGTATTCAAGACCGCGATTTTCTTCGCCAACTAAATATCCAATAGCGCCACCATAATCGCCAAACTGCAACACTGCAGTTGGACTAGCCTTAATACCCAATTTATGCTCAATAGATACACAATGAACATCATTGCGCTCACCTAAAGAACCATCTGTATTCACCAATAATTTAGGCACAACAAATAAAGAGATGCCTTTGACGCCTTCTGGGGCATCGGGTGTTCTTGCTAACACCAAGTGCACAATATTTTTAGCCATATCATGCTCACCATAGGTAATATAGACTTTGGTGCCAAAAATTCGGTAAGTACCATTACCCTCTGGTACAGCACGTGCACGAACCATTGATAAATCTGATCCAGCTTGAGGCTCTGTTAAACACATTGAGCCAGTCCACTCACCAGCAATCATCTGAGGTACAAATTTTTCTTGAAGTTCAGGGCTTGCAGCAGTGAGCAAAGCCTCAATCGCACCATCAGTGAGCATAGGACATAAGGCAAAAGAAAGGCTTGCTGAATGCACCATCTCGAAACAGGGAGTGGCAATCAATTTTGGTAAACCTTGCCCACCAAACTCTGCAGGATGAATAACCCCTTGCCATCCAGCAGCAGCAAATTGCTCAAAGGCATTCTTAAAGCCTGGAGAAGTCGTGACTACGCCATCCTTTAATGAGCTGGGATTTTGATCGCTAGGCCAATTTAGTGGGGCGACTATGTCTTGAGTAAACTTTGCTGATTCTTCCAAAATAGCTGGCGCCAAATCTATATCAGCACCCGCTTTTGCGTATGAAGGAAATGTCACTACCTCAGCGAGCCCCGCTAATTCATTCATCACGAATAACATATCTTTAACGGGTGCTACATAAGGCATTACAGCTCCTTTAGATTGAGCCTAACTAAGTGCTTTTGTCAGCTCTGGTACAGCAGTGTTTAAATCAGCAACCAAACCATAATCAGCAACAGCAAAAATCGGTGCTTCTGGATCTTTGTTGATGGCAACGATCACTTTAGAGTCTTTCATTCCAGCTAAATGCTGAATAGCGCCAGAGATGCCGACTGCAATATAGAGCTGTGGAGCAACAATCTTTCCAGTTTGACCTACCTGGTAATCATTTGGTACGTAGCCAGCATCCACTGCAGCACGTGATGCGCCTAAGGCAGCGCCCAACTGATCTGCTAACGGGGCAATGATCTCTTGGTACTTTTCTCCAGATCCAAGACCGCGACCACCAGAAACAATAATCTTCGCAGCAGTTAACTCTGGACGATCAGATTTGGTCAGTTCACGCCCAACAAAAGAAGAATTGCCAGCACTATCAGTAGCAGCTTGTTGATCTATAGCAGCAGAACCACCAGTTGCTGATACTGGATCAAAACCAGTAGTACGCACAGTAATCACTTTCACTGGATCAGCTGATTGCACAGTAGCAATTGCATTACCTGCATAAATTGGACGCTCAAATGTATCTGCACTGACTACCTTAGTAATATCCGATAACTGCGCCACATCTAATTTAGCAGCGACACGGGGCATCACGTTCTTGCCATTAGCGGTAGCTGGCGCTAAAAGATGGCTATAAGCACCAGCCACATTCAGAATCTGCGCAGCTAAAGGCTCGGCCAAATGGTCAGCCAATGTAGCAGCATCTATTTGGATCACTTTACGCACACCGGTAATTTGTGCAGCTGCTGCTGCGACGGCATCTACACCGCTTCCAGCAACCAGAATGTCAACTTCCGGGGAGCATTGCAAAGCAGCTGCAACAGCATTTAAGGTTGCCGGCTTTAAAGAAAGATTGTCGTGTTCAGCAATTACAAGAGCAGCCATTTAGATCACCTTCGCTTCATTTTTGAGTTTTTCCACTAAAGCTGCAACATCAGCCACCATCACGCCAGCTGAGCGCTTAGGCGGCTCTTCCACTTTAATTGTCTTGAGGCGAGGAACAATATCCACACCAAGATCTTCAGGCTTCACAATATCTAAAGTCTTTTTCTTAGCCTTCATGATGTTAGGTAGGGTGACATAACGCGGCTCATTTAAACGTAAATCCGTTGTGATTACCGCAGGTAAAGTGAGCGCAATAGTCTCCAAACCGCCATCGACTTCACGTGTGACAGTTGCCTTACCGTCGGCTATAACTAATTTAGATGCGAAAGTAGCCTGCGGAATGTCCAGTAAGCTTGCCAACATCTGGCCAGTTTGATTGCTATCATCATCAATTGCTTGCTTGCCGAGAATGATGATCTGAGCAGCTTCTTTTTCTGCTAAGGCCTTCAGAATTTTTGCTACCGCTAGGGGTTGTAACTCAGCATCAGTTTCGACCAAAATGCCGCGATCGGCACCAATCGCTAAAGCCGTACGCAAGGTTTCCTGACATTGGCTTACGCCAGCGGTCACAACTACTACTTCAGTTGCAATACCAGCCTCTTTGAGTCGCACTGCTTCTTCAACAGCAATTTCGTCAAAAGGATTCATACTCATCTTGACATTAGCAATATCTACGCCAGAGTTATCAGACTTGACGCGCACTTTCACGTTGTAATCAACAACGCGTTTAACAGCTACTAAGATTTTCATCTGGAATTCTCAATGTTGGCAAAACGTTTACAAAAACAATATAGGTTTATGTCATTACCGTCATATGGACGGATCAATTACTATTTTATCCGTCTCTGCAGGCTTAGGCCTGACTCATTCCATTTGATGGAATTAAACATCTATGGCCTTGGCTGACCCAGCCTGTTTGCGAAGCTCAAACTTCTGGATTTTTCCTGTAGAAGTCTTCGGAAGCTCGCCAAATACAATGGCCTTGGGAACCTTAAATCCTGCTAAATGCTGCTTGCAATGGGCGATGATATCGGCTGGAGTGACCTCAAACCCAGGCTTAATCTCTAAGAAGGCGCAAGGGGTTTCACCCCACTTAGGATCAGGCTTTGCCACTACTGCTGCTGCAATCACTGCTGGGTGACGATACAGCACATCCTCAACCTCAATTGAGGAAATATTTTCTCCTCCAGAAATAATAATGTCCTTACTGCGATCTTTAATCTTGATATATCCATCAGGATTCATTACGGCCAAGTCACCTGAATGGAACCAACCACCTTCAAAGGCCTCTTTAGTAGCCTTCTCATTCTTGAGATAGCCCTTCATTGCAATGTTGCCCTTAAACATAATCTCACCCATGGTTTCTCCATCGGCAGGCACAGGTTTCATTGTTTCTGTATTTAAAACCGTAATGGCTTGCTGCATGTGATAGCGCACACCTTGTCTTGCGTTTAGGCGGGCACGCTCACCAATATCGAGGCTATTCCATTCGTCTTGCTTCACACATACAGCGGCAGGACCATACACCTCTGTCAAACCATACACATGCGTTAAATCAAAGCCCAGCTTTTCCATCCCTTCGATGATCGAGGCAGGAGGTGCTGCGCCAGCGATTAAACCCTTAACGCCTGTAGGTAGACCCACCTTCATTTCATCTGGAGCATTCACTAATAAGTTGTGCACAATTGGAGCAGCGCAATAGTGTGTGACACCATGCTCTTTAATTGCTGCAAAAATATGCTCTGCATCTACTCGGCGTAAACATACATTAACGCCAGCTCGAGCGGCAATCGTCCATGGAAAGCACCAGCCATTACAATGGAACATTGGCAGAGTCCATAAGTAAATTGGGTGCTTATTAATATCCCAGTCCAAAATATTCGATACGGCATTAATGGCTGCTCCGCGATGATGGTAAACCACTCCTTTAGGATTTCCAGTAGTACCTGAAGTGTAGTTAAGACATATTGCTTGCCACTCATCTGCTGGCATCTGCCAAGCAAAGTTGGGGTCTCCTTCTGCAAGAAACTTCTCATAGGTGAGTTGGCCTAACTTTTCACCTGGCACAACAAGCTCTTTTTCCTCAACATCAATTAGCAAAATGTCGCGATGACTTTCTTTCCTAACAAGCTCTAATGCTTTTTTCATCACACCAGAAAACTCAGGATCTACGATGACCACTTTAGCTTCACCATGATTGAGCATAAAGGCAATTGATTCTGGATCTAAGCGGGTATTTAAAGCATTGAGCACTGCACCAGCCATTGGAATACCAAAGTGAGCCTCTACCATTGGCGGAGTGTTAGGCAACATTACTGCGACGGTATCACCCAATCCGATGCCATGCTTTTGCAAAGCACTTGCAAGACGGCGGCAACGCTCATAAGTTTGCATCCAGGTTTGACGAAATTTTCCATGAATGACTGCAATACGATTTGGATAAACTTCTGCTGATCTCTCTAAAAACAAGAGAGGTGTAATGGGTGTGTAATTCGCTGAATTACGATCCAATCCTTGTTCATAAATATTGGCCATCATTTACCTTCAGTGTCCATTCATTAGATATCTGCGAGCGCTTTAACATGTGCGACTACGCTGCGGCTTAGGGCCGAAAGGTTATAGCCGCCCTCTAGGCAACTAACAATGCGACCTTGTGCATATTCCTTAGCAATCTCTTTTAGGCGCTGAGTAATCCACACATAATCATCCTCAACTAAACCCATTTGCCCCAAATCATCTTCACGGTGAGCATCAAAACCAGCAGAAATAATGATGAGTTGTGGCTCGAAATTACGTAATGCTGGAAGCCAGCGTTCCTCCACAATAGAGCGCACTACATCGCCACGAGTAGATGCTGGTAAAGGAATATTCACCATATTATCCCCATTATCTAAGCCGCTATAAGGATAAAAAGGGTGTTGATAAAAACTACACATCAACACATTGGGTTCATTCAAAAATGCAGCCTCTGTGCCATTACCATGGTGAACATCAAAGTCAATGATAGCGACGCGTTCGATCCCATAAGTTGCCATGGCGTAACGTGCAGCAATAGCAACGTTATCAAACAGGCAAAATCCCATGGAACGTGTAGGCTCGGCATGATGACCCGGTGGTCTTACTGCACAAAACACATTTTCCACTTCACCCTTCATCACCGCATCTACGCCTGCAATAGCTGCTCCAGCAGCACGCAATGAAGCTCTATAAGTGTGAGGATTCATGATCGTATCGCCATCTAACATGAAATAGCCACTCTCAGGGGCGCTATCTCTAACAAAACTGACGTGATCTGGGCTATGAACCAACTCAAGCTGGTCTTCAGTCGCCAAGGGAGCGTCTAAATGGTGTAAAAAGTGATCAACACCGCTACGAATCAAATGATCGTTAATTGCCTGAATTCTCTCGGGACACTCTGGATGATGGCTTCCCATCTCATGTTTCAGAAAGTCTGGATGAGTTATGTATCCTGTTGTCATTACTCAAATTCCTTAATAGCAAAACTGTAATTTTATAATCTAATCTCGACATGAAATTGTGCATTTCCTACCTACTTTTAGGCTTACTTTTGGGAGCGTGCTCAAACACCCCCATACAACCTAACAATCCAGTAAATAATCAATCCAATCAGGTTCAACAGCCCATCGTAAACCAAGCTGACGAAGTAGTCCCTGAAGCCCGTTCTAGCCAAAATCTCAACGAGCTCATGGCTCAGGTATCTCAGACTCACCAAATCCCACTTTCAAGCATAGAAGCAGGCTTCTTGGATGCTAAAACGATTCCGTCAATACGCAAATTGGTATTACCCCCATCGGCAACGTTTAAAAAGAATTGGTTGGTATACCGCCAGCGCTTTATTGAACCAGTCCGCCTCAAGGCTGGTCGAGCCTTTTGGGAGCAAAATCAGGCTTTTTTGAGTCAAACAGAACAGTTGACAGGAGTACCAGCTGAACTGATCGTTGCGATTATTGGCATAGAAACCATCTATGGACGTCAAACCGGTACTTTTAGAGTCAAAGATGTTCTTTCAACTCTTGCATTCAGTTATCCGGATACCCCCAATAAACTCACCCGAGAACAGCTTTTTAAAGATCAACTCAAAGATCTGATATTGATGTGCTGGAACGAAGCCGGTGGAAAGTTGCCATCTAACAATAACTCCTTAGGTGTAAATCAAGCTCGCTTTAATGCCTGCCTTAATCAAAGCAGCTCATATGCTGGCGCGATTGGCTTACCCCAATTTATGCCCGGCAGTATTCGTAACTTTGCAGTGGACGGTGATGGTGATGGCCGTATAGATCTTAGACAAAGTTCAAAAGATGCCATTGCTAGTGTTGCTAATTTTATGAAGATGCATGGCTGGCAAACAGGTATGCCGATTTACTTTCCGATACAAGACCAAGCTATCACAGCAGCACGAGCATTAGCTGATGGTGAGCCTCAACTGAAATACTCTGTTCAAGAGCTCATTGAAAAAGGAATTCTGACGCCGCGGCAAGGAGATCTGCAAACTGGTGGCATCGCACCCCAAAGTAGGGCATTGATTGTCGACTTACCATATCCCGATAAGGATGGCTCTGACCAAGTTTATTACGTTGTAGGTTTAAATAATTTTCTGACGATTGTTCAATACAACCGCAGTTACTTTTACGCTCAAAGCGTAGCTGAGTTTGCGCAAGAGCTCGGCTATAAAAACCAAAGCGTTGTTCCTATCATTAATCCGACTAAAGCTTCCGAACCTAATAGTGCAAAATCAAAGCCTAAGAAAACCAAGGTCGTCAAAAAGACTAAACAGAATTAAGCTGGAAACACTCCTGTAGATAGGTAGCGGTCTCCACGATCACAAACGATGAACACGATGGTCGCGTTTTCTACTTGTCGTGCAATACGCAGGGCGACCACTAAACCTCCTCCAGCTGAGATCCCGCAGAAGATACCTTCTTGAGCGGCTAAACGCCGTGCCATCTCCTCTGCATCAGCCTGAGTAACATATTCAATGCGATCAACTTTGTCACTTTCATAAATTTTAGGCAAATACTCGGGCGCCCATTTACGAATACCCGGAATCTGTGAACCCTCCTCAGGCTGCGCACCAATAATCTGAATATTGGGATTCATGGATTTGAGATAAGTAGATACGCCGGTAATCGTTCCCGTAGTACCCATTGCCGAAATAAAATGGGTAACCTGACCATCCGTATCTCGCCAAATCTCAGGGCCGGTCGTTTCAATATGGGCACGAGGATTATCAGGATTAGCAAATTGATCTAGCAATCTACCGCGCCCTTCTCGCTGTAATTGCAAAGCATAGTCTCTAGCAAATTCCATACCGCCAGAAGCAGCAGTCAACATCAGTTCCGCACCATACGCCGCCATACTTTGTCGACGCTCAATACTTTGATTTTCCGGCATTACTAAAATCATCTTGTAACCCAACATCGCGGCTGTCATTGCCAAAGCAATGCCTGTGTTTCCGCTAGTAGCTTCAATGAGAGTATCGCCTGGTTTAATTTCGCCGCGCTCTTGGGCGCGCATGATCATCGACAGCGCAGGTCGATCTTTGACCGACCCGGCTGGATTATTGCCTTCTAATTTACCCAAGATCACATTATTGCGAGCTTCATTCTCTTGGCCAGAAATACGTTGTAAACGCACCAGAGGCGTGTTGCCCACCGTTTGTGAAATGGTTAAATATGTTGGTTTGCTCATAAGGCCATTTTAGCCATAAGCAGACCTAAACTCTAAAGGGTTTAATTTCTGCGGCTAGGTCCCGCACGCTCCGACTGATGGCGCGTACTAGCCTGACCACGAGAACCACGTCTTCCAGAACCTTCCTTTTGGGTTTTACCATTAGGCTCTCGAAAAGAGCTAGGGGCTTCTATTGTTAAGCCGTTATCCACCATTTTTTCTACTGATTTCATACCAATACCCCTGACACGCTTTTGCAAGTCATTAGCATCTTGAAAATGACCCCCATCTAAGCGTTCGGCAATAATCGTTTTGGCCTTAGCAGGGCCAATGCCTTTAATACTTTCTAGCTCTGATTGAGTTGCTGTATTAACGTTGACAGGCTCAGCGGCTGCAATACTCAAACCACCTACTAGAATCGCAGTCGAAAATGTGATGGCCTTAATAAAGCCTTGTACCGCCTTATACGTAATATATTGAGTCATTCTTTCTCCTGAAGTAAATAAAAAATCCACGCAGCTTAGATGCGTGGACTACTTACAACGGACAGAAAAAATAAATGATGACTGCTTTATGTCGACTACAAAAGAATCAGTAAAGCAGTAAAAGGGAAAGAATAAAGCTGCTAAATCATCCGCAGTTTATTTTGCATCCAAAGGACTGGCTAAAAATCCAGCATTAGCTTCAAGCCACTCAATATAACGGCCCACGCCTTGCTCCACAGTCAAGAAGGGCTCGGTATATCCTGCTGCACGCAACTTCGTCAAATCAGCTTGAGTAAAGCATTGGTACTTCCCTTTAAGCGCGTCTGGAAAAGGAATATATTCAATTGCTTTTTCTTTCACCAATTCGGCGAGGCTTGCTGGTTGTACCTTATCTAATTTACGCATTGCATTGGCCACAGCAAATGCCACATCATTAAACGGTTGCGCACGACCAGTACCTAAATTAAAGATCCCACTCATTTCAGGATGATCTAAGAAATAGAGATTTACTTTGATGACATCCTCAACTGAAACAAAATCACGACTTTGTTCGCCAGGGCCATAGCCACCATACTCGCCGAATAATTTCACATGGCCATTTGCTTTGTACTGGTGATACTGATGAAAAGCTACAGAAGCCATACGTCCTTTATGGGATTCACGCGGTCCATACACATTGAAATACCTAAAACCGACAACTTGTGCAGTATTCGCTTTTTCAGCAAAGCGCTTGCGCATAACTTGATCAAATAAAAACTTTGAGTAGCCATAAATATTCAGCGGCTTCTCATGCTCACGACTTTCTACAAATACCTCTGAACCGCCATAAGTAGCTGCAGAGGAGGCATATAAGAGTTGTACTTTTTGTTCAGTACAGATATCTAACAAGTCCATGGTGTAGCGATAGTTATTGGCCATCATAAAAATGCCATCTGTTTCCATGGTGTCGGAACAGGCGCCCTCATGAAAGACTGCTTTCACCTTACCAAAGCGACCGCTTCTAAAGGCCTCTAAAAATTCTTCTTTGTTGAGGTAATCAATGATGTCTAAATCAGCCAGATTGCGGTATTTATCTGCAGGACGCAAATCGTCAACCGCAATGATATTTTTTTCACCGCGGGCATTCAGCGCCTGAACAATATTAGCCCCAATAAATCCTGCTGCACCAGTTACGATAATAGTCACTGTAATTCCTCTGAAGTCACGGTTGCAGTACCTAACTTACCAACCACAATACCACCAGCGCGATTCGCTAAGCCCATCGCCTTTTCTAGCGGCCATTTAGCTGCTAATGCCACTGCAAGAGTAGCGATCACTGTATCGCCAGCACCAGAGACGTCAAACACCTCTCTCGCTTGAGCTTTAACATGACTGACGCCCTGCTCTGTAAATAGGCTCATACCTTCTTCAGAGCGAGTTAAGAGCAAAGCTTGAAGGTTTAATGAACGACGCAGATCTTGTGCTCTACGAGTGAGATCATCTTCACTAGTCCATTGACCAACTACTTGGCGTAACTCGCTGCGATTGGGTGTTAGGACCGTTGCTCCTCGATATTTTTCATAGTCTTCACCTTTAGGATCAACCAATATGACCTTTTTCTGTGCACGCGCCTGTTCAATCATATGGGCTACTTGACCTAAGGCACCTTTTCCGTAGTCAGACAAAATGACAACATCAGCACTACCAACCAACTTCTCAAAGCGCTCCAATTTATGTGCCAATGCTTGTTCACTAGGAGTTTCTTCAAAATCCAAACGAATCAATTGCTGCTGACGTGCAATCACGCGCAGTTTCACAATGGTGGGAACTTTGGCATCAATTTCTAACTGACTATCAACACCGCTAGCCTTTAAAAGCTCAATCACCCGCTTGCCAGGTTCATCATTACCTGCAATTCCTAAAATCGTCGTTTGTGCACCTAGAGCTGCGACGTTACGCGCCACATTAGCAGCGCCACCTAAACGTTCATCGATTTTTTCAACCTGTACGATAGGAACAGGCGCCTCTGGCGAAATCCGCTTGGTATCACCAAACCAATAGCGATCTAACATGACATCGCCCACCACTAGTAAACGTGTTTTAGAGAACTGTTCTCGGTTAGCTTTTTCCACTTCAGACTTTTCTAATATTTTCTATTGACTATTGATATTTTGCCGCTTTAATTATGTCGTCCAATGCCTAGATATTCAATACCTAACTCTTGCATAGTGCTAGGCTCATACAGATTTCGACCATCAAAGATGATTGGGTTCTTCAACTTTTGTTTTACTAAATCAAAATCAGGGCTTCGGAAAGCTTTCCACTCTGTCACGATGACCAAAGCATCACAACCATCTAAGGCGGCCATAGGGTCGCTCACCATAGAAACCTTTTTCAAGCCTTCTGGATTGCCTTTGAAGTCCAAATCAAGACAGTGTTGCGCTTCTTTCATGGCGACCGGATCAAATGCAAGGACTTGTGCGCCACGCTTGACTAATTCGCCAATAATAATGCGACTAGGAGCCTCACGCATATCGTCAGTATTTGGCTTAAATGCCAAACCCCATAAGGCAAACTTCATACCCTTCAAATCTTTGCCAAAACGCTTATCAATCTTTTCGACGAGAGTATATTTTTGTGCCTCATTAACGGCTTCTACAGCCTGCAAGATCTTGAGATCTCTTCCATGCTCATTCGCAGTCTTAGAGAGTGCTGAAACATCTTTAGGAAAGCAAGAACCACCGTAACCAGTGCCTGGATAAAGAAAACCAAAACCAATTCGAGAGTCTGATCCAATACCTTGGCGCACTGCCTCAATATCGGCCCCCACTAAATCTGCCAAATTAGCCAATTCATTCATAAAGGAGATGCGGGTCGCCAACATCGCATTGGCGGCGTACTTTGTGAGCTCAGCACTTTTGACATCCATGTAGTAGGTACGCTCATGGTGACGGTTAAACGGTGCATATAACTTACGCATTTGCTCTTTAGCACGCAGTCCGGCTGGAGTATTTTCGGTGCCAATCACAATTCGATCTGGACGCATAAAGTCTTCGACTGCAGCACCCTCTTTTAAGAATTCTGGATTGGAAACTACTGAACATAAATCCGCAGATAATCCCCTCTTCTCTAATTCTTCAGTAATCGCTGCTGTGACTTTGTCAGCAGTCCCTACAGGAACAGTAGATTTATCTACAATTACTTTAGGGGTCGAAGCATGACGGCCGATGTTGCGAGCAGCTGCAACTACATACTGCAAGTCAGCCGATCCATCTTCATCAGGCGGGGTACCTACAGCAACAAATTGAATATCACCATGCGCTACAGAGGCGGCAATATCTGTTGAAAACTGCAAACGACCAGCAGCACGATTACGCTCGATCATTTCTTTCAAGCCTGGTTCATAAATAGGAACGCCACCAGAGTTAAGGATCTCAATTTTCTTGGGATCCAGGTCAAGACAGAAGACGTTGTTACCCTGCTCGGCTAGACAGGCGCCAGTAACTAAACCTACGTAACCGCTTCCGATGATGGTAACTTTCAAAATGAATTCCTATAAAAACTGATTCAGCACATGGTATTACATCGATGGGCCGCTAGGCGCGACACCCTCACTACGTCTTGGGGAGTATGCCTCCCAATTGTTACATCCAGGACATTGCCAATAAAAGCGTCTTGCCCGAAAGCCGCAGTTACCGCAGGTATATCTTGCTAAGCTGGTAGTGCGCTGGCGTAGGAGATGCAAGATGGATTTCAACTCCATCAGCCTTTCGGGATTGGCATTACCCTCCTCTAAAGCTAATCTGGTTTCAGCCAATTTTGAGAGTGCACTTAAGCTAGGTGAGTGCTGCATCACTTCAGAGATCATTGTATTTGCAGCCTGAAGACCACGAATATTCATGACTTGCTTATGAACAACATCTAGAAGCTCTCCAGATGCTTGTGTATTCAATAATTCACATAAACGCTCTAAGCCTACTGCGCTTTGATCTAAGTCGGTATGTGCCTTCATCCACCGATCAGCTATCAAATGCATGTAGGCTGGATGAGAACTGGCAACAATACTCCATGCTTCAATTGCTTGCGAAGGCTGCCCTAATGCCATCAAGTAATCACCCTGCAAAATCAGGGCCCGGGTATGGTTTGGTACTACTCCCAACGCTTCTTGAATTGATTTCTCAGCGCCAGATAAATCATTTGCCTGCAGCGCTTCTTGTCCGAGCTCACAATGAAACTGAGCAATCTCAGTTTGATGGGATTTACCTTGAAGCTTTTCAAGCTGACTAGCTGAAATGATGGCTTTTTTCCAATCACGCTCTATCTGATACATCTCTAATAGACTCTCTTTTGCAGGTGCTGCAAATTTCCCAGGCCCTACGCGATTAAGAGATGCTTCAGCGCGATCTAGCAAACCCGCCC
>JBILYO010000110.1:0-7049 GCA_044377685.1 Polynucleobacter sp. | reverse complement strand
CAGCAGCGCCAATAGTCGCATCCTCTGATAAAGGCAAGAGTCTTATGGCCTGCATTAACCAGCCCTGACCTAAGCCTTTACGTTTGGCAGTAAACATCACCACTGGTGTGTTGTTACGGTTAGCTAAACGTGCTGGTAGCGGCGTGGTGTATGCGGGTCGCCCAAAGAATGGCACCCACACTCCTTCACCCCCACTGGGCACTTGATCGGGAAGAATGCCGATGGCCTCACCACGAGTTAAGGCGCGAGTCATTTGACGAACCCCATTTAAGTTCGTTGGCACAAAATGCATATTGGGATAGGCCCTGCCTTCCTCAACCACTTCATTTAACCAAGCTTGGCGTGATGGCCGGTAAAGGATGGTTGCTGGAAAATGCTGCGCCAAGACACGGGGAATAATTTCAAAGCCACCCAGATGCGGGGTCAACATCACTAGTCCATGACCTTCACTGATGGCCGCCTCAACTAAATCCCAGTTTTGCACTTCCACTAAAGCAAGTGCTTTTTGCGGGTTACGCCAAATCCATAAGCTGTCAGAAAATAGCATTCCAGATGCTCTAATGGCTTCCCATAGCTTAAAAGGCAGGTTTTTAGCAGTCACAACTGCTTGATATTGAGGACGAAAGAGGGAGCGATAGTGGCTAGATCCTAGGTAAGCCAAGACCCCCAAAGAGGCACCAATTACCTGAGCTATTGATAAGGGAAGCGCAGCAATCAGATTGAGGCTAAGTTTTAGTAGGGGTTTTCGCACACCCTAATGATATTCAATGATGGCGTAAGGGCCAAATTTGATTTGGGGTTGATGGATTTGACGTTTTTCAGATAAAATTCATTTATCGCTGAGTTAAGGCAACTTGCAGAGCGATTCAAAAATACTGCTAAAGCGTCGCCGTTGTGGTTCCTGGCACGTCGAGTTGTCCAATTGATTGTGTTAATTTTTTAAGGAATATGCAATGGCAAACGATTACTTCTTTACCTCAGAATCTGTTTCTGAAGGTCACCCCGACAAAGTATCAGACCAAATTTCTGATGCGATTCTCGATGCCATCTTGGCTCAAGATCCTACTGCACGTGTTGCTGCAGAAACCTTATGCAACACTGGCCTTGTTGTTTTAGCTGGCGAAATCACTACTAACGCTAACGTTGACTACATTCAAGTAGCACGCAATACACTGCGTGAAATTGGTTACGATAATACGGCCTACGGTATTGATTACAAAGGTTGTGCAGTACTCGTTGCTTATGACAAGCAAAGTCCTGATATTGCCCAAGGCGTTGATAAGGCACATGACGATGGTTTGGATCAAGGAGCCGGCGACCAAGGCTTGATGTTTGGGTATGCGTGTGATGAGACTGCAGAGCTCATGCCTTTGCCAATTCACATAGCACACCGTTTAGTTGAACGTCAATCTCAATTACGCCGTGATGGTCGTTTGACATGGTTGCGTCCTGACGCTAAGTCACAAGTAACCTTACGTTATGTTGATGGCAAGCCCGATTCAATTGACACAGTTGTTTTATCAACTCAACATGATGAAGATATTAGCCTTGAAAAATTGCGAGAGGCGGTTATTGAGGAAATCATCAAACCAGTGCTGCCTAAGCACTTAATTAAGGGTGCTATTAACTTCTTAGTGAACCCAACAGGCCGTTTTGTTATCGGCGGCCCACAGGGCGATTGCGGTTTAACTGGCCGTAAAATTATTGTGGATACCTATGGTGGCGCTGCTCCTCACGGTGGAGGTGCTTTCTCAGGTAAGGATCCGTCTAAAGTAGACCGTTCCGCTGCATACGCAGGTCGCTATGTTGCTAAGAATATTGTTGCTGCAGGTTTAGCAAGTAAGTGCTTAATTCAGATTTCCTATGCGATTGGTGTTGCTAAACCCACTTCTGTGATGGTGAGCACCTTTGGTACTGGAAAAGTATCAGATGAAAAGATTGCGCAATTGGTATCGGATCACTTTGACTTGCGTCCAAAAGGTATTGTGAAGATGTTGAACCTGTTGCGTCCTATTTATCGTAAGACTGCTGCTTATGGCCATTTTGGTCGTGAGGAGCCAGAATTTACTTGGGAACAGACTGATAAGGCGCCAGCATTACGTGCGGCTGCAGGGCTCTAAGCATCAAATAAGTGGTATTGAGCTGTACTAAAGCTAAATATGGAGAAATTGATTACAATTTCTCCATACCTTCAAGGAGCGTTGCAAGGAGTGCTAGATCCCAGCACTTCCCCAGGCTTGAAGGGAGTAGATTCCTCAATAGGATTTACTCATTGCAACCGCGCTCGCTAACCCATGGTTCAATGGCTAGCGAGTTTCTACTCCAGCATTGGATCGTTATTAGCTGGAGCATTAATGAATACCGTTACTGATATAAATAATTTTGTTGCAACTCGTTGCGCAATTGCCGATATTTCTTTGGCTGACTTTGGCCGTAAAGAAATTGCCATTGCTGAAACTGAGATGCCTGGTTTGATCGCCATTCGTGATGAGTTTGCTGCAGGGCAGCCCCTTCGTGGTGCGCGCATTACTGGTTCATTGCATATGACCATCCAAACTGCGGTATTGATTGAGACGCTCGAAGCATTGGGCGCTGAAGTGCAATGGGCTTCATGCAATATCTTCTCAACTCAAGATCATGCTGCTGCAGCAATTGCTGCTAACGGCACTCCTGTATACGCAATCAAAGGCGAAACTCTTGAGCAATATTGGGACTTTACCCATCGTATTTTTGAATGGGCGGATGGCGGCTATACCAATATGATTTTGGATGATGGCGGCGATGCTACCCTGCTATTACATCTTGGCGCGCGTGCTGAAAAAGATCAAGCCTGTTTGAATCATCCAACGAGCGAAGAAGAAACCATTCTATTTTCTGCCATTAAGAAAAAATTGGCACAAGATCCAACTTGGTATTCCACTCGTTTAGAGAAGGTAAAAGGCGTTACAGAAGAAACCACAACGGGTGTTCATCGTCTGTACCAAATGTTTGCTAAAGGTGAATTAAAGTTCCCAGCAATTAATGTGAACGACTCAGTAACAAAGAGTAAGTTTGACAATCTGTATGGTTGCCGTGAGTCTTTGGTAGACGCAATCAAACGTGCTACAGACGTGATGGTTGCCGGTAAGGTGGCCGTGGTGTGTGGTTATGGTGACGTAGGTAAGGGTTCTGCACAAGCTTTACGTGCTTTATCTGCTCAGGTATGGGTTACCGAAGTAGACCCAATTTGTGCATTACAGGCAGCCATGGAAGGCTACCGCGTTGTAACGATGGACTACGCTGCTGATAAAGCCGATATCTTTGTTTCAGCAACTGGAAACTACCATGTCATTACCCATGACCATATGGCTAAGATGAAGAATCAAGCGATTGTTTGTAACATCGGTCACTTTGATAATGAGATCGATGTTGCTGGTATTGAAAAATATCAGTGGGAAGAAATTAAGCCACAAGTTGACCATGTGATTTTCCCAGCAGCGAATGGTTTGCCTGAAAAACGGATCATCATTTTGGCAAAAGGCCGTTTGGTAAATTTGGGTTGTGGAACTGGTCACCCTTCTTATGTCATGAGCTCATCATTCGCCAATCAAGTGATTGCGCAGATTGAATTGTGGAGTGCAGTTGGTACAAATAAATACCCAGTCGGAGTTTATACATTGCCTAAGCACTTGGACGAAAAAGTGGCTCGTTTGCAGTTGAAGACCTTGAATGCTGTGTTAACGGAATTGTCAGATCAGCAAGCTACTTATATTGGTGTAACGAAGGAAGGCCCATACAAAACTGACCACTATCGTTATTAACCCATTCTAGAAAAACAGGCCCAAGATCATGGAATTAAGCGTCGAATTTTTCCCGCCAAAGACGCCTGAAGGCGAGAAAAAGTTGCATCTTGTCCGCGAGCGTTTGAGTGAAACTCTCAAGCCCGCGTTTTATTCCGTGACTTTTGGTGCTGGTGGATCTACACAGTCTGGCACCTTGAAAGTAGTGAGTGAAATTCATGCGGCAGGTGCTGCTGTAGCGCCACACTTATCTTGCGTAGGTAGCTCTCGAGAGAGTGTTCGTGAAATGTTGCAGCAGTACAAAGATTTGGGAATTCAGCGCATAGTCGCCTTACGCGGAGACTTACCTTCTGGCATGGGTCAGTATGGTGAGTTTCATCACGCTAATGAGCTAGTGGAATTTATTCGAGCAGAGACAGGTGATTGGTTTCATATTGATGTAGCTGCTTATCCAGAAACCCATCCTCAGGCTAAATCTCCTGCGAGCGATGTTGGTTTCTTTGTGCAGAAGATGAAGGCAGGGGCAAATTCAGCCATTACCCAGTATTTTTATAATAGTGATGCGTACTTTCGTTTTGTTGATGAAGCATATGACCTAGGTGTAACGCAGCCTGTGATTGCGGGCATTATGCCCATTACCAATAGCACTCAGTTGCTGCGTTTCTCCGATGCTTGCGGTGCAGAGATTCCACGCTGGATACGTTTGCGTCTCCAGTCATATGGAGATGATATTGCTTCGATCCGTGCTTTTGGTGAAGAGGTAGTAACTGATTTATGTGATCAGCTCTTGGTTGCGGGTGCGCCAGGGTTGCACTTCTATTCTTTAAATCAGGCGGATGCTGTTTTAGCCATTGCAAACAACTTGGATTTAACGAAAAATTCCTGATTCGGTGATCAGAATATCGAGTGGCTCATCATGTGTTTGGGCTGTCCACTGAGCATCATCTACTTTTTGCCAATCAAAGCCAATCCCGATACAGATTAAAGTTGGCTTATCTTTTCTCAGTTGAGCTAAGGTACGATCAAAATATCCCCCGCCATACCCTAGACGCCAGTAGTGTGTATTTGAGCCAAGATTCGAGCTAGACCACCCTACGCAAGGAATCAAAATGCAATCTGGGGTGAGGGCTAGTCTTTTGAAATTACTTGGATCGGGCTCTGGTACCCCATGCTGACTGGGGATGAGACGATCACCATCTTGCCATTGATAAAAATCGAGATGCTTGTCAGGACGCGCAAATGGCAAGGCTAGTTGTCTATTCGATTCTGAGTTTGCCCATGCTAATAAGGCGGGTCGTAAGTCCACTTCATCCTGGATAGGCCAGTAGAGGGCGATAGATTGCAAGGAATTGCCGGCGCTGATTAAGAATTGATTGAGTTTTGCAATCAGGTTTTCAGTCATGACAGCATGATTTTGCCCGGCAGCAAATTCTTTGCGCCGTTTTAACAAATCCTGCCTTAGAGTTTTTGGAGAATTACCGTGCATATCTATGATTATCAGGCGAAAATTATAATTTATAGTAAGTACATTACCATCAAGTAAATATCAATAGGGCTAGATTGTGAATATGAAGTCTGCTGTTCAGAAAAGCAAATATCAGCGCATCGCGGGAGCCCTCATTTTGGGCCTGGCTTTAGCTACTAATAGTGCTTTTGCTGAAAAAATAAAAAAGCCCAAGCTACCTAAATCATACGAAAGTAAGGCAGCAGCACCAGAAATCACCGATGCAGACCGGATGTTTATTAATTTGCGTGAAGCGGCAAAAAAGAATGATGTGTTTCGGGCCCAGCAGCTTGCAAGCAATCTAGTGAACTATCCATTTGATGATTATGTGGCGTACTTTCGCATTAAGCCCCAAATGTTTGATAGCGCTGGCGGCCCAAGAGGTGACTATAGTGCGGATGCTCAAGTAGTAGCATTTTTGAATCAATACCAAGGCACTGCTTTGGCTGATCGAATGCGTAATGATTGGTTATTGGTTTTGGGCAAAAGAAAAGATTGGTCACGTTTTGATGCGGAGTATGCCAAGTTTGTTTTAGATGATGACACTCAAGTGAAGTGTTACGCTCTGCTTTCTAAATTATCTCAAGGTGAAAATCCCACAAAGCTGGCTATAGATTCGCGTTCGGTGTTGTTAGACCCTAGTTATTTTGGCCAAGCATGCCAAGAGTTAGTGCCTTTATTAGTCGCTGCTGGTGGGATGACTCCCAGCGAGGCTAAAGCGATTGGGCGAGCTGCGAGTGAAAAAGGCTTTGATACTATGGCTAGGCGCCTCGGTGGTGAAGATCCGATTACCGAGATTGTAAAGGCTGCAAAAGCAGACCCTGCCAAGACGTATCGAGATTTTTCTCAGAGCGCTTCTCGGTATAGTAAAGAGAATCAAGCAGTAGCGTGGGGTGTGATCGGCCAATTCCTAGCAAAGAAATTAGATCCTAAGGCTGATGATGCTTATCGTTTCCAACAAGAGCTTGGATATAACGAATTGTTATCTGCAGAAAGTCAGGAATGGAAAGTAAGAGCAGGCTTGCGCGCCAAAGATTGGACCTTAGTCAAGAATGCCATCGAGGGCATGAATCCTGTAGTGAGAGGTCGTGATCCTGCTTGGACCTATTGGTATGGGCGCGCTTTAAAAGTTGAGGGCCAGGACGCTAAAGCCAAAGAGAGTTTTGAGTTGATAGATAACCAATACAACTTTTATGGCCAACTTGCACGAGAAGAGCTAGGTAAATCGAATCAAGCCCCAGCGAGAACCAAGGTTGGTGACCAAGAAATCGATACGATGGCAAGTCGCAAAGGTTTCATTAGGGGTGAGCGGCTTTATGCCATGAATTTACGCTTCGAGGGTAATCGAGAGTGGAATTGGGAGTTGCGCAACATGACTGATAAGCAATTACTTGCAGCATCGGAATATGCTAAACGTATTCATTTGTATGATCGTGTTGTTAATACTGCTGACCGTACAAAGGAAGAGCATGATTTTAGTTTGCGCTATCCAACTCCTTTTCGAGATGAGTTATCTCCCATTGCAAGGCAGATCGATTTAAATTTAGCTTGGGCTTATGGCCTGATTCGTCAAGAGTCTCGTTTTATCATTAATGCATCTTCTTCTGTAGGGGCATCTGGTTTAATGCAAGTCATGCCCAATACGGCTAAGTATGTTGCCAAGAAAATTGGGATGACTAATTACACTAATGACAAATTAAGCGATACCAATACGAATTTAACTTTAGGCAGTAACTATTTAAATATGGTGTTGATAGATTTGGATG
>JBILYO010000131.1:0-6265 GCA_044377685.1 Polynucleobacter sp. | reverse complement strand
AGACTCTTGTCCAAGAGCTACAAATGCGCTTACGGCTTCTGTATTTTTCATATTTCGATGATAATAGAAATATTGTGACAGTTCAATGAAATCTAGTTTTTATGGATATTTTGAGCTATTTAACCGATTTTCATTACCATTCATTCATGGCCGACCTCCCTAATATCGATAAAGCACTCTTTCAAAAGCCAACTCTTGATGAAGTTGAAGCAAATGCATTACAGAACCACCCACCAAGAATATTGCTTTTATATGGCTCACTGAGAGAGCGATCATTCAGTCGCCTTCTAGCAGAAGAAGCTGAAAGATTATTGAGAGCAATGGGATGTGAAACTAGGTTCTTTAATCCCCATGGGTTACCACAAGTAGATGATGCCCCTGAAACACATCCCAAAGTAGTTGAACTAAGAAAACTTGTAGAGTGGTCAGAAGGTATGGTCTGGAGTAGTCCTGAGCGTCATGGAGCAATGACTGGACTGATGAAGTGTCAAATTGATTGGATACCACTTAGCATTGGCGCAGTAAGGCCTAGTCAAGGCAAGACTTTGGCTTTACTACAAGTGAATGGTGGTTCGCAATCATTTAATGCTCTTAATCAAATGCGAGTACTAGGCAGGTGGATGAGGATGATCACGATTCCAAATCAATCCTCTGTACCAAAAGCATTTTTAGAGTTTGATGACAATAATCGAATGAAGCCATCAGCTAATTATGATCGGGTAGTTGATGTCATGGAAGAGTTAGTTAAATTCACTTTACTGACTCGATCGGTTTCGGGCTATTTGACCGATCGCTATAGTGAGCGAAAAGAAAGTGCAGAAGAACTGTCAAAGAGAGTTAATCAAAGATCCATTTGATTGAGTTTCTGATGCTATCTCATCGGTCAGTTGGGCCATATCCCAAACGAAAATCAATATATTTTTTGCCATCACAGTCAGTCAGCTGAGCGCCCTTCGCTGAGGATATGAATACAGTTTGCTCATCACCCTAATAGCGATAGTTTTCTGCAACTCCTTGAGGCATATGCAAGTGAGCCTCTTGCATGAGTTTGACTTGATTATTTAATGTCATGATCGGTGTAACCATTATCGGGGCGGATTTTGTAAGTGAGGGCGTAAATAAGTGCCGACCCGATCTTCCAATAGTTTGACTACATGTAACTCAGCAGCAGATGCGCCATAAGTTTTTTGAGCCTCTTCGAAAAGTCTTTGAACAAATTGACCCATAGTCAACGTGAAGCCCTGAGACTGCGCAATTTGATTGACCAAATCTAAATCTTTACAACATAGCTCCAAAGAAAAACTTGGGTCATAGTGTCCTGCAAAAATAGAGGGGATATCATGTTCAGCTACCCAGCTATTACCAGCACTTGATTGAATTGCTTCGGCAACAATATCTAGTGGAATATCAGCCTTAGCCCCCAACATTAAGGCCTCACCAATCACTGCGGCGTGTGTAAACCATAGCAAATTGGTTAGTAACTTAATCGTTGCCCCATTACCAGGCTTACCAACATAAAATATTTTTTCGCCGAGAACTTCAAAAATAGGTTTACAGAACTCAAAATCTGATAGCTTGCCGGCAACAAAAATCGACAACTTACCAAGCGCTGCAAAGTCAACTGCTTGACTCACTGGCGCCTCTAAAAAGCTCACATTATTTTGCTCTAGTAGGCTCGATAGTTCTTGTGCAAGCTCTACTGAGCTCGTGGAAGTATCAATAATGGTTGATCCTGGCTTCATGGCATTAATGAGCCCGCTACTAGCAAACATCACCTCTTTGACTTGCACTGGGCCGGGCAATGAACAAATCACCACTTGCGATTGCTGACCAAGTTGCGTAATGTTTTCTGCAAGACTTGCGCCTAAGGACACTAAATTTAATGCCTTTTGAGGATCACGATCAAAAACACTAACCCTATAACCTGCTTTTAATAAATTAGCTGCCATAGGATTGCCCATATTACCTAAACCAATAAAGCCAATCAATGGATCATTCATCTTTATGGGCATTTCTAAACACGGTTAAATTCAAGAAAATATTGATTCTTTTCTGTCCGCTCCTCATACTCAAAACCATAACACGATAGTAATTTCTTAGCATCGCTAAAATTATAGGTACGGTAGTGAATTGTTTGAGCCATGACACGATCATCTTTATTATCTAGGTAATAGTGCTTAGTAAAGCCTAGCTCTAAGGGCTCAATTTTTTGTGAGTAGATCATCCCATTAGAAATGAGCTTTTCATAATCATGGTGTGGCCCTTGAATTCCTAGTAGCAATTTTCCACCAGACTGAACAAATTTACTTAAGCTTTCAAACCCAAGATGATTTTCATAATCATCGTAGATATGGCTAACTAGAAATGGCTCTTTATCGCCATCAATCACGAAATACCAAACGCCACCATATGAAAACGCCAAACGATATTGCTGCTCAAGACTTAACTCAGTAATATTTTGCTGACTTAACTGAATGTTTGGATACGGCTCTAAACGTTTTTGCGCTATGTCAAGCATCGATTGAGTTAAGTCTATGCCACGGATATTAGCTGCTGGTTCACGTTTGGCAATCTCCTCCAAAATTAGACCCGTGCCGCACCCAATCTCCAAAACATTTTCAAAAGGATGATGATTAAGTAATCCATCAACAATTGCCTGATAGTCGTAATACCCTGATTTCATAATCGTGTCGTAATGTGCCGACATCTTGGTGTAATCACCCATCTGCTTTCCATTTCCAAAAGGGATCTTGCAATTAAAGGGGTTAGCAGCTGCTAACGGGTGCCTTTTTTATACTATAAACGAAGATAACTAAGCGATAGGTGCGATCTGATCCAAAATCTTGCTAATTGAGCGCAATAAAAAAAGCTAGCGCAGTAATTAACAAGAGAATTTGGCCTGCCCAGCACGAGTCGAACGTGCGACCTACGGCTTAGAAGCTGTAAAAATGATCTAAAACAACTAGTTAAACAATGACATCGAGGTGTTTAGGTTTGGTGTTCAGTACGCACCGAGAACCTTGGCGTTGGGTGGCATTCAAAGGCGGTCGGGTGTCAAATTTGTCGGGTTAACCGACAAAACATGATCTGAGATGAGAGGCAGCTATAGACCAATTGGAGACAATCAATGATTAGGACTTAAAAAAACGAATCTGAATTACCATAGCTTTATGGTCAAAATTAGGCACGCTTAAATCAATTCAGAAACTCTGGTTTTTCAACACCTTTCCGGCATAATGGTTCCGGACAGAAACATTGGGGGCTCGCGTGACACACTCAATTATTATCGCTATCGTCGCTGTGATAGCCACGACTTCTACAGCAGCCTGGGCTCAGAACCCAGCGAAAGCAGGAAGTGAGGTTCTGCCCCGTTACACAACAACTCTTGTAACCATTGCCGATGCTCGCAGTGGTATCGCTCAATCGGTTGACCTTGGTGAAGCTGGCGATTCGCCAGGTGATATATTTGTCTTCGACCAACCATTATTAAACAGTAATCACGAGCCAATTGGTAAGAATAGTGGTTTCTGTATTCGCACGCTGCCCGGTAAATTTAGTGAATGCCAATGGACGCTGACCTTAGCAGATGGCACTATCACCGTTGCGGGTCGAGAGTCTGATACTAGAACCTCGATGATCCCAGTCATCGGTGGCACAGGTAAATATCTATTGGTCCGCGGTGTGATGGCAACCACCCCAAACTTAGACAAAACTTATACCCAGATCCTCACGCTTTACTGCTTTGGGCAGGATAGAGCAGCTGGAGCGTGTCAATGACTTTGTGCTACTAGGCGGAATCGAACTACCTGACACAAGGATTTTTAAAGCACTAGCTAGCATTGGCTTAGCAATACAGAAGCCTTTGAGTAATACAACGCTCCAACTTTGGCCTCAGATCAGAAATTAAATCAGGTCAACTATCCTTGTTCAAGAATTTAGCAAGCGCCTCAACAGTGCCAACCTGAGCACTACCCCTAATTTTATTCTGCGAATCCTGAAAAAGAGCAAAAGGTACATTTTTGCCACCTGCTCTTCTAAAGATTCGGGAGTTATTCCAAACATCATCGCGTGCACTGCTAGATACCTGCAGACCATCCGTTACCAGACCACGAGATGAAGTTTCAAACTGAATAACTTGACGAGCCATCATATCTGCCGGATTCGATGCTGATAATATCAAGGCGCCCTGAAGCTCACTGCGAGAATTTAAAACCGCTACAGGCAACCATATAAAACGTACTTTATTGCTAAAAGAATTGGCTATCTTCCAAAAATGAATGCAATCAGGACATTGAGGATCAAATACAACAAAAACACTAAGAGAAGGGTTTATAGGTAATGCCATGTCGAAGCCTTTGGCATCAATAAAAAATTGATCATAAAGCTGAATAAAATCGAGACATTCAGAAGTAGAAGGATCACCCTGAGTTTTTGAATAAGAAAAACTTGGTAATCCAAAAGTAGTAAACAGCCCCAAGCTTGCGGATGATTTAATGATTTGACGTCGATTCATTTGCATCCTTTATGAGTACAGTCGAAAATTATTAGTTAGCCAAAAGTAAGCATCGCACAGATAATGTGTTTATACGCTATTTATAGCAGGGGTGTTAATATCATCATGTTCTGGAGAGAGTTTGGTCTGCCCAGCACGATTCGAACGTGCGACCTACGCCTTAGAAGCTGTAAAAATTAGCTAGAACAACTAGTTAAACAATGGCTTAAGCCTGGCTAGATCTGGTGTGGCAAAGACACCAAGAACCTTGGTTCGGAGTGGAATGCCACGGAGCTGACTTGGCATTGGCAGGCGGTCAAGTGATTGGACATGGGATTTGTCGGGTAAACCGACATTTCCAAATTGATATCAATGTGAATCCCATGCCTTCATGATGTTAAATTTAATTAATTAACAGTAATCTTCCCGCTTTTGACTAACTTAGCCCATTCAGTCATTTGAGCTTTAACAAATTTATCAGCTGCCTCAGAATTACCCTGAAATATCTCACCACCAAGTCCTGTGACTTTTTCTTTTACCTCACTTGATTGCATTACTTTTGTAATCGCATCAGATAACCTTTGCACTATAAGTGCTGGCGTAGCGGCTGGAGCAAAAATTGCATTCCATTCGTAAACCTCATAGCTAGGCACCCCTGCTTCTGCCATTGTCGGGACGTTAGGCATGGATGAGGCTCTTTTCTTTCCAGTGACTGCCAAGGCATTTAACTTCCCTGAATCAACATGCTGCTTAGTTGAGGCAACACTTCCAAAAAAGACGGGTACTTGTCCACCGATCACATCATTGAGTGCTGGGCCGCCTCCTTTATAAGGAATATGCTGCATTTCCACCCCTGCCTGAACTTCAAATAAGGCGCCAGCAAGATGCTGGGCAGAACCATTGCCTGATGAAGCGAATGCAATGCTATTGGGCTTGGCTTTTGCCATCGCAATAAGGTCTTTCACTGACTTGGCTGAAAATGAGGGGTTTACCAACAATACATTTGGATAAAGAGCTAACACAGCAAGTGTTTTAAATTCTTTATTGGGGTCATAGGATAGCTTTGGATATAAAGACGGATTCACCGAATAGGAAGAAGCGTCGAGCATAATGGTGTAGCCATCGGCATTTGCTTTGGCAACAAAGGCTGCAGCAATTTGTCCGCTAGCCCCTGCTTTGTTTTCAACTACCACCGAAGTTCCTAGTATTTTTCCCAATGGCGGAGCAATCGTTCGGGCCATGAGGTCGGCTGTTCCTCCGGGTGGATAGCTAACGATTAGCGTAATTGGTCGATTAGGCCATTGTTGCGCATGTACAAAACCGCTCACTGCAACTAATCCTAGTAAAAGTACTCTCATTAACATTTTCATATAGTCTCCTTAGTGAACCTCTGCTGCATAACGAAATTCCATTGCATCCCCGATTGAGCTACGATATTCAACGGGTTTTCCAGTCAAATCAAATGCAATACGTGTAACCCGAACGCCCGGATGCCCTTCTTTCATTGACAACATCTTGGCGTCAGTTTTTTTCATGAGCTCAAAACTAACTTGATCTTTGGCTTTAATCACGGCAATCTCACAAACCTTGGCATACATTGGATAAAACAAATCATCAAAGTCGCTGCTCTTGAACTGAATTAATTTCTTAAATTGCGGTAGTGGCAAATAAATAATTTCATAGAGCAATGGTTGACCGTTAATAAGTCTAATGCGGTGAATTTTTAATAATGATTTAGATTTCCAGCCTGTTAATTTGACAATGTCCCTATCT
>JBILYO010000108.1:0-7309 GCA_044377685.1 Polynucleobacter sp. | reverse complement strand
GCTTGCGTTATGGCAATACCTCGATTCGAAAGGATGTTTCAACCCTGATCAATCAAAGTCTTAAGACCCCGGAAAACCGCGAGATCGCTCAAAAAACCTTGAATCTAATGGTCGATGACAGGGTCAGTGACGTCCGAACTTTAGAAGGTAAGTATTGTTCTTAAATAGAGTTACTCGAGTCATACATGACATGCCGCAAGTTGCTGAGTGCCCTGAATGCGGAAATATGCGGCCACTGTACGAACAGTGTCCGCATTGTGGCTCTTTGGATACGCCAAGATTACTGACCGACACGATTGAGATAAATCTCAAGCTAGGTCAACCCTTGGTTGAAGAAGCTATAGAAAATCTTGGCAATCACATCAGAGATGCCCATGAACTGGGTATTAAAGCCATGGTGCTGATTCATGGATATGGATCAAGCGGTGAGGGTGGCCATATTAAAAGAGCCGTCCATCAGGCATTAGAGGGCAATTATTTTTCTGATCGAGTGGATGATTTTTATTATGGTGAAACAGTGCCATATGGCAGTGAGGGCTACCACTCTCTGATAAAACGTAGGCCTGGCCTGAAGGCCTATCTTCAGCGCTTTAAGGCCGGAAATGCCGGTATCACTGTTCTGCTATTGAATGCCCCGAGCAGAAATGCTTAGAATGACTACATGGGCAACTAAACCATTGGCAAAAAGGTAAATATGAACACTAAAAAACCGAGTAGTCCAGTTGAACACGGTGAGATTTCTTCTGAGCAACTGATAGGTGATTTCAAGGCCCTGATGGCCGATGCTGAGGCATTAATTAAAGCGACTGCAAGTCATGAAGATGGCGCCATCGCCGCTGTCAGGTCTAAAGCATCAGAAACTCTCGCGAATGCCAAAGAAAATCTTTCTATGCTTGAGGGTCCCTTAGTTGATAAAGCCAAAGTGATGGCGCAGGGCGCAGATGATTTTGTGCATCGCAATCCTTGGGAGGCAGTCGGTGTGGCTGCAGGCTTAGGCTTATTGATTGGCTTACTGATTCGCAGGCATTAAGACTTTATGTCACAAGAAAATCTTCTATCCTCGATTAAGAATCTAGCAGCCACTGGCGCATCGATTGCCCAAACTCGTCTTGAGCTATTGTCAGTAGACGTGCAGATTGCACGATCTAAATTCATTAGTTTGTTGGTGATGATTGTTTGTGCACTGTTCTTCTTATTCTTCGGATTGGTCATGCTATCTCTTCTGATTGTGATTTACAGCTGGGAATCAGATCGGATGTTGGCATTGAGCCTGCTGACAAGTGGTTTTATCGCGATAGGACTGATTCTGGCGATCTTGATTATGAGATCTTTACGCACCATGCCAAAGCTCTTTGAAGCTTCGATTGCTGAACTTGCCAAAGATCGCGAGGAGCTTTCTCGCTAATGAGTCAAGATCTAAAAGCATTAGAAAAACGTCGCCAAAAGTTACAAATTCAAGCCAGAAAAGAGCGCGGCGACTTAGCTCTGCATTTCGAGCCCTGGGAGAAACCATTGTCTTGGGCAGATAAAGGGGTCGATATATTTCACTTCTTTAAAAATAATCCGATTATCTTAACTGGTGCTTTTGCAGCCTTGGCTCATTACAAGCCTAAGTTAGCTAGTAGAGTGTTGTCTGTGGGATGGGGTGCTATGAAGCTAATCAAGAGTGCAAAGTCTTTGATTTAATACTCATTAGCTTTTTAGAACAGATCGGTTCTCAATATGGTGCTCATTTAAAAGCTTTATGCCATTGAGTATTTCAATCTCTAGCAGAGTGAGAGACCCAGCCACTTCAAAACCAGCGCTGCGAATCAGTTTGTCTGCTGCCACTAGCGTTCCCCCAGTAGCCAGAACATCGTCTAGTAGTAGAACCTTCGCGCCTTTAGGTAGCGTGGATTGCTGAATTTCCAATGAATCTGTTCCATATTCCAATCCGTAGGCTTCTCGATGAGTGGCTAAGGGCAATTTATTGGGCTTACGAGCTAAAGCCAGTCCCTTTTGAGTATGAAGTGCCAATGCAGACCCAAAGATAAAACCCCTCGATTCAATACCCAGAATATGGGTGTATTCAAATTCACGGGCAAGCAACTCAAGCTGGCAAATAGCCTCCTTAAAGGCGGCAGGATTAGCAATCAGCGGAGAGATATCGCGAAAGAAGATACCTGGTTTGGGAAAATCAGGTACGCCAGGAAGATAATCTAATAAATTCATTTTGTTGTTTAATCTCTTATATGAAAAATGATTTACTAATTATCGCCGCCTTAGAGTCCGAACTCAATCGGGATGCTTTGCCTGATGGGGTCAAGATTGTGTATACCGGCGTCGGTAAGATCAATGCCTCGATCGCTAGTTTTCAGGCAATTCATCAACATCAGCCAAAGCGTATTATTAACTTTGGTACCGCTGGAAAGATTAACCCCCAAATTCATGGCCTGCTAGAAATTAGTACAGTGATTCAAAGGGATATGAATGCTGAACCACTGGCACCACGTGGCAAAACGCCATTTAGTCATACGCCAGTCAAGTATCACTCTATCAGTGGTGTATACGTATGTGGAACGGGCGATAGCTTTGTTAACACACGTGACGATTGGCTACATCAGCAAAAAGTCGATCTAGTCGATATGGAGTTATATGCAATTGCTGCAGTCGCACATCATCACAATATTCCATGGCAGTCGTTTAAATACATTACTGACGATGCCAATGAACAATCTGGCGATGATTGGCAAGGTAAAGTGAGTCACGGTCAAGAGCTCTATTTAGCAAAGCTAGAAGAGCTGCTATCAGTTATAAAGTAGCTAATATGCCCAATCCTAGTAAGCCATGGCTACAGAGCTATCCCGACGGTGTTCCTCACACTATTGGTGAGCTTTCACACGCCTCTCTGGTAGAAATGCTTGAAGAGTCATTTGCTAAATTTCCAAGTCGAAATGCTTGCGAATATCTTGGCAAGTTCATGACTTATCGTGAGCTGGATCAGCAATCTCGAAATTTTGCTGCATATCTTCAATCCTTAGGCTTGGAAACCGGATCCCGGATTGCCATCATGCTGCCTAATGTCATGCAATTTCAGATTGCCATGACGGGGGCATTGCGGGCCGGATTAGTTGTGGTCAATGTCAATCCACTCTATACATCTCGGGAATTGGAATACCAACTCAAAGATAGCGGTGCATCGGCTCTTGTCATTCTAGAAAATTTTGCTCATGTCTATCAGAAAATTGCCCAAAAAGTATCTGTAAAGAAAGTGATTGTGACTAGCTTGGGTGAATTTATCGGCACCAAGGGCAAGGTAGTTGACTTTGTAGTGCGCCACATCAAGAAAGTCGTTCCCTCATGGGAGTTAGCAGAAAGTATTCGCTTTAAAGAGGCACTAAAAATAGGGGCTAGCTCCTCCTATGTGAAGCCCTCAATCTCGATTGATGATATCGCTTTCCTTCAATACACCGGTGGTACTACTGGCGTATCGAAAGGCGCTGTTTTATTACATCGCAATATCTTGGCCAACGCAAAACAAATTGAAGTTTGGCTAGAACCTGGCTTAAGGGGTAAGCAGATTGATCAGATGATTTTTTTATGTGCCTTACCGCTTTATCATATTTTTGCACTCACAGCCTGTGCAGTATTTGGCGCGCGCATTGGTGCGATGTTGATTATGGTTCCCAATCCCAGAGATATTCCAGGCTTTATAAAACTATTGAAGTCTCACCCGAATATTCATATATTTCCGGGGGTCAATACACTCTTTAATGCGTTAATTCATCGCCCAGAATTTTCTAATATCAAACTACCGAACTTACTGGTCACCATCGGCGGTGGAATGGCAATGCAAAAAGTGGTTGCCGATGAATGGCAAAGGCTGACTGGCGTCCCCATTGCAGAGGGGTATGGGTTATCAGAAACCTCACCCGTTGCTTGCGTCAATACGCCCCTTATTCAAAGTTTTACTGGGCATGTAGGTTTACCAGTGCCTGGTACAGAGGTAGTGATATTAGGCGATAACAACATCGAGCTACCTTTAGGTCAGGCTGGAGAGATTTGCATCAAAGGACCACAGGTAATGACCGAGTACTGGAATATGCCAGAGGAAACACGCAATGCATTTACCCCTGACGGATATTTTCGTTCAGGTGATATTGGCTTGATGGATGAGAATGGTTACGTCAAAATTATCGATCGCAAAAAGGACATGATTATTGTGTCTGGCTTTAAGGTATACCCAAACGAAGTGGAAGAAGTGCTGTCAGAGATGCCAGGAATATTAGAATGTGCCGTGATTGGAACACCTGATGAAGAAACGGGTGAAGCGGTTAAAGCTTTTATTGTCAAAAGAGATGCTGATCTTTCTGAAGACCAAGTACTAGAATATTGCAAACAGCAGCTGACGAACTATAAGCGTCCAAAAAAGATTATCTTTAGATCAGAGTTACCTAAGACCAATGTAGGAAAAATATTACGCCGTGAACTAAGGGATTAAGTCTTTAGTGCTAATCTACATTCGTTCATTGCTGTTTTATCTATATTTAGTTTCCATTACATCCATTGCTGCGTTCATTTGTATATTGATAACACCCATTACTAGTGTCGCGCAGCGCTACAGCATAGTGCGCTTCTGGAGTTATTTAAATCTCCAGATGCTCGAACTGATTTGCAAGATTCAGTACCAAGTGTTGGGTATGGAGCATATTCAAGAGTGTGGCTCTCAGCCTATGATCTTACTCAGCAAACATCAGTCAGCTTGGGAGACCATCGTCTATCCCTATATTTTTCCAAAAACACTGTGCTTTGTCTCCAAGCGAGAATTACTGTGGTTGCCCTTTTTTGGTTGGGCTTTAGCTTCGCTCAAGATGATTACGATTAATCGTGGCGATAGAGAGGTGGCTAGAGCTGCAGTTGCTGTTCAGGGCAGGGAGCGACTAGCACAGGGGCAGTGGATTGCAATCTTTCCAGAGGGGACTAGAACTCCTGTGGGCTCATACCGCCCTTATCGCAAAGGTGGCTTTCGATTGGCTCTTGCGACGGGGACAGATATTATTCCAGTGGCGCAAAATGCTGGCAATGTATGGCCACGCAATAGCTTTCTAAAATATCCTGGGATCGTGACTGTCTCCATTGGTCATGCTATTTCAGTTAAAAATAAATCAGAAGAGCAAATACAGACTGAAGTAGAAGCTTGGATCGAAGGTGAAATGCATCGCATCGATCCAAATGCCTACCAATAACAAGCGTTTTAGTTCTTGGGCGTCTTACCAACCATCTTGGCTGCTCTTAAGAAATCAAAGTCAACACCTTTATCGGCTTGCATCACCGTATCAAGAAATAATTTTTGATATCCGCGGGCAGCAGTCGGTGAGGTAATTGGGTTTTCCTTGGCGCGTTTGGCTAATTCTTCATCAGAAATTAATAGGCTAATCTCGCGATTTTTAACACTCAGGCGAATTTGATCACCATTTCGGACATGCGCTAAAGGGCCACCAATCGCTGACTCTGGAGTGACATGTAAAACAATGGTGCCAAAAGCTGTACCGCTCATGCGACCATCAGAGATACGAACAATATCTTTTACTCCAGCACGCGCCAGCTTCATTGGAATCGGAATGTAACCAGCCTCAGGCATTCCTGGGGCACCCTTAGGGCCGATATTCTTCAATACCAAAATATCATCTGCAGTGACGTCTAAATCAGGACTATCGATACGAGTAACGAGATCTTCAGAATTCTCAAACACTACAGCTCGACCGGTATGTTCCATCAACTTTTCATTGGCAGCAGATTGTTTAATGATGGCTCCGCCAGGAGCTAAATTGCCATGCAGCACAGCAATACTGCCTCGCGGATAGATTGGATTATCTAATTGACGAACGACATCTTGCTTAAAGCTTGGAGGGGCTGCATCAATTTCTTCACCCAGTGTTCGACCGCTAACAGTCATGGTATTGAGATTGAGGAGTGGCTTGAGCTCACGAAGTAGTGTGGTCATGCCTCCTGCATCATGGAAGTTCTCCATATAGTGATCGCCTGATGGTTTAAGATCAACCAATACGGGCGTTTCATTACCCATTCTATCGAGTGCATCGAGATCAATTTCAAGGCCCATCCGTCCAGCAATAGCAGTAAGGTGAACGATGCCGTTAGTAGACCCACCGATCGCGAGCAAGACTCTCATGGCATTCTCAAAAGCATCAGCAGTCAAAATCTTGTCGATGGTTAAACCATCCTTGGCCATTTTCACAGCGCAAGTACCGGTCTCTTCTGCAACTCGTATTCGATCGGCTGTCACAGCAGGCGGTGTTGCTCCACCTGGCACAGTCATGCCCAGCGCCTCTGCGATGCAAGCCATAGTGCTAGCAGTGCCCATTACCGAACAGGTGCCAACGCTAGCGACTAATTGATCATTCACTTCATCTTTTTCCATTTCATCGATCTCGCCAGCGCGGAATTTACCCCAATAGCGACGACAGTCTGTACACGCACCAACACGTTCACTGCGGTGTGAGCCAGTTAGCATCGAGCCAGTAATGAGCTGAATGGCTGGTAAACCAGCGGATGCAGCACCCATCATTTGGGCAGGAACCGTTTTATCGCATCCACCAATCATCACTACGGCATCCATAGGCTGGGCGCGTAACATCTCTTCGGTATCCATCGACATGAGGTTGCGTAAATACATACTAGTGGGGGCTGCAAAACTTTCATGAATCGAAATCGTGGGAAATTCCATTGGAAGACCGCCAGCGAGCATGACACCGCGTTTCACGGCCTCTAATAATTGCGGCATATTTCCGTGACAAGGGTTATAAGCACTACCAGTATTAATAATGCCGATGACAGGACGGTCTAGAGCGCTATTGGTATAACCAGCGCCTTTAATAAAAGCTTTGCGCAAAAATAAGGAAAAGGCTTTATCACCATAACTGGTTAGGCCTTTGCGTAAACCACTTTCAGCGCTTACCTGAGGGTCATTTTTTGGCTTGGTGCTCATATTTGTCTCTAGTATTTATAGTATTGTTTTGATTGTAGCTATTCAAAGATAGATTCGCTTACATGCCGCCACCCCAGCGGTATTGCCAAGAAACCCCGATTAAATCGTAGCTATTATTGGTTCGAGAGTATGTGCCGGTGCTTCCATAAAGCTTGATAGAGTTCTGCTTATCGATGGGATAGGAAAAGGTAGCCCCAAAACGCCAGTTTTCTTGAGAACCGCTAACAGGGTTGCCATTTAAATAAGTCTGCCCGCCTACATAATAGGTGGCATCTGCAGAGAGCCAAGCTGTCGACGGAAAGTAATAAATCACGTGGGATTGCG
>JBILYO010000132.1:0-6197 GCA_044377685.1 Polynucleobacter sp. | reverse complement strand
AGTATTTTTGAATCTGGCGCCATTCTCTTGTATCTCGCAGCAAAAACTGGGAAATTCTTACCCGCCTCTACTCGCGGTAAGTACGAAGTGCTGCAATGGCTCATGTTTCAAATGGGTGGTCTAGGCCCCATGCTAGGTCAGAACCACCATTTTCGGATCTATGCCCCTGAAAAAATTGACTATGCGGTGAATCGCTATACCAATGAGGCAAAGCGCTTATATAGCGTCCTAGATAGGCAACTGAAAGATAATCCCTATATTGCTGGTAAGACCTATTCCATAGCAGATATGGCCATTTTCCCCTGGACTCGCAACTGGAAAAATCAAGGGATTACCTTAGATGAGTATCCACATTTTAAAAAATGGTTTGAGAAGATTGGTGATCGACCTGCAGTAAAGCGGGGATGCGAAGTATTAACTGCACTACGTAAACCATTGCATGATGACAAAGCAAGAGAACAACTGTTTGGCTCAACTCAGTATCAAAAAAGGAAATGAAATGAAGATTCAATCAGTCGGTGTGATCGGTGCGGGCACCATGGGTAATGGCATCGCACAAGTATGCGCTGTTGCTGGTCTTGATGTCGTCATGGTTGATATTAACGAAGCGGCTATTACACGTGGGCTTGATCAAATCAGCAAGAGCTTAGATCGTTTAGTTAAAAAAGAGGTGCTTACTGCTGATGCAAAAGATGCTGCCTTAAAGCGTATTAAAGCTAGCACCTCTTATGAAGACTTCAAGGGCCTTGGATTAGTCATTGAAGCAGCGACTGAGAATCAAGCCATCAAAGAAAAGATTTTGAAGCAAGTTGATGGGATTGTCAGCAAAGACACCATTGTTGCTACCAACACCTCCTCTCTATCGATCACCAAACTGGCTGCACTCGATTCCAACCCAGCACGCTTTATTGGCATGCACTTTTTCAACCCGCCGCCCTTGATGGCATTAGTAGAAGTGATTCGGGGATTGCAAACGAGTGATGCTACTCATGCCGCCATTATTGAGATGGCAAAACGCGTAGGTAAAGAACCGATTACGGTCAAAAACTCACCAGGCTTTGTAGTCAATCGCATTTTGTTACCGATGATCAATGAAGCTTTCTTTGTCTTATCTGAAGGCTTAGCAAGCCCTGAAGATATTGATGCTGGTATGAAGCTTGGTTGCAATCAACCGATTGGACCTTTAGCCTTGGCTGATTTGATTGGCTTAGATACTTGCTTAGCAGTCATGGAAGTGTATTTTGAAAACTTTAGTGATTCTAAATACCGACCTTGTCCGCTCTTAAGAGAAATGGTTGCTGCAGGATATCTTGGCCGCAAAACTGGTCGAGGCGTTTATACCTACGACAAGTAATGTAAGTCACTTTTTTATTCATTCAAACCTTATCCAGAACAGACGTCCTTGTGAACCCACTTCCCCCGCTTCTCCTTAAATTAGCTTATGCAGGATTGATTCCCTTTATTGGTTTAGCCTTACTAGTGCAATTGGCGCCAACCCCATTAAATTACCTCAGCGCTGAATCTCTGGCAGGATATGGGGCGGTGATCACTGCATTTATGGGCGCCCTGCACTGGGGTGCTAACTTACATACCCTTGGCAAAGCCCCTCCTGGTGACCGCTGGGAGGATCGCAATGCTTGGATTTGGGGTGTCATTCCAGCGCTAGTAGCGTGGTTAGCCCTACATATTTACATCCCTGTTGGACTTGTGATTCTTGCCTCTACTTTAATCATCCAACGCAATATTGATCAAAACACTTATCAATATTATTTTTCTAGTGATGAAGCACGACAAGCATTTATGACTATGCGTAATCGCTTGACCTATATTGCTTCAGCTTGTCTTGTTTGGGCGGCATTAGTCATTCTATTTGTTCAAGCATGATTATTCATGAGTAGCTTATTTGACAGCACTCCCCCACCTCCATTGGCGGAAGCGCTGCGTCCCAAAACAATTGAAGAAGTCATTGGACAAACGCATCTATTAGCTAGCGGTAAGCCGCTCAATCTTGCATTTGCTTCTGGCAAGCCCCACTCGATGATTTTATGGGGCCCGCCTGGCGTTGGAAAAACGACTTTGGCACGTCTCTCTGCAAAAGCATTTGATCGTGAGTTCATTGCCATCTCTGCTGTATTAGCCGGTGTCAAAGAAATCCGCGAAGCCATTGAGCAAGCACAGCAGAATATGGCTCAGTATGGAAAACAAACCATCTTATTTGTAGATGAAATTCATCGTTTTAATAAAAGCCAGCAAGATGCCCTACTGCCTCATGTTGAGTCAGGCTTGTTTACCTTTATTGGGGCCACGACCGAGAATCCTTCATTTGAAGTGAACTCAGCACTGCTATCGCGAGCCCAGGTGTATGTTCTGAAATCGCTCAGCACTAGTGAACTTGGGCAGTTATTTATTCGCGCGCACGAGCTGGCGATGCCTGATCTCCAGTTTGAGGACAGCGCCATTGAGAGGATCATTGCTCATGCGGATGGGGATGCACGCCGCCTACTCAACTTAGTTGAGCAGATTCACAATGCCACCTCGAATCCAAGCGCTTCAGTGAAGATCATCGATCAAGCATTTATCGAAAATGCACTGTCAACTCAAGCCCGTCGCTTTGACAAAGGGGGAGATCAGTTTTATGACCAGATCTCAGCGCTGCATAAATCGGTCAGAGGATCTAATCCAGATGCTGCTCTGTATTGGCTCTGTCGGATGTTAGACGGCGGCGTAGATCCTCGGTATTTATCTCGCCGCATTATTCGTATGGCCTGGGAAGATATCGGCTTAGCCGATCCAAGAGCAATGCAATTGGCTAATGATGCTGCACTCACCTATGAAAGACTCGGCTCACCAGAAGGTGAACTTGCCCTTGGTCAAGCCGTGGTGTATTTAGCAGTCGCCTCTAAAAGTAATGCGAGCTACAAGGCATTTAATGCCGCAAGAGCTTATGTTGCTCAGGATCAATCCAAACCTGTTCCCCATCATTTACGCAATGCCCCCACTAAGCTGATGAAAGATCTCGGTCATGGCAAAGAATATCGCTACGCACATGATGAGCCTCACGCTTATGCTGCCGGTGAATCCTACCTCCCCGAGGGTATGACAGAACCTCATTGGTATGAACCGGTGCCACGCGGACTGGAAACCCAAATCAGCGAGAAGATGGCTTTTTTACGCAATCTAGATCAAGAGGCGAAAAAGAAATGAGCTCAAAAGTAGCCGCTACTTTTTATTACGACATTATTTCTCCATTTGCTTACTTTTATATTAAGCAACGGCAGCGTCTGGAATCTCAACTCGATATCACTCCAGTGCCCGTTTTATTGGGTGGATTACTACGCGCCACTAATAACATAGGTCCTGGAGAAGTTGCTGTCAAGCGACCCCATTTCTATCAGTTTTGTGTATGGCAAGCAGAAAAATTAGGTATTCCATTTCGCTTTCCTGAGCATCACCCATTTATAACAGTAGCACCGCAGCGCCTGCTATTAGAACAGCAGGCTAACTGGGAGATGGTTGAGAAAGCATTTGATTACGTTTGGGTGGAAGGTAAAGATCCCAATCTGTCTTGGTCAGAATTTTGCATCTATCTAGGCTTAGCTGCTGATACGCCAAAACCTGAAAGCCTTGAGATTAAAGAGCGCTTAGTTGCGAATACAAATCAGGCTAAGCTAGATGGCGCTTTTGGGGTGCCTGCCTTAATAGTCAATCATCGCTGCTTCTGGGGTGTAGATACCATTAACTGGACATTAGACTATCTTGCCAGGCCTAGCATGTTTGAGGAGGCTTCTTATGCCTACGCCGGCAAGGTGCCAAATGGTTTACTTTGAAAAAATGATTTCAGTAGCACAATACAATACAGTTATACGCTTCATTCATTTAAGGAGAAGTTATGCGTCAGTTTTTTGCCAGTCTCACTCTGATCATCACATGCTTTGCTAGCCAAGCAGCTTTTGCAGGTCCTAAAGTTGAATTCAAAACCACCATGGGTAATTTTGTGGTGGAGCTCGATTCAGATAAAGCACCTAAAACGACTGCGAACTTTTTAAATTATGTCAAAAATGGTTTTTATAATGGAACCATTTTTCATCGCGTGATTGATGGCTTTATGATTCAAGGTGGTGGGTTTACTGCTGACTTGACACAAAAGCCAACCGATTCACCAGTCGTCTCTGAGGCTAACAATGGCCTTAAGAACAATAACTACACGATTGCTATGGCGCGTACTTCCGACCCTGACTCTGCAACTGCCCAATTCTTTATTAATGTGAAAGATAATCAGGGCTTAGATTTTCCTAATGCAATGGGTCATGGCTATACCGTTTTTGGCAAAGTCATTTCTGGCACCCAAACCATCGACGCTATTCGTAAGGTGCCTACCATGGTGGCCTCTGCTCCCCGCATGGGTCGCATGGCTGATGTTCCGGCTAAAACAGTCACGATTGAGTCAGCCACGCTGCTTAAATAAGTCTTCTTAGAACCCGCTAGAGCTGCTGGCTATGATTCTGCTTGATGATGCACATAGCAGCTCTGCGCAGCCCACTAGTCGTTTATACGACTCACCTCTCCAAACCTGGTGCATTTTTCCTAGCGAAAATGCTGAGCAAGATCAGCTTGCTATCAAAAACTGTTTAGCGGAATTAAGTGCTGCACTTGATAAAGGTCATTATCTAGTCGCTGTTTTTTCTTATGAACTGGGAAAACTCATACATCACTTACCGGCCCGTTCTACCAGCCATACTCACCCAATCATGCAGGCGTGGTCTTTTGTGGGCTATCAAAAACTATCTAAAGATCAAGTTGATGCACTCATTACAGATCAGCTAAACCAGTCAAGCTCTGATGATCAGATTGCTGGTGTTCTTGATGTACATGAATCGATAGATCAAGTACAGTTCTCTGCCGATATTGCCCGTATTCAAGAATATATTCGCAGTGGTGATACTTACCAAATTAATCATACCTATCGCATTACTGGTAAAACATATGGCTCGCCTTTAGCTCTTTACAGCAGATTGCGAGAACGTCAACCAGGACGGTTTGGTGCCTACCTAGAGCATAGTAATCAGTACATCCTCTCGCAATCACCAGAGCTCTTCATTCAAAAGGCTGCTGCGATATTAAAAGCAATGCCAATGAAAGGTACTGCAAATGCCCTTTCGGTAGGCGCCAGCGCTCTTTCGGAAGATCCCAAGAATCAAGCTGAAAACGTCATGATTGTGGATTTACTGCGCAATGATCTGAGTCGTATCTCTTTACCAGGAACAGTCAAGGTTCCCAATTTATTTGAAGTAGCAAGGCACGGAGATGTATTACAGATGACCTCTACCGTAGAGGGAGAAATCAAACCTCACACGAGCTTGCATGAGGTCTTAAATGCAGTTTTTCCCTGTGGGTCGGTTACTGGTGCACCCAAAAAGCGCAGCATGGAAATTATTCAAGAGCTTGAGCCCTTTGATCGTGGGTATTACTGTGGCGCATTAGGCTGGCTTGATCCAAATGGCGATTTTGCTTTTAGTGTTCCCATTCGCACAGTCGAAATTGTAGAGAATGAACAATCTCACGCAAGCCAATTCACTCTTGGTGTCGGTGCGGGTATTACGATTGATTCTGATGCCACTCAAGAATGGGAAGAATGCCAGATCAAGTCCGCATTTTTAAAAAGTCTTCCTAGCGCAACCGGTCTGTTTGAAACAATTGCTGTCATACAAGGGCTTCCGCAACGCTTAGCGGCTCATCTTGATCGAATGGAATCCTCGGCTGTTTCCTTGGGCATTCCATTTAGTCGCCAGGATGCTCAATCCTCTGTATGCAATCTCAGTGTGAGCTTGGATCACAGTCAATCCTTTCGACTGCGCCTAGATCTTGGGATCAATGGTCAGCTTAGCTGTACTTCGGGTCTTTTAGAACCCATTGATCAAATGGTGAAAGTATTTTGGGCTAAAGATATTCTGCCAAGTGATGGCGTCATGTTTTCTGGGGACCCTCTGTTACAGCATAAGGTCAGTCAGCGCCACATTTACGATCAAGCCTGGCAAGCAGCAGTAAAGTTAGGTGGCTTTGATGCGCTTTTCACAAATGAGCAAGGCTTTGTGACTGAAGGTGGTAGAACAAGCGTTTTTATAAAGCCCCTCAATAGCACTGAATGGCTGACTCCTCCATTAACTGCTGGTCTTCTTCCTGGCGTCATGCGAGCTGCA
>JBILYO010000107.1:0-7397 GCA_044377685.1 Polynucleobacter sp. | reverse complement strand
AAACACTGCTCTTGGAATCAGTATTTTGAAAACAATGTCTGGCTATACAACTCCATAAATGCGTAGCCCAAAAATCAACCTCTCCAAAAGAAAGCATCTGCAAACTTGTGCGAAGTTTGCCGGTTTTGTTTTACTCCTAGGTGAGATTGAAATCGCTTGGGGTGCTAAGATTTTAGGAGTACGCGTTTGGCCATCCGAAGATTACACCCGCATCACTTTAGAGTCTGATAAAGCCCTGCCGATTACTCAGCAGATTCTGACTAATCCTGATCGCTTGGTAGTGGATGTACAAGGCTTAGAGCTCAATGCCACTCTCAAAGATTTAGTCGCTAAGGTTAAACCAAATGATCCTTATGTCTCCCAGATTCGGGTGGGGCAATTTCAGCCAAGTATTGTGCGCTTGGTCTTTGATTTAAAAGAGCCTATTAAACCTCAACTGTTTACCTTAGACCCCGTTGGTGAGTACAACTATCGTATGGTCTTTGATTTGTACCCCACTACTCCACCAGATCCCTTAATGGAATTGGTTAAAAGTAGCGCACGCAAAGAATCTGCTCTAGCTAAATCGAATGAAGAGGTCGATCTGATTGCGCAGTTTGCGGCGAAGAAGGATATTCCGAAGGCGCCAGTGGCCCAAGCCATACCAGAAACAAAAGATATCCCCGCTCCAGCAAAATATAAGCGCCTCATTACGATTGCGATTGATCCAGGGCATGGTGGCGAAGATCCAGGAGCTATTGGCTCAATGGGATCCAAAGAAAAGAATATTGTTCTCTCGATTGCCAAGCGACTACGTGACAAGATTGAGGGTGAGGCATATATGCGTCCATTTTTAACGCGTGATGGTGATTACTTTGTGCCGCTCAATGTCCGCGTTCAAAAAGCCAGACGGGTTGAAGCAGATTTATTTGTGTCGATCCATGCAGATGCCTTTATTCAGCCTCATGCTAAGGGAGCTTCAGTATTTGCACTCTCACAACTCGGTGCGAGTAGCTCTATGGCACGTTGGATGGCAAATAAAGAAAATGCATCCGATCTGATCGGCGGCATCAATATCAAGACCAAAGATCAGCAGGTGGCAAACTTATTGCTAGATATGTCGACCACTGCGCAAATCAAGGATTCATTGCAGGTGGGAAATTCTATTCTGAAGCAAATTGGTGGCTTTGCCCCTCTGCATAAAGCAAAAGTAGAACAAGCCAGTTTTGCTGTTTTAAAGGCTCCTGATATACCTTCCATCCTTGTTGAAACTGCGTTTATCAGCAATCCCCAAGAAGAAGCAAGATTAAATGATGAAAGCTATCAAGATCGGATTGCAGAGGCGATTTTGAAGGGAATTAAGGAGTATTTTTCCAAAAATCCACCAGTTGCTAGAAGAAGCAATTCATAACGAACTTATATCTACAGGGCTTGTGGGCTAGAGCTCCCAGACCTACGGAACGCACTCAAACTTCTTGCTATAATTTCCCTTTTACCGGGTCGGTAGCTCAGTCGGTAGAGCAGCGGACTTTTAATCCGTTGGTCGCGAGTTCGAATCTCGCCCGACCCACCAGTTATACAAAAGCTCCTTGAGAAATCAAGGGGCTTTTTCTTTTAGTTTTATGGAATGTCTAGTCGCTGTTGGCGACATTGCAGGATCTTAAATCTTGTTATGGATCAGCATGAGAGAGGCTAATCTGGAACTAATTCATTCGCAACTGACATTCAAAGCAAAAGTATGAACTTTTTTACTAATAAATACCCGGAATTAATTTTTTGACCCGAGCCTGATAGTCCTTATAGCTTGAGAAACGCTCCATCAGCCAAACCTCTTCACGCCTAGCTTTGATGTCAAATAATAGAAATAAGCAGATCGAATATGCCAATACATATAGCCGAGGAAAGATGAGTAGCCATGCCAGCGCTGCCAAGAGGACTCCAAAATAGATTGGGTGCCGAACATATTGATACAAGCCAGTCTGAATTAATACAGAATCATCTTTAGGATGAGGCAGCGGAGTGAGATTTGTGCCTAGATTGATAGCGGCAATCACCATAATTAAACAAGCTAGTAAGCCAATAGCGAGGCCACAGGATTGAAGGATGGTGGTGAAAAACTTTGAACTAATGAGTGGGGATCCTTGGGGCCCAAATAAAATTAGACAAATCAGGATTCCCTGAACCACCACATACCATGCACCTCTCTTGAATATGGATTTATGGGGTAATGAATTCATGTTTTAGCCTTATATGGATAAGACCATAGTCTATCTCTCTTTGGTAGTTCAAGGCCTGACTTTAAATCTCTAATCTCTAAGATTGGCATTTTGCACGAAGTTTTATATCGCTCTATTGTAAAAAATGGAGGCAAATAAGGTTATTGAAAAATACAAACTCTTTGCAACTGGTAAGTAAAGGTCGATAATATTAAATAGCGTATCTTGAAATTTCTTTAGAAATATCCCATTTATAGGCTATGCAATACTTTAATGCTTGAGAATTTATAGAGGAGTCTGGCTCATGTTAATTAAATGCCCCCAGTGTCAAAAATTTAATCGACTTTCACTTGATCGCATCAATGACAAGCCTGTGTGTGGCGTATGCAAAGCAAGTCTTACCCACGGAGCAATCGAGGCCGATCAGGCCAGCTTCCAAGAGATTCTAAAAATAAGTAAACTCCCAGTCATTGTTGACTTCTGGGCGCCTTGGTGCGGACCTTGCAAAATGTTTGCTCCAACTTTTCAAGCTAGTGCGGCCAAAAATGGTGAGGAAATTCTCCACGTAAAGCTTGATACAGAAGCTAATCCAGCCATAGGCCAGCAATACAACATTCGCTCTATTCCAACCCTGGCTATTTTTAAAAATGGTTCTGAGATAGAGCGTATTTCTGGAGCGCTATCACCAACGCAATTAGAGCAATTAGTAAATAATTTTAAGTAACGATCACTCCACCTCAATCACACACTCAATCGCACACATATCTTTCAGCCTTGCAGACCGTTGATATATATGGGGTTTTAGAGCCCCATAACATCTTTTAATCCGTTGGTCGCGAGTTTGAAAACGTAGTTTTAGCGAAGCCAATCTCGCCCAACCCACCACAGCTTTTGAATTAGCAGTAGATTGAAGTTTATTTAGCCTCCCATTGCTTGCACTTTGTATTAGTGGGGAGGTTTTCGGCAACACCCCAATCATTATTTGGCACATTGGCATATTGCCCTGTGAAGTTTTGACGAACTACATCAAACTCCACTGGATTTCCCTTGCCATCATAATCAATGATCCAAAAAAAATTGTAATTAGCGCCACTCCATGTTTTAGGAATCTGTTTCACAGTCCGCTGAGGTAGCTTATCTAGTTTTAATAATTGCCTAAGGTCAACCAACATATCAGGATTTTCCTTCGTCAATTTTTTATTGGCAATATGCTTATGCTCCCAAACCATCACTACGGTCTTACCATTCCACTTTGGATCCTGCATGACATTGGTTGCAGCAAGTTGGGTCTGATTAGTAATAAGCTCCATAGTCTGAATATCATTTCGCCCTGTTAAGGGAAGTGCTGGGTAGGTAATGATTGGTGCGTCCCAGGAATTAGCCGAAGGTGCAATCAATTCGAGGGTATGTAAGGTTGTTGCAAAGAATGCACTTGGAGGAGCTTTAATAAATAAAGATTGACTTGCACCTTTACCTAAAAATTGATCCCTTAAAGCCAGAGATCTCTGCTGCCCAACATCACACAAAGCATAATCATTCTCTTTTTCTCCATGACGTAATAGGATAATGCGGCTTGGTGCCGCATAGGCTAAAGCAGAGCTAAAGAGAACAAGCCAGAGGATAAGTTTCATCATGGAAGTCTTTCAGTAAATTTAGCATTAAAAGATGATTTATATTAGCAGAGAAATTTGTCGGTTTACCCGACAAACTAATACCGAAGCCACCAGATCTCTAAGACTATCCTTGTAGCCCCGGATAGATCCCAACTAAGGATACGAGGACAGTCAAGTTCAAGCACATTCCTGCACCTTCTCAGGGAATGAATCTTCATAATGTCATATTATTACAGTGGCTTAGGCAATGTTAGACTTTATAAGTTGAAATCTTGACTTACATATAATCTTTAGTAGTCTGCCTTTCACAAAAACGATGCACCCGTTTTATTTTTAAATCTCAGGGAGCCGCACAATGTCTCAAAGCATAAATAAAAAAACAGTTGCTGCAGGTGCAATCGGAAATGTTCTTGAGTGGTACGACTTTGCAGTCTATGGTTATTTTGCAACCTCAATCGGAAGAGTCTTCTTCCCAAAAGAAGACCCCATTGCTCAAGTTCTTTTTGCCTTTGGAGTTTTTGCAATCGGCTTTTTAATGCGCCCTTTAGGCGGGATAGTGATTGGGAATATTGGTGATCGAATTGGCAGAAAACAGGCTTTATCCGTTTCAGTTGCTGCAATGGCCATTGCTACTTTTATTGTAGGTATTCTGCCAGGGTATGACGCTATTGGACTAGCTGCGCCAATTCTTTTAACAATCTGTCGAATGCTTCAAGGATTATCCGTTGGTGGTGAATACACCACCTCGATAGTGTTTATGGTTGAAAATGCTCCACCTAACAGGAGAGGTATCGCGGCAGCTCTTGCTGGTTGTGGGTCGGTAATCGGTATCTTACTTGGTTCAGCCACCGGCACCGCTCTTGCAGCCTTAATGCCACCCGAAATCCTTGACTCATGGGGCTGGCGAATTCCATTTTTACTTGGATTAGTCATTGGAGTTGTAGGCCTATTACTACGAAGAAATATTGAAGCGAAAAATGAAGTCACGGTTGAACAAAAACAACCCATCATAGAAACAATCGAATGTTACCGCCCCCTGCTGGCTCGACTTGCTGGACTCTCTGTCTTCAATGCCGTGACATTTTATTTAATCTTTGTATATTTAGTCAGTTGGCTTCAGTTAGAAGATAAGATGGGGCAAGAAGTTTCTCTTGAAATCAATACTATCAGCATGATCATAGTTATCCCGGTCATGATTGCTGCAGGCGTTCTATCTGATCGCATTGGTCGAAAGCCTTTATTGATAGGAACTGTAATTGCCGCAATCTTCTTTGCTTATCCATTGTTTAATGGTATGCATCACTCGAGTCAAGTCATTGTCCAGTTGTGCCAACTTGGTTTTGCTGTACTGATTGGGATATATCTTGGGTCTTCCCCTGCTTTGATGGTTGAAACTGCCCCAGCACATATTCGCACTACTTCGGTTGCGCTAGGCTTCAACTTAAGCCTTGGAATAGTTGGCGGACTTACACCCTTAACTGCCACTTGGTTGGTTAATCAGACCCATAGCGCTATTGCACCCGCATTTATGATTATTGCTGCTGCCCTCATATCACTTGTAGCCCTATTGTTCATGAAAGAAACTTACAAACAAAATTTGTGATTTATTATTGGAATAAGTCCTTAGCAATATGTAGGCTGGTCCTCAATCAACTTATGGCATCATCATTAGTATGTCTAGCAAACTATATGAATCGTTTCTCCAAAAAAATCCTACCCCTCAGGAGCGTTTCGATATAGGGAAATCAATTCGTAAACAGATAAGCCGCTCTTCAATTGCTGAATTTAAAATCACAAATCAGCGTCAATCTCCGATTGACATTTTGCTTGAACAGGCAAAAACCCGAATTCCAGAATATATTCCCATTCGGCATGCACGTATGGCGGTCGATCCATTCGCCTTCTTTAGGGGCGGTGCTGCCATTATGGCTAATGACTTAAATGGCCTACCAAGCCCGCCAATTAAAGTTCAGTTATGTGGTGATATGCACGTTAGTAACTTTGGTTTCTTTTCTACCACCGAGCATCAATTAGTCTTTGGCATCAATGATTTTGATGAAACTCTTCCTGGGAACTTTGATTGGGATCTAAAACGGCTTGCAGCAAGTGCAATGATTGCTTCCCAGTTACTAGGACAAGATCAAGTCTATGGGGAAATGATTATCCGAAATATTGCTGCTGCATATCGCAATAATCTCCATCACTATGCAGCCATACCATTTATAAATGTAAAGCGTAGTTATATTGATGAAAAAGCTCTAGTCAGTGCTGCTGCCAGTCATGCCAATCCTGTTAGTCAAAAATATTTGCAAAGACTACTGAATAAGGCGCGAAAAAATAATAATCGAGGTCTTATTGGGAAAATAACAGAAGTAACTTCTATGGGTATGCGCCTAATTGAACAACCGCCACTAATTGAGCACCTAACACTCTCTGTCCATGGAGAAAATATAGCGATGCTTAGTGATCAAGGCCTAAACGCTTACATCAAGTCTTTAGCAGAAGATCGTAAGGATTTATTATTACGCTATAAATTGATTGATTCCGCACGTAAAGTTGCAGGCGTTGGCAGTGTGGGTACTTCATGTTGGGTTTTGTACTTCGAAGGTCGCGATGTGAGTGACCCACTTTTTCTGCAAACAAAACAGGCACAAAAATCTGTGCTCGCTCCCTTTTTTCCAAGTACACAGTTTGCTTCAGAAGGAGAGCGTGTTGTGCGAGGACAATCCATAATTCAAGGCGCTCCAGATCTTTTCTTAGGTTACGGAAAGACTGCTGAGCTAGAGTTCTATATGCGGCAATTGCGGGATATGAAGGGTGGTATCTTAGTAGGTGGTGATGGCATCAATAGCAAAGTATTTCCTGATTTTGCGAAGTTATTTGGGTGGGCCTTAGCCAATGCTCATGCTCGATCAGGTGACCCCGCTGTTCTAGCAGGCTATTGTGGAAAATCCGAAGCACTTGATGATGCTCTTGTAGAGTTCTCTATCGCCTACAGCAAGCAAAATGAAGTCGACTACCACACCTTTTTAAAGGCCATCCAATCAGGCAAGATTAGTTGCGCCTCAGAAAACTTTTAGTTCAAACTCAAAAAACTAAGCTAAAAGTTGGTATTCCAGTTCTATTTTACTCGCCCGATCCACTAAAAATAAAGCACTTAAATGCGTGTTAAGCAGCTATTTCTTTTGCAGAAGTAAATTAATGCTCTGCCTTATTGAGGGCTGAAAAAGTATCTTTAATTAATTCTGCTTCTAAGTACTCAGTAGAGTGCGGTAAATCTAGGGTCAGTTGATCAATAGACTGCAACCATAAGGTTCCCGATTCAATCGTGCAGCCTAAAAGATGGCCTCCATGGAGCTTATCCTCACTCAGAAAATGCAAATGAAATCCAGGAACAGTAACTGATCCCATGAAATCTGGGGTCCAATAGCCGATAAGTTGGCCAGCAATAGATTGAAAGTTAAATTCAACCTGATCGCCTGCTACATCTACCAAAGGTCGATAGCAATGCTGTTTAGGAACGGATCTGGCATGAATACTTGAAAAGACGCCCTCTATTCGAATCGCATAAATCAAGTTCGAAGAAAGC
>JBILYO010000105.1:0-7438 GCA_044377685.1 Polynucleobacter sp. | reverse complement strand
GTGCGAACGCAGTGTTATGGGTCACTACATAATCATTTGTTATGTAAGTTCTATCTGGGTGGCTTACTGAAATACATTGCGCTTCCTCAACCCTAGATAATTCAATGCTTTTAAATGAAATTCTACGTTGACGATCCCATCTTGCTCTGAGTCTTTCTTTCTTTTCAGGCAAAGTGAATGCTTGAAAACCAGGGCCAAAGCTCATATTGAGAATATAAGCTATGCGACCCTGTTTCTTTTCGCCCTGATAGGTATAACTAGTCTGTTTGTGCGCGATTGAGCAAAAACCGCCCAATGATCTCGCAAGAGATGCAACATCTTCTGATAATTGTTTGCTTGCTGTACAAAAACGAATAGAACCCCACTTCTCAATCCAGCCATCGGTATCCATCAGACCCTGAAACAGCGCGAGACGGGAGTTCTTATTCGCTTCCAAGTAAGTAGAAGGTATATATTTATCAAAACTTCTGCAACCCAAAACACCTAAATCTTGTAAAGCAGATCTAAAGTAATTAGTTGGAACCGATTGGCGTTGGCCATTGGCGGCAATGCGGGCTTTGGAGACCAATCTCCAGTCATATGCGTTGGAATGAACTAGCTCCATCTCATAGCCAGCCAGTAAATTCATGCGCTCAATAAGCTCAGGAGATTTGGTGGAGAATGGAGCGCTCCTATGAGACAGAGCTAAAGTGCCATCACCAAGCAATGCACCCAAAACCCATGGGTTAATTGGCAATGTATTTGAATGACCAAAATCACCTGAGACAGGATCAACCCACAACCTATTCTTGTATCGAACACATTGCAACATTTCCATTAGGCGAGCAGTATTGATAACGCGTGGCTCAGGCCAATCGCGATACATTACACGCCATAGATGCTCATCGCAGCACTCTGCTTGGCGACCATCAGAAAACGTTACTTTGTATATCTGTTTATTGCCTTGAGGATAAACACCAGTCACCATGGAATGCTGACCGTCTACTGAAGCCAAGCGATCACCAAAGCGAATCTCGCCCATCAACTTCCAGCCATCAACCGTTTTAACTTTGGCATCTAGTGGCTGCGCCTTACCCATCGACGGTCTACCGGCAACAATGACTAAGTCACCTTTTTGAAGTCCACTAGTTTGCTTATCTAAATCTATAAAACCGGTAGCAATACCAGTGATGTCGCTGCCGCCTTGGCGGTTATAAAGCTCATCAATTCGGGCTACTACTGAACGCAGGAGTGGCTCGATTTCAAGATAGTCTGCTTTGCGACTTCCCTCTTCACCGATTTGTAAAATGCGAGACTCTGCTTCATCAAGCAGGGTTCTCACAGTGCGCCCCTCAGGCACAAATGCAGAGTTCACAATACTGTCAGAAACCTCGATAAGGCGACGCAAAATACTGCGATCGCGAACGATATCAGCATAGCCTTTGATATTTGCTGCACTTGGTGTGTTTTGCGCTAAAGAATTGAGGTAATCAATTCCCACTAAGTCGCCGCCTTGCTCTGACTTAACAGACTCATGAACCGTAATAACGTCAGCAGGATGATTGTCGCCAACTAATCGAGCAATGACCTTATAAATCAGGGCATGCTCTGGGCGATAGAAATCTTTATCGCTTAATACCCCTCCCAGGTTATCCCAGGCTGAGTTATCAATCAGTAGACCGCCGAGCAATGACTGCTCAGCTTCTACAGAATGAGGTGGAACTTTTAAAGCCTGCACGACTGCATCCCCAGGACCCGTCATGCCGGGATTCAGCGAAATGGAACGTGAACGGGATTCAGCCATGAGGCTAGTTTACAGAATGAAAACTTAAGCTTGCTCGCCAACTACACGAATAGTGATATCAGCAACAACATCGGTATGAACTGCAACCGCTACTGGATGATCACCAACCATTTTCAATGGGCCAGTAGGCATACGAATGAATGACTTTTCAATCGTAAAGCCTTTAGCTTTTAATGCATCAGCGATGTCATGGTTAGTTACAGAACCAAACAAACGTCCATCAACACCAGCTTTTTGACCGATTTCGAGAACCAAGTCTTTCAGCTTTGTGCCAACCGCCTGTGCAGCAGCCAATTTCTCAGCAGCTAATTTTTCTAACTCAGCACGACGAGTTGCAAAATCAGCGATAGCTGCTTCAGTTGCACGACGAGCTTTACGTTGCGGGATTAAAAAATTACGAGCGAAACCGTCTTTAACGCGAACTACGTCACCGAGGTTGCCCAAGTTTGTTACTTTTTCTAAAAGAATGATTTGCATTGAGGGCTCCCAATTATTTCTTATGTTGATCGGAGAATGGCAATAAAGCCAAGAAACGAGCACGCTTAATAGCAGTGTCTAACTGACGCTGATATTTTGCTTTTGTGCCTGTCAAACGAGCAGGAGTGATCTTGGCGTTTTCGCCAATAAAGTCCTTCAATGTATCTACATCTTTATAGTCGATTTGCTCAACGCCACCAACGGTGAAACGGCAATAACGCTTACGCTTGAACAATGGGTTCTGAGCAGGTTTCTTTTTGAAATCGGGTTTCTTTCCAAACGCCATGATGATTTCCTCTTTAACTTTTCAATTGAATATGGGTAATATGGAAAACAAGCCTTTGATTACGTAGGGTCTTGGGTGCTAAGAATCCTTCAAACACTGCTTGGGCTCCTAAGTCCATTTGCTCTAGATCCTTTTGTATCGGACCGATTGCAAGGGCTTCAACACTCATCTGAATTTTCCTAGCCACTCCTACCTCGTTTGCTTGGCCGCTATGTTCTAGCTGACAATGCATCACCGGTATTCCTGCTGGTGTAAATCGGATCGCGTCTTTAGATACCAAGATTGCAGTGAGGGTGAAATGATTCAACGCCGCTCCGCCACTCTGATACGTTTTCTAGTCTGTGTATTCCTTTTCAAATATCTAACTTATTCCACAGCTACAGGAGCTTCGGAATGAGCAGATTTACGCGCTTCTTCACGTTGCACTTCTTTCATCATGATGGAAGGCTCAGTTTCAGCTTTCTTAGTCTTGATGATGAGGTGACGCAAAACAGCATCGTTAAATTTGAACGCATGCTCGAGCTCTTCCAGAGTTTTCTGGTCGCACTCAATATTCATGCAAACGTAATGGGCTTTAGCAAGCTTGTCGATCATATAAGCCATCTGACGACGACCCCAATCTTCAATACGATGAATTTTGCCGCCCGCAGCTGCTAATGTAGCTTTGTAGCGATCGATCATCGCAGGCACTTGCTCGCTTTGGTCCGGATGGACGATAAAGACGATTTCATAATGACGCATCAAACACTCCTTAAGGATTAAGTCACCTGAGCGTCTTGCTAATTTCTGATGGTATTGAAATTAGCGCCAGTGTGACAAGGTAGTAACAAATTGTAGGTAATACTTACAACACTTTTAAAACCACTTTTCAGCGCTTACCCGATGACAGGCAAGACCGCTATTCTAGCAAAAAAATCCTGCCAAGTCAGGGATTTACCCATTTTCATTGCTTGTTTTTCAGCATTGAGGGACAACTGAAGTGCAATTCTGGCCCTAGGGGCACTCAAACTACCAGAGGCTAAGCACCCAGGCAGGTCTTTTTCCGGAATATTGAGAAAAGTTGAACCTGATCCAGTTCTACTCGTTCGAACTAGGGCAATTCCTTTAGCAGCCGCCTGAGTTAGCGGAGCCTGCCATGCATCATGAAAGCCCCCTATTCCACTTCCAGACAGCACCAAGCCCTTCACTTCAATATCCATCCAATGAGCCACTGTCTCAGATCGAGCGCCTGCATGACTCGTCAAAATCTCCACCCAAGGCCATTCCTTTCCAGCTGGAATCGGAAGATCCTCAACCCATGCAGCCTGGACTGCTTTAACACCGAATAGCCAAGTGGGATTAATTAAGCCGGCCGAGCTACTAGGAGATGACTGCAAAGGAGCATTCAGTGCGGTGGTATGGCGTTTAGCCAAATCCATTGCCATACACGCCCGGCCATCCATCACAGCGTAGATGCCACCAGGGCAGTTATCGATAGCTGTAGAAGCCCATTTAACCGCGTCTAATAGGTTAGAGGGGCCATCTGCCTCTAGAGCATTGCTAGGCAACATCGCTCCAGTCAAAATAACTCTTTTACCCAATTCATGAGAAAGCTGACCGCAGGTCAATTGCAAAAAGATACCTGTTTCCTCAATGGTATCGGTGCCATGCGTTACCACAATGCCAAGCACAAACGGGTCAAGCAGGGATTTACGAACTGTTTCCCCTAAAAGGCTGAGCAAATCCTCCGATAAATTACGGCTATTGATATTCGCCACCTGCTCTGAAACTAGGCTAAGGCCCTCAGGTATGGCTGATTGGATATGGGCAATTAAAGATCCCACGTCTACTTGTCCAGCCTGGTATTCCAATGGTTTTTCAGGTGAGGGTGCTAGTCCTGCAATGGTCCCCCCCATTCCTAATATCAAAATATAGGGGGATTTTTCCGGATTTTTAAGGTTTGCACTCATCATTCCATTATCCCCTTCAAAAGTGCTTGAATTATCAAAAACTGCTGTATACAATCCCAGTATGGACATAAATACAGTTGATTATCACGAGGAGCTGACTGCCCTCCCAAAACTCACTCCACGTCAAGGTGAGATCCTGGAGTTGATTGGTAAAGCCATTGAGGAAAGTGGTTTGCCACCAACTCGGGCAGAAATCGCCAATCAGCTTGGATTTGCTTCTGCCAATGCAGCTGAAGAACATTTACGCGCATTAGCAAAAAAAGGATACATCGAATTAACGCCAGGAACTTCTCGCGGGATTCGTATTCCCCAACGCTTTAATCAAATGCAGCACGCCAACCAATATCGCCAGATGTCTTTGCCGTCCGGGGCATTACAACAACTTACTCTGCCATTAATAGGTCGTGTTGCGGCTGGCTCTCCAATCATGGCTGTTGAGCATATCGAAAAACAAGTCCCCATTGATCCTAGTCTCTTTAGTAAAGGAGCTGACTATCTGCTGAAAGTAAAAGGGATGAGTATGCGTGATGCAGGCATCTTAGATGGTGATTATTTAGCAGTTAGAAAAACAACTGAGGTTCGCAATGGTGATATCGTCGTTGCACGCCTAGATGATGAGGTGACAGTAAAACGTTGGCTTCAAAAGAAAACTGCCAATGGAATGGTCATTGAACTACAGGCAGAAAACCCAGACTTTAAAAATATTGTGGTCGATAGTCGTCAAACGAACTTCGCCATTGAGGGCCAGGCTGTCGGGCTCATTAGGGCCCAAGGACTATAAGCCTACAGTTCAGGCACCAAAATAAAAGACCTCTTATTAGAGGTCTTTTATTATTGTCAATGCAAGTTCACTTTATTTCTTAGGAGCCACAACATTCGCATTTTTAGGAGATGCAGTGATCGTAATTAAAGTTTTAGGTCCAGTAAAAGAACCGTCATTTAATTCCACAGTAGAGGTGCGATCACCTTTAGTAAACACCAAGATGCTCGTCTTCGCTTTAATAGCGCTCACAGTAGTCCACCCCGCTTTGGGATACTCTGCCTGGAAAAAAGCGTAGATGTCAGTTGAATTTTGTACGCCTGTTAAAACAGCCCTACCAACCCAGTTATCACCACGACCAATAATTAAAGAGTCTGCACTCAGAATTTTTGAACCAGCTGGTAAAGGCATATCCCCTAAGAGTTGCGATTGAATCTCTTGAGATTCAGTTGCAGCGCTTGAAGAATCACCAGAAGATGCACAAGCAAGCAGCATCAATGAGAGTAATGTTGCGGCAATACTGCCTCTAGAAAAAATCGGAGAATTCATCATATATTTACCTAACATCTCAATAAAACTATTTTAGGGGATACCCCCAAATCGTCAAGGCAAATTACTGGAGGCGCGTGAGGGAATCGAACCCCCGTACGAAGCTTTGCAGGCTCCTGCCTAACCACTCGGCCAACGCGCCACATACCTGAATCAAAAATGGGAAGCTTTGAGGGCTTCCCATCGAACTTGGAGCGGGAAAGGAGGTTCGAACTCCCGACCTATACCTTGGCAAGGTATCGCTCTACCAGCTGAGCTATTCCCGCATAACAGGGCGACAGTTTAGCAAACAATCTACAAGAAAGCATTATTCCTGATTAAAGGAAAGGTTGCCACAATCTTGACAGGGCTCTAAAGCCACTCCATCAGGGCTTTTAGGGATTAATCGAGTTTTCCGTTGATCTGAGGCAAAGCCTTTTTCATGTAGTAGAACATTGACCATAATGTTAGAAAGGAGGCAACCCAAATTAACCAAGTTCCTACTCTGGCGCAATCTAGCCATCCAAATAGAGTGTCATTAAGTAATAAAAAAGGTATGGCAATGAGTTGCGCGGTTGTTTTCAACTTGCCAACCATATGAACTGCCACACTCTTACCAGCGCCTAATAATGCCATCCACTCCCTTAGAGCCGAAATCGTAATTTCGCGCCCAATGATGATGAGGGCAACCCAGACCTGAACGCGATCCATATTCAACAAGACCAAGAGCGCGGCAGCAACAATCAACTTATCTGCTACTGGGTCTAAAAATTGTCCGAAGGCGGATTCTTGCTTCATGCGTCTTGCTAAAAATCCATCCAACCAATCCGTGACAGCCGCAAAAACAAAAATAATGGTTCCTAGGAGATTTTTCTCAAATGGAGAAAGCCAACTATTGGGAAGATAAAAGACTGCCACCAGCAATGGAATTGCTGCTACACGCAACCAGGTTAGGGCGATCGGCAGATTAAATGGCATGGGAGAAGAATAAACTAATTAAGCAGAATTGCACTCAATGCAGTTGACGATAGATCTGCTCTGCAAGGATGAGTGAGACCCCTTCGACACTTGCAATTTCTTCAATGCTAGCATTAGCAACCCCCTTTAAACCACCAAAGCGTGCAAGTAACTTCTGACGACGTTTTGCTCCAATACCCTCAATTTCCTCAAGACGAGAAACTGTTCTGGCCTTTGCACGCTTAGCCCGCATACCCGTGATTGCAAAACGATGCGCCTCATCTCGAATCTGCGCTACTAGCAATAGTGCTGCGCTATCAATGCCTAACTCCAGTGAAGCTCGCCCATCTGCAAAAATAAGTGTTTCTAACCCGACCTTACGCCCCTCACCTTTGGCAACACCCACAATCAAACCAATATCAATCCCAAATTCAGAAAAAACCTGTCTGGCCATCTCTACTTGACCTTTGCCACCATCTATCAAGATGACCTGAGGAATTTTTTCTAGTGGTAACTCTTGAAAATTAGCATAACGTCTTTGTAAGACCTGGCGCATTGCCGCGTAATCATCTCCGGGAGTGATGTCCTTGATATTGAAACGACGATACTCGCCTGACTGCATCGCATTTTTTGTATACACCACACAAGAAGCTTGCGTTGCTTCACCAGAAGTATGGCTAATATCAAAACATTCGATA
>JBILYO010000013.1:0-22724 GCA_044377685.1 Polynucleobacter sp. | reverse complement strand
AACGATGCGGGGGCAAGCCCGTCTCACAGAAAGTAATACCGCTGAGATGTTGCGGGAAATCCGTCTAGCCTTGCTGGAGGCTGACGTCGCCCTACCGGTAGTGAAGTCTTTGCTCGAACAAATCAAATTTAAAGCCCTTGGTGAGGAAGTGGTTGGTAGCCTGAGTCCTGGTCAAGCATTGGTTGGGGTAGTACAACGCGAGCTTACCCAAGTCATGCAGGGCGACACCAATCAAAGTGGCGACCTTAATCTGGCTGCCCAACCTCCTGCAGTGATCTTGATGGCCGGCCTTCAAGGTGCCGGTAAGACTACCTCAGTAGGCAAATTAGCCAAGTGGCTGCAAGAAAAAAAGAAGAAGAAAGTACTCACCGTTTCTTGTGACGTCTACCGTCCTGCCGCTATTGAGCAATTAGAAACGGTTACCAAGCAAGTGGGGGCGGAGTTTTTTCCAAGCAATATCAATCAAAAACCGAACGATATTGCTCTTGCTGCCCTAGACTGGGCGCGCCGTCACTACTTTGATGTGGTGCTTGTGGATACCGCAGGACGTCTAGGTATTGACGAAGCCCTCATGCAAGAAATTAAAACATTGCATGCTAGCCTCAATCCTATAGAAACCTTATTTGTTGTTGACGCCATGCTTGGTCAAGATGCTGTCAATACTGCCAAAGCATTCCATGAGGCCTTGCCATTAACCGGTGTCATTCTCACCAAACTAGATGGTGACTCACGCGGTGGCGCTGCACTTTCCGTTCGTCAAGTCACTGGTGTGCCCCTCAAGTTTATTGGGGTGGCTGAAAAGATGGATGGCCTTGAGGCCTTTGATGCAGCGCGTATGGCCAATCGCATTCTGGGCATGGGCGATATTCTTGCGCTCGTTGAGCAAGCACAACAGCATGTGGATGTTGCTCAAGCTGAGAAGTTAGCAACAAAGATTTCTAAAGGAGGGTTTGATCTAGAGGACTTCCGTGATCAACTATTACAAATGCAAAAGATGGGTGGTATGGCTAGCTTAATGGACAAACTACCAAGCCAAATGGCTCAAGCAGCATCAAAAACGAATCTCAATCATGCCGACAAACAAACTACGCGGATGAGAGGAATTATTGACAGCATGACTCCGCGCGAACGCAGTAAACCAGAATTACTAAAAGCAAGTCGTAAACGTCGTATTGCTGCTGGTGCTGGTGTTGAAGTGCAAGAAGTAAATCGCCTACTTGCTCAATTTGAACAAATGCAAACCATGATGAAACAATTTAAAGGTGGAAAGATGGCCCGCACCATGGCGACCATGGCCGCAAAAGGGGCGGGCAAAGGTCTTGGCGGGCTCTTTAAAAAATAAACTTATTGAATTGAGTTCTTCGCTGCTTGAACGGCAGTGATCACTTTTGCTTTGATGTCCGCTAGCGCTACATTCTGAGAATCTTCGTCGGTACGCCCTTTAAATTCCACTACAGAATCTACTAGACCGCGATCCCCGATCACAACACGGAATGGCGCACCAATCAGCTCCCAATCCGCAAACATGGCACCAGGACGCTCACCACGGTCATCCAAAATAACGTCAATACCGGCCTTCAATAATTCATCATGGAGTTGATCGGCTGTCGCTTTAACGAGCTCCGATCTATCGTAGTTCATGGGGCATATGACCACTTCAAATGGGGCCATCGAAATCGGCCAAATGATACCGCGCTCATCATGGCCTTGCTCAATTGCTGCCCCAAGTAAGCGTGTGACACCAATGCCATAACAACCCATCACCATTGCTTGAGCTTTGCCTTGTTGATCCAAATAAGTACATCCCATCGCTTCCGAGTAGCTCGTTCCTAATTGGAATACGTGACCAACTTCAATGCCACGACAAATATCTACTACCCCTTTTCCGTCTGGCGATGGATCACCGACTACTGCATTTCGAATATCCATCACCAACGGTTCTGCTAGATCGCGACCCCAATTCACTCCGGTGAGATGCTGCCCTGCATCGTTTGCTCCGCAAATAAAATCGGACATATTGGCAACAGTACGATCAGCCACCACAGTGACATCTGGGCTAAGGCCTACGGGACCTAGGTAACCAGCTGGGGCATTACAAGCTTTTAAGATTTCTGCCTCGGTGGCAAAGCGAGACTCAGTCATTCCTGGAATCTTGCTAGCCTTGACCTCATTTAACTCATGGTCACCACGCACTAATAACATAAAGAGTTTGGCTGGGCCTTTTTCTTGGTCTACTGCAAAGAGTAAAGACTTTACTGTCTTATCAAGCGACACATTTAAGAACTTTGCCACATCAGCGCAATTCGTTTTATCGGGTGTTGGTACTTTAGTCATCGCAGCAGTTGCAGCAGCTCTTACAGCAATTAAAGCCAAGGACTCAGCTGCTTCAAGATTGGCTGCGTAGTCTGAATTCGGACAATACACAATTGCGTCTTCGCCAGTATCCGCAATCACATGAAACTCTTGACTACCAGAGCCCCCAATAGCGCCGTTATCTGCTGTCACTGCACGAAACTGTAAACCCATTCGTTTAAAAATACGTGTGTAAGCATCAAACATGATTTGGTAAGACTTTTTTAAGCCTTCGGTATCACGGTCAAATGAATACGCATCTTTCATGCTGAACTCACGTCCACGCATGATGCCAAAACGAGGACGACGCTCGTCGCGGAACTTCGTTTGGATTTGATAAAAATTGACTGGTAGCTGTTTATAGCTCTTGATCTCATTGCGAGCTAAATCAGTGATGACTTCTTCGGAGGTTGGTTGAATTAAAAAATCACGATCATGGCGATCTTTAATACGTAACAACTCTGGTCCCATCTTTTCCCAACGACCAGTCTCTTGCCAAAGCTCAGCAGGTTGAATCATCGGCATTAATAATTCAATCGCACCTGCCCGATTCATTTCTTCGCGAATGATGTTTTCCACCTTGCGAATGACTTTTAAACCCAAGGGCAAATAGTTATAAATACCTGCACTGAGCTTGCGAATTAAACCTGCACGCACCATGAGCTTGTGCGAAACCACCTCAGCGTCTGAAGGGGCTTCTTTTAGCGTAGCGAGAAATGATTGTGATGCTTTCATGTATGGATATAATCAAATCATTGATTTTAAAGGATTTGAGGCACGATCATGCTTGACCGTGAAGGGTATCGCCCGAATGTCGGCATTGTCCTCCTCAACGCCCATAACGAGGTTTTCTGGGGAAAACGCGTTGGGCAGCATTCGTGGCAGTTCCCGCAGGGCGGGATTCAGCATGGCGAGAGCCCCGAGCAGGCCATGTTCCGCGAATTGCAAGAGGAGGTAGGCTTGCTGCCAGAACACGTCCAGATTATTGGACGAACTAGGGATTGGCTACGTTACGACGTCCCTGAAGAGTACTTGCGTCGTCAAAATGCCACTAGAGTCCATCGCGCCGCCTACCGTGGACAAAAACAAATCTGGTTTTTACTGCGCTTAGTGGGTTTAGATAGCGATATTCAATTACGTGCATCAGAACATCCTGAATTTGATGCCTGGCGTTGGGTACCTTTCTGGATTCAACTAGACGGGGTGATTGATTTCAAAAGAGAGGTATATCAACTTGCGCTTTCAGAGCTGGCACGTTACCTTGCCCGCGGATTGCGAATGCAACAACTTGCCTGGGGTACCCCCCTAGATCTCATGCAATCGCTTTATTCAAATCAAGAAGAGCGTCCTCAAGAACCCAATACGGACCACAAATCAAAATGACATTACTGATCCAGCGCTTTAAATCCTACTTTTGTAGCGCATTTATTTGCTTAAGTCTCATAGCCTGTGCAGGAGACGCCCTTCAAAGTGGATTGGACCCATTCGCTCCAATGGTCTTCAAGGAGGGCTTGACTGCTATGCCCCTCAACCCCCCAAATAAAGGAACCTTACAGCCCTTTTATGTTTCACGGGCTACCATTTTTAAATTTGCAGTCGATACCAACTCTATTTTGATTGGTGCAGATGGGGTAACTCGCTATATCGTTGTAATGACCAATCCTAGCGGCGAGACTCAAACCCAATATGAAGGGATTCGATGCGACTCATTTCAGTGGCGTTTATATGGCAACTTTGAAAATGGTGTCTGGAAAGAAAATCCATTAGCAGCTTGGCGAGAGATCAGTTCTCACATTCCAAATCGCTATCAGGCAGCCTTAGCACAAGGGGCTTTTTGTAATATGACGATTCAAGAAAAAAATATTCAAAAGATACTGAGTAATCTAAACTCCAATACTTTTACAGGAAGTATTGCGCCTCCCCCATTGTGATGCGGCTAATAGGAACTTAATTTGTTCTTAAGCAGGTGCCGATTTTTTCACCAGCTAACAAACGCGTTAGAACATGTGGTTCACGTCCAGAGGCAATCACTGTAGTGGCACCAGTCTGAGCGGCAACCTTAGCAGCCAGTACTTTGGTTAGCATGCCGCCCTTACTCAGCTCGCTCCCCGCACCACCTGCCATTTTTTCCAAAGCAGAGTCGCCTGCAATAGCATCGTTTAGAAGGGTTGCATTGGTATTTTGACGCGGATCAGCGGTATACAAGCCACCCTGATCGGTCAAAATAACCAGAAGGTCAGCATGAATGAGATTGGTAACCAATGCAGCTAAGTTATCGTTATCGCCAAATTTAATTTCATCAGTAACAACAGTGTCGTTTTCATTGATGATCGGCACTACGCCTAACTTGAGTAAGGTTTCTAAGGTCGCTTTTGCATTGGCATTGCGTTCTGTATGTGCCAAATCTGCATTAGTTAATAAAATTTGTGCACTACGTAAATTAAAACGTGCAAAACAGCTTTCATAAACTTGCACTAGGCCCATTTGACCCACTGCAGCAGCAGCTTGCAATTGATGAATGTCTTGGGGGCGTTTGGTCCAAGCTAATCGTTGCATACCTTCAGCAATAGCGCCTGAGCTGACCATCAATACTTCATGGCCAGCCTTGAGCAAAGAGGCTACTTGATCGGCCCATAAGGCAATCGCGGCATGATCTAAGCCTTCACCGTTATTCGTAACGAGGCTAGATCCCACTTTGACAACAATGCGCTTTAGTTTTTGTACAGTCATATCAATTCAATATTCAAATACGTATTTAATCTGGTGTTTTGTCTTCGGTTTGATCTTGGTAGCGCGGATCAGCCAAGCGCTCCTCAGCATCATCACGGTCACGACGCACAGAGTCTAAATAGTCTTGCAGGGCATAACAAAGCTTATCGCAACCAAGACCTGTTAAAGCGGAGATCTCAAATACAGGACCCTTCCACTTAAAATTTTTCACAAAATTAGCAAGCACTTTTTGACGATCCTCTTCAGGAATCATATCGACTTTGTTGAGCACCAACCAACGTGGCTTCTCAACCAAAGCTTCATCGTACTTTCGTAGCTCATTCACAATCGCCTTCGCATCAGCAACCGGGTCGACGTTTTCGTCAAACGGGGCAATATCTACCAAGTGCAATAAGACGCCAGTGCGTTGCAAATGGCGCAAGAAACGATGTCCCAATCCAGCGCCTTCAGCAGCCCCTTCAATCAAACCAGGAATATCCGCAATCACAAAGCTACGCTCATTACCTACGCGCACTACCCCAAGATTGGGATGCAAAGTTGTGAAGGGGTAATCAGCAATTTTTGGACGCGCATTAGATACCGCGGTAATCAAAGTAGATTTACCTGCGTTGGGCATCCCCAATAAACCAACATCTGCTAACACCTTTAACTCCAACTTCAATTTACGACGCTCGCCTGGCTTGCCATTGGTTTTTTGGCGTGGTGCACGATTGGTGCTGCTCTTAAAATGAATATTTCCCCAGCCGCCTACACCGCCCTGTGCTAAGCACAGACGTTCTCCATGGGTTGTTAAGTCGGCAATAGGTTCGCCCGTGTCATAGTCAGCAATGATCGTACCGACAGGCATACGCAATTCAATATCATCACCTGCGCGGCCATAGCAATCAGCCCCACGACCAGGTTCGCCATTCTTAGCGGTATGTGTTTTCGCGTAGCGGTAATCAATAAGGGTATTAATATTGCGATCAGCGATAGCCCAAACGCTACCGCCCTTACCGCCATCGCCGCCATCGGGCCCACCAAATTCAATAAACTTTTCGCGGCGCATGGAAGCACTGCCGGCGCCACCTTGGCCAGCTATGACTTCAATACGAGCTTCGTCTATAAATTTCATGAATAAAAAAGGCCTCGCTTAGCGAGGCCTGTTCCTAAGAGTTAAATTCGGAATCAATCTGAATCAAACGGATCTCAGTCAGGCGCCTTACGCACGAGGCAGAACTGAAACCTGGGCCTTCTTCAAAGCACCCTTAACGCCGAATTCCACTTGGCCGTCAATTAAGGCGAACAAAGTGTGATCTTTACCAATACCAACGTTTGCACCTGGATGAACACGTGTGCCACGTTGACGAATGATGATGCTGCCAGCATTAATTTGCTCGCCGCCAAAAACCTTAACGCCTAGGCGTTTCGATTCTGAGTCGCGGCCATTTCGTGTTGATCCGCCGCCTTTTTTCTGTGCCATATCTTTCTCCTACCGTAAATTAGGCTTTAATCGTGTTGATCAAAATTTCTGTGAAATTCTGACGATGGCCTTGGTGCTTTTGATAATGCTTGCGACGGCGCATCTTAAAGATTGTCACTTTATCGTGACGTCCTTGGGAGACGACAGTGGCCATCACAGCTGCACCATTAACCAATGGATCACCTAATTTCAGTGAAGCGCCTTCGCCAACGGCGAGGACCTGGTCAAGAGTGATTTCGCTGCCGATTTCCGCTGGTATCTGTTCTATTTTCAATTTTTCGCCTGCAGCAACTTTATACTGTTTGCCACCGGTTTTTATGACCGCGTACATGGTTTGAAACCTTAATTAATATTTACATTTAAGCTAATCCACCCTGGAGAAGCTAAGCCCATTATTATATCTTGCATGACGAGCACTGTCAAAACCAATGACTTAAGCCAAATTCTGGCCCCAATTTCCTTAGATTTCAAGGCATTAGATGGGGTTATTCGCCTGAATTTAGCTTCAAAAGTTGCCTTAATTGACCAAATCTCAGCCTATATCATCCAGGCGGGTGGGAAACGTGTCAGACCTGCCCTACTAATGCTGGTGGCAAAGGCCTTGACCAATGGCCAAGTAAACCCCCATGCCCTAGAGATGGCAGCAGTGGTTGAATTTATCCACACAGCTACCTTGTTGCATGATGATGTTGTGGACGAATCTACCCTGAGAAGAGGCCGTGAAACCGCTAATGCAGCGTTTGGCAATGCCGCCAGTGTATTAGTGGGCGATTTTTTGTACTCCCGAGCATTCCAAATGATGGTGGTGCCCAAAGACTTAAGGGTGATGGAAATTCTGTCAGATGCTACCAATACGATTGCCGAAGGTGAAGTATTGCAACTACTGAATATGAATGATCCGGAAGTTGATGAGGCAAGCTATCTTCAAGTGATTCGCTATAAAACAGCCAAATTGTTCGAGGCATCTGCCGAGCTTGGTGCGATTTTGGCTAATGCCAGCAAAACTCAACGCGAGCAGGCAGCAGCCTTTGGAAGACATATCGGCACTGCATTTCAATTGATGGACGATCTTTTGGATTACACCGCGAGCGCTGCGCAAATGGGGAAAAATGCTGGCGATGATTTGCGTGAAGGCAAACCTACGCTCCCACTGATTTATCTGTTGGAACACGGCAGCTCTGAAGAGCGTTTATTAGTTCGTTCAGCAATAGAACAAAATCAAGATTTACCAGATGACGTCTTTGCACAAATTTTGCGTGCCGTACAAAGCTCTGGTGCTCTAGATTACACCCAGGCTGCAGCCAAACGTGAAGTAGATTTAGCCTTGAGCTGTATTCAAGAATTTCCTGATAATGAAGCCACTAACGCCATACGCGCGCTATGTGAATATTCTCTGGCTAGACAAACTTAATTAAGTGCCAACGCTCTTCACTCTCAGTTCACGTGCGGTCAGTCGAACCTTCTCGGCTTCATCTCGTAAGCGTGCAATTTCTTGCTCAGATAAACTCTCCAGATTAGAGTAGTCCATTTTCCACATGGGATCGTTAGACCATCTCAGCGGTGATTGCACAGTAGTTCTTGGGGCTGGAGCTGACTCTAAAAGACGTAATGCTAATTCGAAATTCAAATCTTGTGATGCTTGATCATTTGGTCTAGCCGCAGCATTTCCTAAAGGAAAATCACTAAATAACAGTCGCGGTACTCCGCAATATTCGACAATGTCTTTGGCTGCTCCCATCACCACAGTAGCAATTCCAGCCTCTTCCAAATAGCGCGCCAATAAACTTTGACTTTGATGGCAAATAGGGCAGTTTGGAATAAGTACTGCTACATCAACATTATCCGCACGCAACATTTCCAAAATAATAGGCGCATCTATTTCTAAAGTATGGCGCTGACTTCGATTTGTAGGTAGGCCATAAAAGTTTGGGGACACCATTCTGAGTCTACCCATCTCCACTACACGTCTTGCCGCAGCCAAGGGAAACCAACATTCGATTTCTTTCATATTAGCGTTTTTGCGGTCAATACCCACATGGGCAATTCTTAAATCTTGCTTCTGATTAATTGGACTCTTATAAGGTTGGTAAAACTTTGCCGCAGCGTTATAGGCCGCCCCCTGACCTTGAGGGCCTTTGCTGGGGTCAAATTGCACAGCAGTGGTGATCAAACCCAATACGGATTGATTTAAGGGTTTTTGTAAACGGGTAAATGGAACATTGACGTAATGCGCCCAAATATAAGGATTGTCGTAACCCAAACCTAAATAATAGCTACGGGTGCGCTCTATATACCGAATGGGTTGATCCATTTCTGGCACAAAAGTGAGTTCGGAAGTGTTTGCCATCAATACATCCCTGTAAGATATTGCCTATCAAATATTAAATTTCACAGGAACTCATTATGGCTCAATGGCTTAGATATCAACACCAAGGTAAAAGTGGTTTAGGACAAGTACAAGGCGATCTTATTACGGTGTATTCCGGAGACCTGTTTAATCATCCTAAAGCAACTGGGGAGACCCTCAAGCTTTCAGAGGTCACCATCGATATTCCTTGCACACCATCCAAAATGGTTGCCATGGTGGATAACTTTCATGCACTCGTCACGAAACTAGAGCATGCAGTACCAGCAGAACCCCTTTATTTTCTTAAAGGTAATAACTCTTTTTTGGCTGCCAATCAAGTGATTCGCACCCCAAAATCCTATGCAGGCAAAGTTGTTTATGAGGGGGAGTTAGGCATTGTGATTGGCAAATCGTGCTATGAAGTCAGCGAACAAGAAGCTTCGAATGCGATCTTTGGCTACACCTGCATCAACGATGTGACTGCGATTGAAATCCTCAATCGCGATCCTGGTTATGCTCAGTGGACGCGTTCAAAAAGCTTTAATACCTTTGGGGTCTTTGGACCCTACATTACTACCAATGTAGATCCAAGCAAACTCCATATTAAGACCATTTTGAATGATCAAGAGCGCCAAAATTATCCTATCGCAGATATGATCTTCCCACCTGCAAAATTAGTCAGCCTCATTTCACAAGATGTGCCGCTATTACCGGGAGACATTATTGCCTGTGGAACCTCGGTTGGCGTGGGCTCTATGAAGCCGGGCAGCAATGTCAGCATCATTATTGATGGCGTTGGGCGCTTGGATAATCGTTTCGAATAATCGCTTCATTAGGCATAACAAAAACCCCTTGCTACTGAACATAGCAAGGGGTTTTTAATTAAGGCTATTACGCTTTTACTTTGAATACTCTAACTTAGTAACCCGATACGGATGGCAGGGACAAGCTTCCTTTAGAGGCTTGAACGTTTTCATCTAAATACTTTGTTAATGCAAAGACAGTATTCAAGCAAGGTGTTGGAGTCTGAGTAATCTTGCCCAGCTCAATGACCGAGCCCAATAAAGCATCAATCTCTAAACTGCGACCCGCTTCTAAGTCTTGCAACATCGAGGTCTTGTGCTTACCTACTTTTTCAGCGCCTGCAATACGACGCTCAATATCCACTCGGAAGGTCACACCCAGTTTTTCAGCAATCGTCTGAGCCTCGGCCATCATATTACGCGCCAACTCTTTGGTTAATGGGTTCTGACAGATTCCTTCTAGCGTGCCATGAGTTAATGAGCTAATTGGATTAAATGTCATATTGCCCCACAACTTCAGCCAGATCTCTGAGCGAATATCGTCCAAAATAGGCGACTTAAATCCAGCAGCAGTCATCATCTCGGAAATCTTCTGAATACGATCTGTATTTTGGCCGTCTAACTCTCCCAGGGGGAAGCGATTACCTTCAACGTGACGAATCACGCCAGGAGCTTGGGTAAATGTTGCTGGATATACAACGCAACCAATAATGTTATTTGGGTTAATTGCTTTTTTCGCAAGACCACCAGCATCAACCGTTTCTACTGAGTGATCTTGATATTCGCCACCCAGCTTTTGGAAATACCACCATGGAATTCCGTTTTGCATTGGAATTAAGATAGTCTCTGGCCCCATGATGGCGGCTAAGTCATTAATAATCGGCTCAACTTGATGCGCTTTTACTGCCAGAATGACGACATCTGGAGTTTCTGCATCACTGATTTTTTCAACCGCCTTCACCTCTGCTACTAATGGCTCTGGCTGGTCATCCATAATTAAGGCAAGGCCACGCTCTTTAATGGCCGCTAAGGTTGCCCCGCGCGCCACAACTGTTACAGCATTTCCCGCTCGTGCCAACATCACAGCAAGGTAACCGCCAATAGCACCGCCCCCACCGATTACACAGATTTTCATAGGAACTCCATAAGAACAAAAAATTTTGAATTACTCTCATATTAGATGAGAATATTTGGCGGTGCTATAAAATAATATTGCCTAATTTATAGGCAATAGGCTCTTTAAACCACCTTGAGCATATCTTTTGGCAGCAAGCTTCCTAGCAACATGCCTGCAATGCTAGCAAATAGGCCTGCTAACTGAGGAGGCAATATGCTCTTGGGAGCAAAAATTTCGCAACCAATCCAAACCGTTAAGCCACAAATAACCGCTAATAATCCACCTAAAGAATTTGCCCTAGGCCAGTACACCCCAAAAGCCAGGGGCACAAAAGCAGCCACTAAAGTGACCTTATAGGCACTTTCTACCATTTTGAAAATGGATAATTCAGAATTGATTGCGAAAAAGGTCACCGCTACCGAAAAACATAAGACTGTGATTCGCATAATTTTCAGTAGATCATGATCCGTTAAATGCTTAAAGAAGCCACGAACAATATTTTCTGCAAAGGTTACTGAAGGCGCCAATAAAGTTGCACTAGCGCAACTCTTAATGGCCGATAAAAGAGCGCCAAAGAACATCACTTGTGCAAATATCGGTGCATGATTCAAGATCAATTTTGGCAAAATCATCTGTGGATCAGTATCCAAATATTTTTTCACTAAATCTGGATTAATCAATGTTGCCGAATAGGCTAAATACAGCGGTATAAATGCAAAGATAAAATATAGAACTCCGCCCAAGATAGCCGCTTGTACCGCTATGTTCACATTCTTAGATGAAGTGATTCGCTGAAAAACGTCTTGTTGCGGAATCGAGCCCAACATCATCGTACATAAAGCCGCAGTGAACCCTAGAATCGAAGCCAGATTCATATCAGGCCAGAAATTGCTAAATTTGCCAGCGGCGGCGGCATGCTCAATCACTACGCCAATCCCACCCGTTTGAGCAGTCATCTCGCCACCGATATACAGCATGCCAATCACAACAATGATCATCTGGATGAAGTCTGTAATCGCGACTGACCACATGCCGCCAAACAAGGTGTAGATGAGTACGCTTCCTGCGCCAATAATCATGCCAGCGGTCTGAGAAATACTGCCATCTGAAACGACGTTGAATACCAAGCCAAGTGCTTTAATTTGAGCGGCGACCCATCCCAGATAAGAAACCACAATACAGAGAGTCACAAGTACTTCTACCGTACGACCATATTTTTCCCGAAAGAAATCACCGATAGTCAGCATGCGACGGTTATAGAGATGTTTAGCAAAAAAGAGGCCCACCAAAATCAAACACAGTGATGAACCAAAGGGATCGGATACGATGCCGCCCAAACCTTCTTTCAAAAAGATGGCGGGTATGCCTAAAATAGCCTCAGATCCAAACCAGGTAGCAAAAACAGTTGCCGTAACAATTGGCAAAGGTAAGCTATGGCCGGCTGCAGCAAAGTCTGCAGTATTTTTGACGCGCAGGGCAGCCCATAAGCCAATGCCTACTGATATCACCCAATAGATAATGACAAACCAAATCAACATCGCCCAGTTCCTCCTTCAGGAAATTGCTCAAATTATATGGCCATGTCACTTTTAGCAATAACTGAATAAGTAGCAATTTGAGGCAGGCTAGTCTGACATAATTCCAGGGTGGATACCCCAAAAGAGAACCCTAATGCCGATTTGGCCTATCAGAAAACCATTCTAGGTTCAGTCTCTCGTACCTTTGCACTGACCATTCCGCTGCTGCCCCCAGCGATGGAGAAAGTGGTTGGGAATACTTACTTGCTCTGTCGAATAGTAGACACGATTGAAGATGCCGCTGATTTAAGTCCCAGCAGCAAACAAATGCTTTCTCAACTTTTTTTAGATGCTGTTCTTGAAAAATTACCAGTAGATGCTTTCGTTGAACCTTGCTTAGTTGCGCTCAAAAATTATACGAATCAAGATGAGCTCGATTTAATTATTCATACGCCAACTGTTCTACGGATTCTGCATACCTGCTCTCATAGCGATCAAGCTGCAGTCAGTCGCTGCATTTCTATTATGTCCAATGGCATGTCGCACTTTCATGGCAAGCAAAACGAGGCGGGTCTTAAAGACCTTAAAGAATTCGAAGAATATTGTTATGTTGTAGCGGGAGTAGTAGGAGAGCTCCTCACCACCATCTTTAGCAACCATTCCCCTGCATTTGCAAAACAGATCAAGAATCATGAAGAACTCGCTATCGCATTTGGTCAAGCGCTACAAATGACTAATATTCTGAAAGACTCTCCAGAAGATAAAACCCGAGGTGTTTCTTGGAAACCTGTCAATATTAGTCAGAATGAATTACTGAGCATTGCCTATCAAAAACTGGAAGATTCCTTACGTTATATCCAGTTAATCCCAAAGCAAGAAAAGGGAATGCGGCAGTTTTGCTTTTTGGCATTTGGTTTGGCTGCGATGACTCTCTCAAGGATTGCTAGCAAACAATCCGCCTACAAGGAAGGGTTCAAACTTTCTCGTAAGACTGTTATGGCTTTTTATGGCTTTACGAAGATCGCCGCGACGAATGATCTGGTGATGAAAGCATTTTTTCAATTTTCTACCGGCCCTCTAAGAAAACTGACTAGAAGCTAATCCTACTGGCTAGGGTTAAATCACCCCTTCATGTTGCAAAAGCCATATTTTGATTTGACGATAAAAGCCTGGGGCATCCTCTTTCATAAACCCGCCCAAGCCTTGAGCAGAGACCACTCGGTGACAGGGGGTAACCAGAGGATAGGGATTAGTACCACAGGCAGTTCCTACTGCTCTTGCACCACTGTTGATTTTCTGGGCGATCTTTCCATAGGTGGTAGTTTTCCCGACTGGGATTTCTAAAACGCGTTTCCAAACCTTAGATTGATGCTCGGTTCCTCTTGGCTTTAAAGGAAGATCAAACTGATAATGCGGATTTTGAAAATAGGCATTACATTGCTTTGCAGCCTCTTTGGCCAATTGATTTTGGGGCTTGGCCAAAGTAGTCCTTGCAGGTAAATAGTCAATTTTGGAGACCATCAGGCTGCCATCAACCATTTCTGTCTCGATCCCCAAACACCCAAAAGGTGCCTCAATGACGCAATATTGAAGGTCAAAAGAGAGTTTTGGTCCAGAGCTAGCCATAAGGAAGATTCTCACATAGATTAGAGGGATTGGATGACGCTGCTTTCAGCCCTAGCTATAGCTTGTGAAATTGCACTTTGCTATATTGAATCATCCTTACTTATTGCAGGCAGAACACATGGACAACTTTTTTGAGGATTGGCCCTTTTTAGGTCAATTAGCCTTAGTTATCTTTTTACTCGCACTCTCGGGCTTTTTCTCGATGGCAGAGACCAGCATGCTGTCATCAAATCGCCACCGACTGCGTGCTATGGCCAATAGTGGCAATGCTGGCGCCGCACTGGCTGAAAGACTACTAAAGCGAATTGATTCTCTACTTTCAGTGTTGTTGATTTCGAATAACTTAATCAATACCGTACTACCTATTTTGGTTACCGGTATTGCGTTACACATTTTTGGAGACAGTGGTCTTGTCCTAACGATTGCCACATTGGTGGTCGCGCTACTGATTATTATCTTTAGTGAAATCACCCCCAAAGTCATCGGAGCAGCCTTTCCAGAAAAAATTGCCTCGAATGTGGGCTGGATCATTCTTCCCTTAACTTTTATTTTCAGACCCTTACTTTGGTTTATTAATAGCTTCGTATCTGGCCTAATGAAAATCTCTGGTCTGCAGTCTTCATCCGATTCCAGAGCAATGAGTAAAGAAGAGTTGCGGAGCTTAGTGCTAGAGTCAAACCGCTTCGTCTCCAATCACCATCGCAATATCTTGCTGAACCTTTTCAACTTGGAAAATATTAGTGTTGATGACGTCATGACACCTCGATCAAAGATTGAGATACTCGATCTTTCTAGACCAATTGACGAAGTAGTTCAGCAACTTGAGACTTGCTACCACAATAAGCTTCCAGTATTCGACGTTGACTCCGAGCGTATCATCGGCATTCTTTCTGTTAAAAAGGCACTCTCGCTTTTAGGGGACACTGATCTCAAACATGAAGACTTTAAATCTTTGTTGAGTGAACCTTATTTCATTCCTAGTGGTACACCAGTCTTACAGCAGATGCAATTCTTTCAAGATAATCAACAGCGCTTGAGTTTGGTCGTGAATGAGTATGGTGAAGTTTTAGGTCTAGTGACTTTTGAAGATATCGTTGAAGAGCTTATTGGTGAATTCACCACATCTTTCTCAAATCTATCTACTGACCCTCACTGGCTGGTAGATGGCACTTATTTAGCGAGTGGCACTGCATCACTTCGGGACCTCAATCGCCTCCTGAATCTGAATTTACCGCTAGATGGCCCCCGTACCCTCAATGGTTTGCTGCTTGATAAGCTTGAGGCTATTCCTGACCATGACGTTAGTATCCGCATTGCAGGTATTGCGATGGAAATAGTCCAATTTGATGAACATGGCATCAAAACCGTCAAACTGTATCGACCCGCTCTCAGCAGCAGTCAAGATTGAGCGGACATCCTGATGACTCACTCATTATTCGTATCTGGCATGAAATCACAGTTGATGCGATTGACTCCAGAGCGAGTGATATCCACATTGAGGCAGGTTTACATAGGACTCTAGTTCGCATTCGGGTAGATGGCTTACTACAAGAGTACTCCCAATATTCCGTTGAACTTCACGAACGCCTGATCACCAGGATTAAGATTTTGGCTAGACTCGATATTGCCGAGAAGCGCATCCCACAGGATGGGCGTCTTTGTATCGGTCATGATTTTTCTAAGCCTGATCTAGATTGCCGAGTATCTATCTTGCCAACACTCTATGGAGAAAAGGCAGTGATCCGCATTCTGCCAAACCGAATTGAAGAGCTTGCTTTAGAGCAATTGGGATTATTGCCGGAGCAACTACATATTTTCAAAAATGCACTACGTCAAAAAAATGGCTTAATCCTGGTTACCGGTCCAACTGGCAGTGGCAAAACACGTACCTTATATAGCTGCCTACAAACACTGAATCAGGTTCATCGCAATATTTGTTCAATTGAAGATCCAATTGAAATACGCTTGCCAGGTATTAATCAAGTTGCATATCACCCACGGGCAGGACTCGACTTTTCTACGATCATTCGAGCCCTTCTCAGACAAGATCCTGATGTCATCATGATTGGCGAGATTCGGGATCGGGCTAGCGCTGAACTTGCCATACAAGCAGCGCAGACCGGCCATCTTGTTTTAAGCACCTTGCATACTCGCAATGCTAGAGCAGCATTGGCCAGATTACAAAACCTAGGGGTCGATCAAAATTTACTTGAATCGTGTATCCGGAGCATTAGCTCACAACGCTTAGTTCGCAAAATCTGCCTTCATTGTCATAGTGGAAGCTCCTCAAAAAGACCTATCTGTAAGGCCTGCAACGGGACAGGCTACTTTGGACGCCTGGGAGTTCATGAAGTACTAGATACCACACATATATTCAATCCGGGGTTAAGTTACCCCACGATGCATGCTGCAGGAATGCATCATATTGAAAGAGGCTGGATTAAACAGGATGCTCTAGATGCGGAGGTGGGTACTTGCTCATGAATCAGAAACTGTCAAAGCAAAACCAACTTCACTTTGCCCAGCAACTCCTCACTTTAATGCAGGCTGGATTAGCCCTCCTTAATGCAATTGAGCTGATAGAGCAAACTGCGCCTAAGTCATGGCACATATGGTTGAAAAAGATTCACTCTCATTTAAAAAATGGGCATAGCTTGTCACAATCTCTGCGTTTAGATTCCGATCGCTTCTCAATGGAATTTATTAATCTGATTAGCGTAAGTGAACGTACAGGAGATATTCAACTGGCTCTTGCCACCATCTGCCAACAACTCGAAGCACAAATTGAATTACGTCGTAAAGTACAGCAAGCACTTGCCTACCCCATCATTACACTAACAACTTCTCTAGCACTCATTATCATTATGATCATTTGGGTAGTACCTGTGTTTAAAGATGTGTTTGCCCATTTTCAGGCAGATCTTCCAGGGCCTACCCGCTTTCTAATACAGATCTCCTCCTTGTTTGAGCATTACTTTTTAGAAATGGGCTTATGTCTGTTACTGAGTGTCATCATTTTTTATGTAAGCTGGATAAAGTCCATACGCCTTCAAAGGCAATTCGACCGTTTGAGCTTTCGTATTCCTATACTTGGCCAATTATTCAGACTGGCAACATTGACGTATTGGTGTCGCACTCTAGGGCATCTCATTTCATCAGGACTCTCATTGCCAGATGCACTGCGAGTCACAGCCCAATCATCAAACCATTGGCTAAGTCATGACTTCAGCGCAGAGGTATTTAAGCAGCTCGCACGGGGCTGGCCTTTAGGTCAAGCATTAATCAGAGTCGATCCAAAACACACCCTATTCGATATAGAAACACTACAGTTACTCAGGATTGCTTCTGAAAGTGGGTCACTTGATGACATGCTTCGTAAGCGCGCCAATATTTTGGGATCAGAACTCAGCAATCGCCTAAACACCCTAAGCCAAACTCTTGAACCACTTTTAATTATGATTGTTGGGATAATCATTGGTAGCTTAGTTATCATCCTGTATCTCCCTATTTTTAACCTTGGACAGATTGTGTAATGAGCCCTCCCAACAATATCGATCTCATTCGCGTAATACTGATTCTGATACTGATTTACTTAAGCTATATCGATTTACGCACCTTTAGACTTCCAGACCTCATTACATTGCCACTGATCATCGCTGGAATTTTCTTTAACTACTTTTCCATTTCTGGCTTTGTTGATATTGCCAACTCCATCATCGGAGCATTCATTGGCTACGGTTTTCTTTGGCTCTTAAATAACCTTTACCGCCTCTTGAAGAATCAAAATGGTATTGGAATGGGGGATGCAAAACTGTTAGCAGCCCTTGGAGCTTGGTTAGGTTGGGCCGCCCTGCCGGGTATCCTACTCATTGCTTCAATCACTGGCGTCATTGGGGGCATGGCTTACCTAAAATGGCACAAACAAAGCGCTCGCCAGGCATTTCCTTTTGGACCGTTTCTGGCCTTTGCTGGCATTATTGAGTTGTTATGGCCACAGATCATTCCATCCCTCCTGCTGGGAAATCTAAGTTAGGCACATTAAAAATGGGCTTGCCGCTTATTGGTCTTACCGGAGGCATTGGCTCTGGTAAGACCGCCGTTAGCAATTTATTCGCTCAATTGGGTGCTGGAATCGTTGATACCGATCTCATAGCACATCAAATAACCGCCCCAGGAGGAAAGGCTATCCCCCAGATTCGGGATCACTTTGGCTCTGAATTTATCGACAATGGCGGGGCTTTAGATAGGGCCAAGATGCGCTCCCTAGTTTTTCAGAATCCCGAGGCTAAAAAGGCACTTGAAGCAATCACTCATCCACTAATCCGCCAAGAGACACTAAGACAAGCGGGTCAACTTACCGATGCTGGTGTTCCATACCTTCTCTTGGTAGTGCCCTTACTGATTGAATCGGGAGCATGGATCGACCAAATTGACTACCTAGTCGTAGTGGACTGCCCAGAAGAGACCCAAATTCAAAGAGTGATGCACCGCAGCAATTTATCTAGAACTGAAGTTGAAGCGATATTAAAAGCTCAGGCAAGTCGCCAAGAGCGTCTTGCGCATGCAAATGCTGTTATTGATAACCAAGGCAAGCTATCTGAGCTAAAAACAGCGGTACAAGAATTGCACCAGAAAATTCTAGGGATTAAGAAAGCCTAGCTCAGTTCGTCATAGAATATGGGCTTGTGATTGTCTACGAATACCCCTTCAATGAATTAGTACGAAGCATGCTTCGTCTGGAGTATTTATTCGCGCGTTTTAATCATTTCAATCGCTCCGATGACCCTGAATTGCACCACAATGCGATCTCGATTTTGTTTGAGCTAGGTGACATTGGCTCACGCGGTGATATTAAGTCTTTACTCTTAAAGGAATTTGAGCGTCAAAAATATGCCCTTAATGGCCTAAAGTCTTCACAAAAAGTGGATCAAGAAACACTCTCCCTAACTATTTCTGAAATTGATGCTGTAGCCAGCAGCATCAACAGCTCAATGGGCCGGCCCAATCTTGTAATCTCAGAAAGTGAATGGTTAAATGCCATCCGCACCAGATTAAATATTCCAGGGGGAACAAGTCCAATCGATTTACCTAGCTATCACGCCTGGAAAAATAGTCCCTCAACTGAGCGCCGTGCATTACTAGATAATTTTGTTAGGCCGCTCTTGCCGTGGCAAGAAGCCTGTCAATTATTTCTACGTTTACTACGTCAATCAGGCGAAGCAAAAGATATGCTCGCACATAATGGATCGTTTCAACAGGCACCCTCTGGTAAAGTCTATCAATTAATGCGCTTGACCGTTGAAGATGACACGCTCTTTTCAGAAATCAGCGCAAATAAATATTTACTTTCCGTTCGGTTTCTAAAATCGGATCGCGATAAAAAGGCGCAGTTAGTCAATGTGGATGTGCCATTCAAATTAGCACTCTGTCAGTTTTAAGCCAACAAGTCCCTAAGCCTCTCCAGCATTGGCCAAGCGGCCGGTAAGAGGGGGCCAACTGAGGGGGTTTGAGCGTCCACTAATTCCCAAGATAAAGCCTGACCCTCGCAACCTTGAGGTGTGCCAGACCAGTTTCGAATCACACTCACATGCAGGCGCACATATGCATGAGGATAATCATGCTCAAGAATGGTTAACTCTTCACTAGATTGAATCTCAATGCCTAACTCTTCTTGCAGCTCACGCTTTAGAGCAGCAAAAACAGACTCCCCTTTTTCAATCTTTCCACCGGGTACCTCCCAATAACCTGCGTATGGTTTGCCTGCTGGTCTTTGACCTAACAAGTAGCGGCCTTGAGCATCCAATAAAATTCCAGCCGCAACTTCAGTGATAGGGCGTTGTTGAGTCATCAAAATAAAACGATCTTAGGCGTGAGATCCAGCCCAATGTTTTGCAAATTGCCAAGCGACACGGCCTGAACGTGAGCCACGCTCTAGCGCCCAGATTAAGGCTTCAGAGCGTGCTGCTTCAATTTGCGCGGCACTTGAACCAAAGTGGGTCAACCAATGCGCCACGATTGCTAAATACTCATCTTGTTTTGGTGGATAAAACGATAACCACAAACCAAATCGCTCTGATAAAGAAATTTTTTCTTCAACCACTTCACCTGGATGAATTTCTCCATCGTCGCCATAAGCATAGCTTTCGTTATCCTTCATATATTCAGGCAAAAGATGGCGCCGATTAGAGGTGGCATAAATCAGAATGTTGTCAACTTGAGCAGAAACCGAGCCATCAAGAGCTGATTTCATGGCCTTATAGCCTGATTCACCCTCATCAAAAGACAGATCATCACAAAAAACAATAAAGCGTTCAGGTCGTTCGGCCAAGATATCAGCAATATCTGCGAGATCGGCTAAGTGATCCTTCTCTACCTCGACCAAACGTAATCCCTGACTAGCAAACTCATGCAAGCTTGCTTTAATGAGCGAAGACTTACCTGTGCCTCTAGCTCCGGTGAGCAAAATATTATTAGCAGGCTTTTTTTGAATAAAGTTTTTAGTGTTGTCCCGAATAGCATCACGTTGACGATCAATATTTTTAAGATCTTCAAAGGTAATATCAGAAACGTGCTTGACCGGTTGCATAAATCCAATGCTGCCAAAGATGCTATCGCGTCTGCGCCATCTAAATGCAGTAGAAGAGTTCCATTCATCCTCTGTTAAGGGCTTGGGTAAGAAAGTTTCGAGATGATTTAAAAGTTGCTCTAATTTTTCATTCATGATCATGGGCTCTTTTAAGAACGATAGTCGGCGTTAATCGAAACATAGTCATGCGATAAATCACAGGTCCATATCGTTTGCGTAGCAGAACCACGACCTAAATCAATCTTGATCGTAATTTCCGAAGCTTGCATGATCCTTTGACCGTCTGACTCTTGGTAGCTAGGGTTACGCCCACCATCCTTAGCGACCCAAACATCGCCTAACCACATCTGGACTTTACCAACATCAAGATCTGTAATTCCAGCATAACCAATGGCAGCCAAGATCCGACCTAGGTTAGGGTCGCTAGCAAAAAAAGCGGTCTTGACTAAAGGAGAGTGGGCAACCGCTTTAGCAACTAAACGACATTCCTCTATAGTTTTCCCACCCAATATCTCTATAGTTATCAGCTTAGTAGCGCCTTCACCATCGCGCACAATCATTTGTGCCAATTTTCTGGCCAAGTTAATCAATGCATCGCGCAAGATTGCGTAGCTTGGGTTATTCGTCGATTGAATCTGAACCGCAGATTTCCCCGTCGCCATCATGATGAAAGAATCATTTGTCGATGTATCACCGTCAATGGTGATGGCATTAAATGATTGATCAGCAACCTCACGAGTCAAGCTTGCCAGCAAACCTGGAGCAAAACCTGCATCAGTTGCTATAAAGCCCAACATGGTTGCCATATTCGGATGAATCATTCCGGCTCCCTTACAGATACCAGTCATAGTGACTGCCCCTTCTGGAGTGTGTATCGTTGCTGAGCAGGCCTTTGCTTGAGTGTCCGTTGTCATAATGGCCTCAGCAGCATCCAACCAATTATCAGCTCCTAAGTTAGCAACCGCTTTGGGCAAGGCCGCAATAATTTTCTCGATCGGCAAAGGCTCCAAAATCACGCCCGTAGAGAAAGGCAAAATTTGTTCGGGTTTTAACTTGAGATCTTTTGCCAATGCAGCGCAAGTCTCTAAAGCATGCTTCATGCCTTGCTCACCAGTACCGGCATTAGCGTTACCAGTATTAACTACCAATGCACGAATTTCTCCATGACGTCCGTTTTGAGCCAGATGCTCACGGCAGACCTGAACAGGCGCCGCGCAAAAGCGGTTTAAAGTAAAGACGCCAGCCACCTGAGAACCTGGCGCTAAGGTCATGACCAATAAATCTTTACGGTTGGGCTTCTTGATACCAGCTTGAGCAATACCCATCTCAAACCCTAAAATAGGCTTGAGGTCTGATTTTTGAGGAAGAGGTAGGTTAACTGGCATAGAACACTTAATGAATAAAATAAAAGGGGCTCAAACTATCCCCCACCCCTACGAGTATAAAGATCAAATCGCTTTAAAGCCTTTTCACATTCCATCAAAGTCCAGTTTTCACTAAAACTGAGTGTTAAATCTAGAACGGGTATATGCAGGAGAGCAATTTTGCGGATTGGCCTACTCAAACCAGTCATCTCCAGCTGAGGATTTTGTGCACTCAGAACAATATCGCCATCCAATATCAAACTAACGTGTGGATATAAATCCCCCAATGCTTGAGGCAACCAGCGTATCAAGTCTACTCGGGTGCAGCCCATCTCTCTTGTAAATTGAGGCATCTAACTTGGAGCTATAGCGGCTTACCCACCAGCCACTGGGGGACAAATGGCTAAAGCATCATTTGCCTTCAGTACGTATTGATTTCGCTCCTCGGGTTTGATGTAAACCCCATTGACCATCACCAAATGGGCAGACTTACTAGGGATCTTAAAAAGTTCAATTATGTCACCAATCGTACTTCCCTCAGCCACCTCAATGTCGGCTTCAATTCCATTTTTCTTATTTGGGGGTAGATAGCTAGTCAAGCTAGCAAACAACTTTAAGGTAACTTGCATACCTAAAGCTTAATTCATCCAGGATGATTGTGCTTGTCCCGCATCTAAATAAGCATCCATCACCTTAGTTGGATCTCCCAATAAAGTTTCTTTCCACTGACCCAATGGAATCTTTCCTTGAATGAGGCCACGCAACACTCCGATATGCTCTGTTGTCCCTATACAAGTCGCACCTACCAAAACATCCTCTA
>JBILYO010000012.1:0-22753 GCA_044377685.1 Polynucleobacter sp. | reverse complement strand
GTACCAAACCAGTTGAGCTGCGCAGCACCAAGATGCTTTACTAACTGAGTCATATCAGCAACATACTGAGGAACTGCATACTGCATTGGATTTGATAAACGATCAGAGTCGCCTCGACCCGCCACATCTGGGCAAACAACATAAAAGTCTTGGCACATTGATTGTGCTAAAGTTTTGAAATCACTGCCCCGCCGAGTTAAGCCATGCACACAGATTAAGACCTGAGGATTTGAAGGATCTCCCCAAGCGTGATAAGCCATTCGATGTCTGCCCTCACCGTTAATGCACTCTACATAAAAGGTATTCCCTTGGTGGATCTGACCACTCCCAGTTGCAGGGCTATCTATGGGATCAAGTTTATTAGCGGAGCCAATCTCCTCTGGTTGCAATGTCACATGATCAATGCCATGTTTATTTAAGAGCATCGTATTAATACGCGACATGATTGAGGGCCACTCTTGCATTTGGGTAATTTCAATATGGCCTATCAAGGCTGGAAAACTTGGTGTCATTTCCCATACATGAAGATCATGGACAGCCAAAACTCCTGGCACCGCTCTTAAATCTTTACCCACCGCCAGGTAATCAATATGCAGCGGCACACCTTCCATTAAGAAGTGATAGGACTCATGAAGAATCGCGATAGTGGATTTGAGAATCAGAAGAGATACTAAGATTGAGAGGATCGCATCAATTGGCATCCAGCCTGTCAGCTGAATGACGACACCTGCAATTAATGCGGCAATCGATCCTAGCAAATCACCCATGACGTGTACTAAAGCAGCCCGAGTATTCACACTTTTCTTGTCGCGTGAAAGTACCCAAGCCACCACAATATTCATCACAAGGCCAATTGCTGCCACTACAGTTACCGTAAGGCCATCAACTTTATGCGGTTCATAGAAGCGGCTAATGGCTTCATACACAATCCAGGCTACTAAAGCAAGCATTACCAGACTGTTGACAAAGGCTGCTAAGGCCTCAGCACGACCAAACCCAAAGGAATGTTTTGCTGAAGGTGGACGACGTGAAATAATTTGGGCTAGTAAAGCCAAACCTAATGCTGCAGCATCAGTCACCATATGGCCCGCATCCGATATCAGGGCCAATGAATTAGCGAAGTAAGCGGCAGTGCCCTCAACTCCAGCGAATCCCAGAGTGAGAACTAAGGCAATCAATAAGAGATGTTGATTAGAAACTTCCTTGCGATGAGAATGCTTGGCATCACCCCGTTTATGAGCGTGGAGTGATTGATTTTCAGTCACACTCATTGAGGTCGTGCTTGATGATGAAATAGGGTCAACCATGGTGACCCTATTATTTCATTCATCTTGATAAATTACTTAAAAACCCGAGGTATCAACAGGGGCACCCGTTTTGGCGATGACCTCCTCTTTGGTCACTCCAGGAGCTAACTCAATCAAATTCAAACCGCCTGGGGTGACATCCAAAACACAAAGATCAGTAATGATTTGACTAATTACACGCACACCCGTTAAGGGCAATGTACATTTAGGCAGAATCTTAAGCTCTTCTGTACCGTCTTTTTTCTTAGCAACATGCTCCATCAAAACAACCACATGCTTTACTCCAGCCACTAAGTCCATGGCACCGCCCATGCCCTTAACCATTTTTCCTGGAATCATCCAATTAGCAATATCGCCATACTCACTTACTTGCATTGCACCTAAAAATGCAATATTAATTTTTCCTCCGCGAATCATGCCAAACGCATCTGCTGATGAAAAAATGGAAGAGCCAGGTAATGTCGTAATTGTTTGTTTTCCTGCATTGATGAGGTCGGCATCAATCTTATCTTCTGTTGGAAATGGCCCAATACCTAGTAGACCATTTTCAGATTGAAGCCACACTTCAATTCCTGGTGGAACATGATTTGCTACTAAGGTAGGGATTCCAATTCCCAAGTTTACGTAATAACCGTCTTTTAATTCTTTAGCAGCACGTGCTGCCATCTCATCTCTAGTCCAAGGCATTTTGATTTTCCTAAATTCTGATAAGTGTTTTTTGAGGTAATTAGCGGGTAGCCGAGATCGTACGTTGCTCAATACGTTTCTCAGGATTGCTATTAATGACGAGTCGATGTACGTAGATGCTTGGAGTATGGATCTCGGCAGGATCTAAAGTACCGTTCTCTACAATCTCTTCCACCTCAGCAACAGTAATGCTTCCTGCCATAGCCACTACTGGGTTGAAGTTGCGAGCAGTATGTCGGTAAATCAAATTACCTGATCGATCTGCTTTCCATGCTTTCACTAAAGAAATATCGGTCGTGATCGAGCGCTCCATGATGTATTTTTCACCATCGAATTCTTTTACTTCCTTACCTTCGGCTACCAATGTGCCAACGCCTGTTTTTGTATAGAAGGCGGGAATACCGCAACCACCAGCGCGTAATTTTTCTGCTAAGGTACCTTGTGGAGTGAACTCTAGTTCCAGCTCACCTGCAAGATATTGACGTTCAAATTCTTTATTCTCGCCCACATAAGATGCAACCATTTTCTTTACTTGACGAGAATTCAACAAAATACCCAAGCCGAAAGCATCAACACCAGCGTTATTGGATACCGCTGTCAAATTTTGAGCACCTAGCTCTTTGACTGCCTCAATTAAGGCCTCAGGAATACCACATAGACCAAAACCTCCAACACCAAGTTTTTGCCCGTCTTTTAAGATATCCCTCAAGGCATCTGCTGCCGATGGGTAGATTTTATTCATAAGATTTGTCCTAATATTGCCAAAATGGGTAAAAAAGTAATCATAACGCCTCAGCCCCGACAACCTAGACAGACTAAGCACTCAATTGATTTTTAGCTATTGGAACTAAACTAACGATGTTAAAAAGGCTATTTTTCGGAAAAATTGGAGTAATTGAATGAATTCTGCCCAGCTGTTAGAGCAATTTGGACCCAGGGAATCGATGGACTATGACTTAGTCATTGTTGGTGGCGGCCCTGCTGGTCTATCAGCTGCCATTAAAGCCAAACAACTTTCCAGTGCTTCTGGCAAAGACATCAGCGTTTGTGTTTTAGAAAAGGGCTCAGAAATCGGTGCTCATATTTTGTCTGGAGCCGTCATGGATCCTAGGGCACTAACAGAGCTATTGCCAAACTGGAAAGAATTAGGCGCCCCGCTTGATACACCCGTTACTCAAGATCAATTTTTATTCTTGACTGCAGATCATTCTTTTCAAGTCCCTAATTGGATGTTGCCGCATTGCTTTAAAAATGAGGGTAACTTTATTGTGAGCCTGGCCAATGTCACTCGTTGGCTTGGACAACAAGCTGAGAGTTTGGGTGTAGAAATTTTCCCCGGCTTTCCTGCAGCAGAAATTTTGTATAACGAACAAGGTGCTGTGAGCGGTGTCATTACTGGTTCAATGGGTATCAATAAGGAAGGTAAGCCAACTGACCAATTTCAACTAGGTATGGAATTACGCGCTAAATACACTCTCTTTGCCGAAGGATCGCGTGGCCATCTAGGCAAACAACTGATTTCACGTTTTGCCTTAGATAAAGATGCTGATCCACAAAGTTATGGGATTGGCATTAAAGAACTATGGGAGGTTGAACCGTCGAAGAGTAAACCTGGCTTAGTTGTTCATACGGCGGGTTGGCCACTGGAAAATGATACCTATGGCGGCTCATTCCTCTATCACCTTGGTGATAACAAGGTGGCGGTTGGTCTCGTTGTCGGCCTCTCTTATAAAAATCCCTACCTATCTCCCTTTGAAGAATTTCAACGCTATAAATTGCATCCAAAGATTCGCAATACTTTTGAGGGTGGAAAACGGATAGCCTATGGCGCAAGAGCTCTCACAGCAGGTGGCTTAAATAGCTTACCCAAAACCGTCTTCCCTGGCGGCGCATTAATAGGATGTGATGCAGGCTTTTTAAATGCATCCCGTATTAAAGGTAGTCATGCCGCCATCAAAACTGGCATGCTTGCTGCAGAAGCAGCAGTAGCTGCGATTAATGAGAACCGCTCCGCCGATGTGCTAGCCGCCTACCCTGCCGCTTTTCAAAATAGCTGGCTACATACTGAACTTAATCAAGCTCGTAACTTTAAGCCTTGGATGTCCAAAGGACTCTATATTGGCACGCTCATGGTTGGTCTTGAGCAGAAGCTGCTAGGGGGCAACATGCCATGGACACTCCATTTAAAACATGCCGATCATGAATGTTTAGAACCTGCCTCACAACACCAGCCCATTGATTACCCAAAACCAGATGGCAAGATCACCTTTGATCGTCTCTCATCCGTTTTTATTTCCAATACAAACCATGCTGAGAATCAACCGATTCATCTCACCCTTAAGGACTCTTCAGTTCCAGTTGATCTTAATCTCAAAACCTATGCAGGCCCTGAACAGCGCTACTGTCCTGCAGGCGTTTATGAGTATGTGGAGGTAGATGGGAAACCACGTTTACAGATTAATGCTCAGAACTGTGTACATTGCAAGACCTGTGATATTAAAGATCCTAGCCAAAATATTATTTGGATCACGCCCGAAGGTGGCGGCGGACCTAACTATGCTTCAATGTAATGTCTCTAAACGCCCTAGCATCTTTACTGGGATTTTCTGCTTCTGCAGGGTTCAAGATTTCCGTTTATATTTGACCGTATGATGATCCTGCACACCATGCTTAGAGTCGGTAATTTGACTCGTTCAATTGAGTTTTACACTAAAGTTCTCGGCATGAATTTACTGCGCACTACCGAGCGTCCAGAGCAAAAATACTCCTTAGCATTTGTAGGCTATGGCAAGGGCAATGCCGATGGTCAAGCAGAAATTGAACTAACCTATAACCATGGGCTTGAATCCTATGAAATGGGTACTGCCTATGGTCATATTGCTATCAATGTGCCTGATGCTTATGCTGCTTGTGAGAAGATTAAAGCTGCGGGCGGTAATGTCACTCGTGCAGCTGGGCCAGTCCAAGGTGGCGATACTGTTATTGCTTTTGTTACTGATCCTGATGGCTACAAAATCGAACTCATACAGCGTTAATGCACTGTGAGTGATGAGCATTTCCATCTAGAAATTATTGAAAAGCTTTCCGAAGTATGTCCTGCTGACTGGAATGCCCTACTCTCACCAGATGCCAGCCCATTTTTAAAGCATGAATTCCTGAGTACTCTCGAAGAAACAGCTTGCGTTGGTAGCAATACAGGTTGGCAAATTGCGCATCTTGCCTTATATCGATCTAAAAAACTGATTGGGGCAATGCCTCTCTACTTAAAGCTCCACTCTTATGGAGAATTTGTCTTTGATTGGACTTGGGCACAAGCTTATGAACAGCAAGGAATGCAGTACTACCCAAAAGCACTTTGTGCTGTTCCATTTACCCCAGTTCAAGGTTCCAGAATCTTATTTGCTCCTTTAGAAAATAAGAGTCAAGTCCAGGAACAACTCATAGCCGGCCTGAAAACATTGCTTATGCAAAACAAGCTTTCATCCGCTCATGTTTTGTTTCCATTAGGGGAGCAAACCCAAGCAATGGTGGATCAGGGCTTCATGTTACGAGATTCGGTACAGTTTCATTGGCACAACCATCAATTTGTCAGTTTTGAACAGTTTTTATCCACTCTCACGATGAAGCGCCGCAAAAATATTCGCCAGGAACGAGAAAAGGTTAGCAGAGAGGGAATTTCTTTTCGGCATATACCTGGTCAATCGGCTACTGATGAAGACTGGGAGTTTTTTTATCGGTGTTATGCAAACACATATATGGAACATCACTCTAGCCCCTACTTGAATCAGGATTTTTTTAAACTACTTTGTAGTCGTATGCCAGAAAACCTCCATTTGATCCTTGCCCAACGGGGGTCCTCACCGATAGCAGCATCACTGCTATTTGTAGATCCCGTCTCTTCCACTGCCTATGGAAGATATTGGGGTGCACTTGAACACATTCCCTGCCTTCACTTTGAGACAGCGTATTACCAAGCAATTGAATATTGTATTGAACAGAAAATAGAGACCTTTGAAGGCGGCGCTCAGGGCGAACATAAAATGGCTCGAGGATTTTTACCGAAAACCATTCAGTCAGCGCATTTTATTGTTGATCCTCAATTTTCTAAGGCGGTTAAGCATTTTTTAGAACGAGAGCAACTGGGAATCGGCGCATATGTCGATGAGCTTGCAGAGCACAGTCCTTTGAAATCGGCTAAAGTACCAACATGAATTCCGATAGCAAACCACAAATCCAAGACGGCTCATATTCACTCTCTACTGGAGATGATGAATCCGACTCTCCTTGTATCGGGGTCTGCACCACGCTTTATGATGAGATCTGCCAAGGCTGTGGCCGCACTTTAAGTGAGGTCAGTAATTGGGTTTTTCTCTCAGATGAAGAGAAGGCTACGGTTTGGAAACGCATCCGCACAGAAGGCAGTGCGCAGCGCTTTCAAAGACAAGCTCAAGAAGATAAGCCTGCTTAGCTTATCGCTTTAACCTGTCAATGCTTGGCTACGTAAATACTCTTCGTAAGTACCTGAGTAATCAATCACTGTGCCATCTATCTTGACCTCTAAGATGCGATTGGCTAGTGCCGATACAAATTCGCGGTCATGAGATACAAATAGCAAGGTGCCGTCGAATTTCTCCAGGGCAATCTGCAAACTTTCAATCGATTCCATATCCATGTGGTTGGTCGGCTCATCCATGGCGAGAACATTATATTTTTGGAGCATCAATTTGCCCCAAATCATTCTGCCCTTTTCACCGCCAGATAGAACTTTGACAGATTTACCAATGTCATCACCAGAGAACAATAAGCGCCCTAAGGTACCTCGAATGGATTGATCGTCATCGCCAGTGTTACGCCACCAATTCATCCAGTCCATCAGTAATTCGTCTTTAGCGAACATCTCGGTATTGTCTTGAGGCATGACGCCAACCTTCGCATTCTCAGCCCACTTCACATCCCCACTATCCACGGCAATACCATCAAAACGTTTGCTCAGAATAGAATTTAGTAACGTTGTTTTACCAGCACCGTTCTGACCAATGATGGCAATCTTTTCACCGGCACGAACACCCAGTTTGAAGTTTTTAAAGATGGTGCGATCATACGTTTTAGTTAGTCCATTGCACTCTACTGCCATGTTGTGTAACTTTTTCTCAGTCTCAAAACGGATAAATGGATTTTGACGTGATGAAGGCTTCACTTCTACTATCTCAATTTTTTCTAATTGACGTTGGCGTGAAGTGGCTTGGCGTGCTTTAGAAGCATTCGCAGAGAATCGGGCTACGAAAGCCTGTAATTCAGCAATTTTTTCTTTAGCTTTAACGTTAGAACTCAGTTGTTGTGTTCTCGCCTGTACAGAAGCCAGCATGTAGGAGTCGTAGTTTCCCGGATAGACCTTGAGAGTGCCAAAGTCCATATCGGCCATATGCGTACAGACTTCATTGAGGAAATGACGATCATGGGAAATGATGACGATGGTGCTTTTAATATCATTCAGAATATCTTCAAGCCAATGAATGGAGTGAATATCCAAGTTATTGGTTGGCTCATCGAGTAACAAGACATCTGGATCAGAAAATAATGCTTGCGCAAGTAATACACGTAATTTCCAACCTGGGGCTACGTTACTCATTGGGCCGTTGTGTTGCTCAATTGGAATACCAATTCCTAATAACAACTCACCTGCTTTTGCTTCAGCAGTATAGCCACCGTACTCGGCATACTTACCCTCAAGCTCAGCGGCCTTCATGTAATCCTCATCATTTGCATCAGGGTTGGCGTAAATAGCATCGCGTTCGGCAGCAGCCTTCCACATCTCTTCATGACCCATCATCACGACATCGAGAACACGAACATCTTCATATGCAAACTGATCTTGGCGTAATTTACCCAAGCGAATTCCAGGATCTAAGCTAACGTTACCGCTAGTTGGCTCCAGTTCGCCACCTAGAATCTTCATGAAGGTCGACTTACCGCAACCGTTTGCACCGATGAGGCCATAACGATTACCGCCGCCAAACTTCACGGAAATGTTTTCAAACAGGGGTTTTGCCCCAAACTGCATAGTGATATTAGATGCGGACAACACGGATAGTTTCTAGCTTTCTGAAATTTAATTCAACAAATACCCTCATCATTGAGGGCAAAGACCATTATTTTAACGGTTTAGGAACCCGCAGGTCCAAATTAAACTTTGACCCGAAATGGGGTGAAATTAGTATGGGTATCGTAGTAATCCTGGTTTTCCTTACGCTTTAAGAATCTAACCACCCAATATGTCAGTGGTGTGGCCAAAATCTCCCATGAGGTTTTAAGTACATATTGCGCCAAGGCCACCTGAATCACCTCTTGAATTGGCCAGAGACCATAGAAAGCTAGCATATAAAATAAAGAGGAATCAATCAGCTCCCCAACCGCAGTTGAACCAATGGTTCTCATCCATAAGTAACGACCTTGGCTCCAGATTTTCATTTTTGCTAATACGTAACTATTTGCAAAACTCCCGCACCAAAAGGCTGTCATTGATGCCAAAGCAATTCGCCATGAATTTCCAAAGACTGTCTCTAGCCCTTGCTGATAGTTGGCCATATAAGTCCCTGGGGCAACTGGTAAAGCAATCACAATTTGCGCCATCACCGCAGCAAAAGCTAAAGCAGCAAACCCTGCCCATACTGCCCTTCGGTCATAAGCATAGCCATAGACCTCCGTTAAAATATCCCCAAAGAAATAGGCGATTGGGAAAAATAAGACGCCGGCACCGAAGACCGTTGTGCCGAAATAGGGCAAATCTACTGCGGCCGCTTTTCCTGCTCCAATAAAGTTAGAACAAAGCAAAACAACTACGAAGGCAGCCAAAATCAGGTCGTAATAGCGATGGTGTCGTCTTGGTAAGCCCATATGCTCAAAAAAATGGATAATACAAATAAGAATATCTGCATTCCTGGAAATTCGCAGGAAGCTAACTGACACAAACTAGAGGATGAATAAGAGCAATGAGTAAAGCCCGTTTTCAGTGGGAAGACCCACTTTTACTTGATACCCAATTAACTGAAGATGAGCGTATGGTGCGTGATGCAGCTGCTGAGTATGCTCAAGGACGGCTCATGCCCCGGATTCATGATGCCTTTCGTAATGAGACCACAGATCCTGGCATTTTTCGTGAGATGGGTGAGCTAGGCCTTCTAGGCATTACTATTCCCGAGGAATACGGTGGCGCCAATCTGAATTATGTTTCGTATGGCTTGATTGCCAGAGAAATTGAACGAGTTGATTCAGGTTATCGCTCTATGATGAGTGTGCAGTCTTCCTTAGTGATGGTACCCATCAACGAATTTGGCAGCGAAGCCCAAAAGCAAAAATACTTACCTAAATTGGCAACTGGAGAATGGATTGGCTGTTTTGGATTAACCGAACCCAACTATGGATCCGATGCTGGCGGCATGATCACGCGCGCAAAAAAAGTACCTGGTGGCTTTTCTTTAACTGGCTCAAAGATGTGGATTTCCAACTCTCCTATTGCTGATGTCTTTGTAGTGTGGGCAAAAAATGATGAAGGCATTATCCGTGGCTATATCCTTGAAAAAGGCATGAAGGGCTTAAGTGCCCCTAAGATTAGCGGGAAGATGGGTCTGCGCGCCTCCATTACTGGTGAAATCGTGATGGATGAAGTATTTGTGCCAGATGAAAATGAATTTCCAGAAGTCACTGGCCTTAAAGGCCCCTTCACCTGCCTTAATTCTGCTCGCTATGGTATCTCTTGGGGCACTCTTGGCGCCGCAGAATGGTGTTGGCATGCAGCCCGTCAATACACCATGGATCGCAAACAGTTTGGTAGACCCTTGGCAGCTAACCAGCTAATTCAGAAAAAATTAGCAGACATGCAAACAGAAATTACTCTTGCGCTCCAAGGATGTCTTCGTTTGGGTCGTATGAAAGACGAAGGTATTGCTGCTCCAGAAATTACCTCCATCATGAAAAGAAACTCCTGTGGAAAATCTTTAGAGATTGCTCGTATGGCGCGTGATATGCACGGTGGTAATGGCATCTCTGATGAGTATGGAGTTGTACGACACATGCTGAACTTAGAAGTCGTCAATACCTATGAAGGTACCCATGATATTCATGCCTTAATTCTGGGTCGTGCGCAAACCGGCATTCAAGCGTTTAGCTAATAAATCACTAGGACTTAAGCTTTTCCATGATAGCTTTTGCTGACTTAGCAAAAGCCTGATCACTATCATTCTCCAGTTCTACATATTTTTCTCGATCATAGCTCGGAAAATTTCGAATGATGGATGAAGAATAAGAAGGGTCATAATGTTTGACAAGCAACTCTTCTACTAAGCTTGGAAAATGTCCTGCGTCAATCGCATCATTCCATTTTGCAATTTGGACTTTTCCATAATGCGCTGTGAGTAAAGCAAGCTTTTGTTTAAAGTGATCTGTGTCTGTTAAGAAATGATGGTATTCACGAATTAGCCAAGATACCCGCGTTTGTGTGCTGGAGCGCAATTCAATGCAGACTCCTTTGCGAATTTTTTCCATCAATTCATCGGGGATATGTAAGCCCCCTACTTTTTTACTTTCAGACTCCACTACTACCGGTCTCTTTGGATCCAGAATGCGCAGTGCATTCCACAAAGCAGTTTCAAAAGCCTTTTGTGAAGGTTGTTCGATATTGGGCTCATTACCTAATACTGAGCCTCGATGAATTGCTAGAGCTTCTAAATCCAGTACCTGGACTCCCAAGGCTTTGAGCTCTTGCAAGATACGAGTCTTACCGCTACCCGTCATTCCACAGATGACCTGAAATGAAAACTGCTGAGCGCTTTGCTCCAAACCATCAATCACAACCCGTCTGAAGCCCTGATAACCTCCTTCAAGTTGCATTGCCTTCCAGCCGATGCGATTGAGGATATGGGTAAATGCACCGCTGCGCTCACCACCGCGCCAACAATAAATCAGTGGGCGCCATTCGCGTGAAAAATCTAGGAAATGATTTTCCAGATGATTGGCAATATTTCGAGAAACTAATGCAGCCCCAAGCTTCTTGGCAGAAAAGGGAGACTCTTGTTTATAGAGAGTTCCAATCTGTACTCGCTCTTCATTATTGAGAACGGGGTAATTAACAGCTCCAGGAATATGATCCAAAGCAAACTCGGCGGGTGAACGCACATCAATCACTAAATCAAACTGATCTAATTGAGTCAGAAATTGCTCTAAGCTTAAGATATGGGAATAACTAGGCTGCATACGCTTTATGCGTGCAGTTTCTGCAGAATATGTTCAGGCCAAGGCGCAGATTTATTAGTAGTGAGATCAACCCAAACCAGAGTTGCACCGCCCTCTGCAGCAATCAACTCTGGGTTAGTAGTTAAAGACATCGTGGTAAAGACATCAACGCTAGAATTACCAATCGCCCCAATAGCAGTCTTTAGGATTAGCTCGCCAGGATAGGACAATTGTTGAAAAAAATTGCAAAAGCCATTGATCATCAACATTGATTCTCGACCTGGAGCAAGGTCATATCCCAGCGAAGTAATCCACTCTATCCTAGCCTGCTCCATATACCGAAAATAGACGGTGTTGTTCACATGCCTAAACGCATCCATATCACCCCAACGAATGGGCATCACCATTTCATGAACCACTCTCTTTTCAGTGGGGATATTAATACGCATTGATGAATGCCTTAATCTAACTGCTTGGCAAGGTAATACAAGTTCGTGGAACGCGCACCAGAACGGCAGAACGCCAAAATGGGTTCTGGCATTGTTTTTAGTAAGCGAGCCATTTCCTGGACTTGCGCTGGTGTAATGGCACTCGGTGCCACTGGTAAATACACATAGTTCAAACCTAATCTCTCCGCCTCAGCTTGAATCACAGCATTAGCAGGTTGATCGGGTCCACCCTCTCCATCGGGGCGATTATTAATGACGCTTTTATAGCCCTGCTGAACAATCTCAGCTAAATGACTGGCATCTATTTGACCCAGCGCACCAAATTGACTGGTAAGACAACTAATAGGAAGACTCATAACACCCTCTAATCAAGCAATATTGAATAAACCACAAAAAAGATTTTAAATCAGACTTGCTTGCGATGGCCGGTAAAGAAACGTTCACATAAATGCATGCCAGCAAGCATAGCAATCACAAACGCCAAGGCCTTCAAATGGCCCGCACCAAGGGCAACGATCGCTGGCCCGGGGCAAAATCCGGCAATTCCCCACCCAGCACCAAAAATAAAGCTACCGATCACCAAGGGCTTTGAAATATCGCGTCTAGTCGGAATCTGAAATGCCCCACCAAAAAAAGCTGCGCTACGTTTACCCGCCAGATAGAAACCGGCTAAGCCGACGATCACAGCTCCACCCATCACAAAGATCAAGGAAGGATCCCACAATCCCGCTAAGTCTAGAAAACTTTGAATTTTCATCGGGTTGGTCATCCCAGAAATAATGAGACCCCACCCAAATAAAATACCGATGGCGTACTGACTAATGAGGCTGAAGTGTTTTTTCATCAGGAACTTAGATCAGATGACGAATAATAAAAACCACTAAAAAGCCAGCGGTCATAAATGAGAGGGTTGCTACTAAGGATCGAGGGGATAAACGCGATAAGCCACAAATTCCATGTCCGCTAGTACAACCTGAACCATATTGAACTCCAAACCCAACTAGCAGACCAGCAATGATCACTGTCAACCAGCTAGCGTCTACCTCAATCACAGGCAGAATGCCAAAAAATAAAGCAGCCAAAAAAGGTGCGGTGATCAGTCCGATAATAAAGGCCAAGCGCCAAGACCAGTCCTCTTTTTTGGGATGCACTAGCCCAGAAACAATACCGCTAATACCCAGAATACGCCCATGCAATAGTACATATAGAGTCGCAGCAAGGCCCAACATCATTCCACCAAGCAAAGATGGAATGGGTGTAAAGCTTAACCAATCAATTTGCATTCCTTAGGATCCAGTCTAAATAAATTAACTACAGGGATTAGGAGCAAGACGTATTTGTAAATATCGCATTCCCAGATAGGCGCCAAAAATAAAGCCTGGGAGAGCTAAGAAAGATCCAAGCGCCAAAGTAGAGATACCACTCAAACCTTGTCCAACTGTACACCCTAATGCAGTAACGCCGCCAAAACCCATCAAGCCTGCACCTACTAAATGGTTCACAGTATCTTCAGTATCACGAAAGGATTCCCAGCGAAAGGTTTTGGTCAATACTGCAACCATCGCTGAACCCAAAATCATCCCAACTACTGAAATGATCCCAAGAGTGAGCACTTTAGAGGTATCGCTATACATCATGAGCCAGTCTAATGAATATGCATAGGGCGCCACAAAAGACAGACTCTCCATCCGACCAGAATTGGTCAGCAAGAAAACTTCCTCGAGAGTGTTTGGGTCTTCAGCTACATAACCAAGATGACCAGAAACCCACCAAACTGCGCAAATAGCAAAACCTACAAAAAATCCAGCTAAAAGATTTTCGACTGTCCAAAAAGAGCGCTTTGCTAAAGCATACGCAATAAAAGCAATTCCAATGATCAAGCCCATAGCAAGATGAAGCATGCTTCGCTCAATACCCATCGGACCACTCAGCAAACTGGGTAAATCTTGGGGTGTATTAAAGGCAATAAAAAAAGTATCAAGCGTATTGATACGAATCACACCCAAAAATCCGCGTATTGTCATGTAAGCGCTCAATCCCAAAACCATAAACACAATGATTGACTTCAAATTACCGCCGCCAATGCGTACTAAGGTTTTGCTGCCACAGCCAGAAGAGAGAATCATGCCAAAACCAAAGAGAACGCTCCCAACAATGGAAGATAGCCATAGAAGCCTGTTACCTGTGTAAAAACTTTTCAGGGGATCTATTAAACCAAGATAAGACATCAAGGCAAATCCAAGAACTGCTAGGCCAATTGCTAAAAACCATTGTCTTAGACGATCCCAGCTAGACATGATGAATATATCGGAAACGGCACCCATGGTACAAAAACCTGTTTTTTGCATAACAGCGCCAAGCAAAAAGGTAATCGCAAAAGTAGCCCAAAGAACTGAATTACCTTGCGCAGCAATATCTACAACTTCCATGATGAATAAATTCTAAAAAGTATTAAGGTTTAAGTTTGTAAAACTGTTGGTTGAGATAAGCAACTACATCAGCTTCATCTTCTGGGAAAAGGTCTAGGCGTAATTCGGTATTACAAAGACTCACCATCCTTTTCAAATTAGCAATCGATTTCACTTTGCTATCCGAGCGGGTATAAATCATGTCGCCATTACCAAAGCCTGTTTTTTTGGCATGGCAGGCGTAGCACTTTTGCTGATCAATATTCTTGCCATTTGCCAAATCAGGGGCGGCCTGAACCTGCGATACCAGCAGTCCGCAGAGAAACACTGAAGAGAGGAGTTTGATAAGAGTCAATTTCATTGAAAATCAAGGATTTAGCATTAATCTACTATTTTAAAGCCCTTAGCCTTAAATTGCCCTATTCTGACTGAATCGAGAGATAGACGTTATAGGCATTCATCCGATTGGCAGCCCTAAATAAGGGCATTCCTTCATATTCAGACCAATCAGCCTGCCGGTAAGCCTCATCAAAAGGATCCAGATTGAGGGCGGCTTTTGACATAGACTCCCGCAGATATTTCAGATAGTTTCTTGTAAAGATGATGTCCTCGCTTGGATTGGTTGAATAAGCCCCATGCCCAGGAATGATGATTTTAGGCTTCAGTTTTTCAATTTCATCCAAGGCAACTAACCAGCCCTTACTATCTGCATTGCCTACAAAGGGAATGCGCCCACGAAAAACTAAATCCCCAGCAAATAGTACTTTTTCCGAAGGGATATAGACCATTAAATCTTCTGGGGCATGGGCAGGACCCACCCTGCTCACGAGAAATTCAATACCGCCAATGTTGAGCTTAGTCCTCTGATCAATCCAAACATCAGCTGCAACTAACTGGGTGTTTGCATTAACCCAAGGGGCAAAATCGATCCGAGAAGCAATTAATCGTTGTTTTGCAGTATCGGAAGAAAGGTAATTTCTACCCTCACCTTGCGCATATATCTTTGCTCCTATTTTTTTAAACTCTTGTAGACCATAAATATGATCAGCATGATAGTGAGTCACTATCACCGCTACTACTTTTTGAGGCGTAATCCGTGCAATTTCTTGAATCAGCTTTTTGGCCAAAATAGGAGAGCCTAGGGCATCAACGACGACGACCCCTTTGGGAGTGACAACAAAACCAGCATTGGATATAAAGTTTTGATTTGCGCTACTGCCCATTTCTGGCAAGCCTTGAACAAAATAAGTATGTGGGGCAACTTGAATCGGCTTTAATTGAATCGAATCTTCTAACGGCTTTGTTTGTGCTTGTACGAAACCAAGAAAGATAAAGGATCCGATTAGGATCCCTAGCGAATACCTCAACAAACGAAGGTACGAGGAATCAATTTTCACTCCAATTTGCATTAAGGCTTAATATATGCAAATCCATCTTTATATTGCAGATCGGCAACTCGGACCACGCCAGAGGGTGTGAAATCAGCATCTAATATGAATTGATCTTTCTTGAGATTACGATTTTTGAGTGTAATTTCACACACTTCAAATTTAACGCCACGTGACTTCAATGCAGAAACTAATGGCGCATATTCGACAGGATTCTTTTTGTCTTTTGCCCCCTCCATCAAGATGTCGACACCATTGGCATGAGTCACCACAATGATAGTAGTTTGAGGAGACACATCCAGATGATTACGAATATTACGCAAGCCCTTTAAACCCTGTGTTTCCGCATCATCAATGTGATACACCACTTTGGTTGGCCCCGAAGATTGGGCAGCAACAGGCAATACAAGCCCCAAGGTTAGCAGTGCTGTAAAAACCAAATGTAGTAATTTTTTCATAGTTCATGCCTTAATAAAGTCATTAGATAGGCGCCATACCAGGGTTATTGGTCACACCTTTAATGATGGGTTCATTGAGTTTGACTGCCTTGATGACTTTCACGTCTCGTAAATGACGCTCCATCAGATCCCATATCGCTTCTCCACCAGCATTCTTAGCCTCTTCGCTAACAGGTGCCCATCCAGCCACCTTATAAGTTTTGCCTGCGTCAATTGGTTTACCGTTCAAGCGCATATCGGTAATCCGCTTACCAGCAGATTGCGATGGATCGATGGTGTATTGCATTCCGCCGACGCGCACCATATCTCCACCTTGCTGATAATAAGGGTCAGGGTTAAATAAGTTATCAGCCACATCTTCAAGAATGGTTTTGATTGTTTCCCCGCTCATATTGCTAACAGTGGTGAACGGATAGGTAATGGCGGTCTGATCGAGTAAGTTCTCACGGGTGATAGCCTGTCCTGGTAGCAGGCTGGTTCCCCAGCGAAAGCCTGGTGAAAAAGCAATCTCGGCATTTTTCTGTGCCATCAAACCATCTAAGATCAATTGATCAAAACTACCGTTAAAATTACCACGACGATATAAAAGTCCTTCAGTCGTAGCCAACTTTTCATTCAATTTCGTTTCATAAGGAGCTCTGATCTTTGTAATGAGCTTACTCATTGCCGGATCAGCAGGAATCATTTTTGAAAAGATTGGGAAAAGCTTGTAGCGGAAATCAACTACCTTGTCGCCCTTCACATCAAAATCCAAAACACCTAAGAATTTACTATTTGAACCAGCGTTCGTCACCAAGGTAATGCCACCAGCATTTTTAACCTTCACTGGAATAGGTACACCATCGTGAGTATGACCACCCATAATGGCATCCAAACCACGCACCCGTGATGCCATTTTTAAATCGACATCCATTCCATTATGAGATAACAGTACTACGAGCTTCGCTCCTTTTGACTTCACCTCATCAATGGTCTTTTGGAGATTTTCTTCCTGGATTCCAAAGGTCCAATCTGGCGTGAAGTAACGCGGATTAGCGATCGGGGTATAGGGGAAAGCCTGACCAATAATGGCCACTTGAATACCGTTTTGGACTTTCATGACATAGGGATTGAAAACCATATCACCAAAATCAGCAGTCTTAATATTCTGTGCAATAAAAGAAACCTTACCCTTAAAGTCACCGTTCACAATTTCCATGACCCGTTTTTCACCCAGAGTCATTTCCCAATGTGGAGTCATCACATCTACACCCAGTGCTAATGCCGCATCTACCATGTCTTGACCATTGGTCCACAAAGCAGTAGCAGAGCCCTGCCAGGTATCACCGCCGTCAAGTAATAATGCGCCAGGACGAGTAGCCTTCATTTGCTTGATCAAGGTGGCCATATGGGCGAAACCACCCATCTTGCCGTAGTTCTGCGCAGCTGCTACATAATCTAAATACGTAAATGCATGGGCATCACGTGTGCCAGACCGAATACCATTGGCCTTGAGGAAATATTGACCCACTAAGTGGGGAGTTTTACCTTCTTGTCCGGCAATTCCCAGGTTAACATTGGGTTCACGAAAATAAATTGGTAATAGCTGTGCATGACAGTCTGTGAAATGCAGCAGATGGACATTACCAAATTTAGGCAAGTCATAAAACTTTTGTGCAGCGCTTTGCGCCTGGACAAAATTAGACTGCAAGCTCATTCCACCCGCAGATGCAAAAGCTAGCGCTTGCAAAAAATCACGACGGCTTAAAGACATAACATTCCTCTAGTGAAAACAGGCCTGTCGGCCTGTTTTTTACGTTCTTATTTTCTTTATTGATTCACTGGCGATGCTGGATCTAACAGCAATGCCATGACATCTTGGATTTGCTGTTCATTGAGCAATTTGAAGTGAGCAAAACGTGGCATATTGCTGCAAGCGTTATAGGCCTTGGAGTTATTAATGCGATTCCAAGTATAGGTGATCACTTCTGGTGAATAACCACGCGATTTTCCGTAACCAGTTAATGATGGCCCAATATTTCCATAGGAAATTTCTTTTGGGTTAATTTGGTGACAGTTATAGCACCCGCCGCCAACTGCAGCATCTGCTTTATCAGTCCATGTGGCTCCACGACCGCTCTGGGCAATAGCTTCGCCTTTTTTCCAGTCGCCAATGTATTTGCCATTAGAAGGCTGCTTAATCTCGGCCATATTGATTTTTTGAATCTTGTCACGCATTTTTTCACCTTGCTTGCTTCCAGCAAACACTGGATCAGAGCAAAACTTTTGGGTTTCATCCTGCTGTATGCGGTCCAATCCTGCAATACCTTCAGCCCTGAAGCTGTCCTGCATCATCTTGTTATATTTGGGGTCGTTCTTTTGCTGAGCTAACGCTTGACTATTTAAAGCGCCTGCTAGAAAAATAGCTCCACCAATAGCCAAGAGTTTTTTAATGTTGATAAATTTCATGATTTTGCTCTCTGGTCTATTAGCGCTTCAAGCCTGGGGTTTCAACAGTACCGCCGTTACCAGTCTTGGCCATATACATAGACAAGGCAATCGTCACATCTGATCCGTAAATCGGGAAAGCGAGTCGTTGTTGACGATAGCAGTCATTCAAGCGCTGCTGCATCGTCCAGAACTGTCCGCTAGATACGCGATAGGCTGGCCAATAACCCCAACCCATCGCGGCGCCCTTTTGCTCAGTAATATTAGGTAGATCTTGTAAGCGAATACGTTTGCCATTTTCAGCATGACAAGAGGCACAAGAAAAGTCCATTGGTCCACCTTGGGCAAAGAAGGCCTGCTTTCCTAGGTTGAACATTTCTTTTTCTTTTGGATGGTTGGTGCTAACTTTAATCTTATCGCCCTTAGATAAAGTCACTACATAGGCTACGATTGCTTCCATATCCTTTTTGGGCCCTCTTTGAAAGGGGGAATCAATCATTTCTTGTGGAATACGACCTTGCAGGAACAGCATACAAGTCATTAAACGAGACTCAAGATCCTGAACCTTATCAGTATCTGCAAAATAACGTGGTAACTGGGCTGCTGCACCCTTCACGACCCCCGGCCCTAATCCCAAGTCACATTTCTCTAAGGTAGCATTTTTGGGGCCAGCGGGCTTTTTCCAAAGCTCTTCGCCAGCAGCCTCATATAGTTCTGAAGGGTTGCCATCTGCAATCATCTCACGATACTTGGCAATATCATCCGTAGCACTTTTTTGTGCAAACACCGAAGATGTCGTTGTTAATAAAGCTGCTACCAAAGCTGTAGCCAACCCTAAAGTCAATTTACGCTGCATTTGAGACCCTTTCAAAACTATAAAGACAGTGAAGATTTCTAAGAAGCAGTTGCTTCATCGGTACGCTTATCACCTTTACTGTCAACCCAGCTTACAGTAATCTTGTCGCCTTTGGCACCTTTGTACTTAAAGTTCAAGAATGGGTCCTTAGAGACTGCAGGGCCAAACTGACCATTAAAGACATCCTTACCATTTGCTTTGACGTTGAGGTTACTAATAAACCATGCAGGAATCACTTTACCGGCAGCATCTTTGCGCTGACCAGCTTCCATATCGTGCTTCATCAAAATTTTTACATCCACAATTCCACCACTCTCAGCAGCTCTAACGCGCATTGGATCAGCCATGATTTCCTCTTTTAATCTATTTAATTAGTAAACAATGATTTGAATAGTCGGTGTTTAACCGCCACAACCACCTAAAGTCACTTTGATTTCTTTAACTGCCATGCTCCACTTGCCATCCGCCTTCACTAAGGCATACACGTTGGAGGTTTGTCCCATCTTGATGCGAGTAGTCACAAATGTCTCTGTGCCAGCAGGGATAAAGAATTGGGCAGCCAAAGCGCTAGGGTTCTTTTCAACCAGGATTGCCATCTGCTCTGCTTTGAGCGTGGTGATAATTCCCACTGGCACTACTGCACCATTTTCTGCAATATCAGGCGCATTTAAAGTAACGGCAGTAGACTTATCTGGGCTACCAGCGCCCAAGATTTTGAATACATCATCTAAGCTTTTGCCTTCAAAAGCGGCTTTATTCCACTCTTGAGCTTGGGCTACGCTAATAAGACCCGCAGAAGCCATCAAGCCAAAAATGGCCGAATATTTCATTAAACTGCGTCGTTGCTGATTCATAAAAACTCCTTTATTAATCTACTCTTACTATCAAATATAGCGGTATTTCCAAAAACTTCCAAAAATCTACTGCCCAGTAAGCATCCACCGAACTAGGATAGCGTTATCTTCAGCCGATAACTGCGCTTGGGCTGGCATCGGAATAGCTCCCCAGACACCAGAACCGCCGTTTTTCACCTTTGCCATCAGTTTTTCTTGAGCACCACTCTGGCCTTTATATTTCAATGCAATATCAGCAATAGAGGGCCCTACCAACTTCGCATTTGGAGCATGGCATGCAGAGCAGTTCTCATTCTTAAATAATGCGGCCGCCCCTTTGGTAACCATTGCATGGGTATCTTTTGCATGGGCTAAGCCTACTCCTAATACTCCTGGGAGTTTAGCGATGGGAGGTTTAGTAGTATCCGCCCCACGGTAGGGTCCATAGAGACGATTTTGGTCAACAATATTACCGTGCGCATCCCTAGCAAAATCAGGCAAAGTAGAGCCAATTTGTACAAATGCTACACAATTATTCATGCAAGATGATCCATTAACGTCAGGCTTATCTTTTACATTCCAAAAGCCATGCTTGGTTGTCATGCCATTACGGTTTGGCATTTTTTCTTGCACTTGCGCAATATTGGTATTACTTAAAACAAAGTTATCTGGAACAATATCGCCTAGGCTTAAAATAAAAGCCACTAAGGCGTACGTGTCATCTGGGGTCAAGGTTCTTGGCGCATTCCATGGCATGGCACGATATATGTAGTCCCATAATGTTGAAACCGTCGGGACCTTCATTAAGGTGGTGCGCTGAGGTTGCTTCATGTCAATCAAAGAAGCTACCCTCCCTGTTTTCATGTCATCTTTCGTTGTGCCGCCGGCAATTGGGGTAAAGATTTCATTGGACTCGCCAAAAATTCCGTGGCAACTAGCGCATTTAGCCTCCCAAATGGTTTGACCTTGCTCTACGGAACCGGAGCCCTTTGGTAGGCCCTTAAAATCTGGGCGCACATCAATATCCCATGCGGCGACTTCTGCGGGGGTAGCATTTCTACCAAGGCCAGGAAACCTAGCAGAGCCTTGAGTGCTTTGTGCGTATGCCACATTAGCAATGAATACAGTTAAGGCGATCAAACTCAAGCGAGTAATGAATTTATCCAACTTGAACATTGCTTACCTCACCGTTTGAATCCAATTTCCAAGATTGAATCGCATTATTGTGATAGATCGAACGCGTGCCGCGAACTTGACGTAAAGCTTTAATGGAAGGCTGTATATAACCTGTGTCATCAATCGCTCTTGATTGCAATATTGCCGGAGATCCATCCCACACCCAGTCAATATTAAAACGGGTAATCGATTTAGTGAGGATCGGTGTTTCTAAACGTGCAGTACGCCAGTTATTGCCTCCATCAAACGATACATCGACACGCCTAATCTTGCCTCGACCAGACCAGGCCATCCCACTAACATTATAAAAACCTTTGTCTAGTAATTGCTGACCGCCCGAGGGTGTTGTAATAACAGATTTGCATTCCTGAATCGAAGCGTATTGGCGATGCATCCCATTGGGCATCAGTTCGATGTAATGAACTGCTTCATCTTTAGAGTTCCATGGCATATCACCCACTTCTAAGCGACGTAACCACTTTACCCAGCTCACCCCTTGTACGCCTGGCACTACCAAGCGTAAGGGAAAACCATTTTCTGGACGCAGCATTTCACCATTCATACCCCAAGCAACGATCGTATCCTGTAAGCAGCTCTCTAAATTAATAGTACGAGTCATACCTGAGCCATCACCACCCTCTGCAAGTAAGAATTTTCCTTTTTTAAGGTCAGCGCCACACTCATCAAGAAGCACCTTAAGAGGCACACCAGTAAATTCACAACAGGACAGCATGCCATGGGTGTACTGCACTGTTGGCACTGCCACATTGCCCCACTCTAAGCCAGTATTGGCGCCACACTCAATAAAATGCGTGCGAGAGACCGATGGCAAACGCATTAAATCATTCATAGTAAAGACACGGGCATTTTTCACTAAACCATTTACCATCAAACGATGCGTTTCTGGATTGAGGTTGTACCAGCCCTGATGGTGCCGCTCAAAATGCAAACCATTTGGCGTAATGGTTCCAAATAAACCTTGTAAGGGCGTGAAAGCTACGGAAGCCGCAGATACACGAGTCAATCCTGGTGATTCACGACGGATTAAGTTCGCCTCATAGATAGATGGCACACCATAAGGCATGGTGGCCACATTCTTGCCAAGAGTCGTTTGCCATTCCTGTTTTTCAAGAATCGCAGGATCACCCTCTTGTGCACCAAAGGCTAATGGTGCAGCCAAACTGGCTGCTGCCCCACCAATAGCCGAAAGAAAGCCTTTACGCAGAAAGCCACGGCGAGTTTCATCTAAACCATTCGAATTAATGTCTGCAATCAAATCTTGAGAAATGAAATGCTCCGGAGCTGTAACTAATCGCGCTCTGTTAGTAGGCTTCTCTACAGCAGAAATATCCTTGGCACTCAATTCAATTTGCTTCTTAGTCATTTAACCTCTACCAAAATAAATACTTGAATACTTAAACACTTAATGCATGCCTTCAGCAATCTTTGTGCAGACTGACTGACACATATCAACTGTGGCATTATCAGCAATCGAGTAATACACTGTGACGCCTTCTTTGCGCCTCTGTAAGATTC
>JBILYO010000104.1:0-7494 GCA_044377685.1 Polynucleobacter sp. | reverse complement strand
GATCAAGCTTACCACTGTTAGTCAACGGTAATGCGTCACATACCACATAGGAAGCGGGACACATAATTACGGGCAAACGTTCAGACATAAAAATATCAAGCTCTTCTCGAGCAAATTTTTCTACGCACGGCACAATACAAGCATGGAGAATTTGTTCGCCATTTTCCGATAGAGTCGAAAAAACTGCGGCTTCTAGCATTCCAAACTCACGTAATACTGCCTCTATTTCACTTAATTCAACTCTAAATCCTCGAATTTTAATTTGGTGATCTACTCTGCCATGAAAGGAAATAATGCCATTGCCGCCTTTTACATGGCTGGCAAGATCACCCGTGCGATATAAAAGACTGTCAAAAGTATCATTAAACTTAATAAGCTCAACTGGGCAAGGTATAAATCTATCGTGATTCAAAGAAGAACGGCGATGATATGAGTTAGCAAGACGTACGCCGCCAATATGTAACTCCCCAATAACACCCTCAGGAACAAGGTTTCCATCCCTATCCAAAATGACTATAAAACCGCCAGGCAAAGGTTTTCCAATAGGTATAGAGGTATCAAATTTTTGTAAATCTACTTCATGAATACTGCTCGTAATGGTAGCCTCGGTTGGACCGTATGCATTTAACAAACGGGTGCCTACAAAAGGACTGGAACGTAAAAGATCAATTATGGATGGAGAGAGTACCTCGCCCCCGACTATTAAAAGTCGTGGAAAATGTTTAGGTGCTCTTTTCGGATCATTCTTCCAAGCTTGCAATAATTCTCGCAAGTATGCGGGAGGTAAATCGGCTACGCTTACTAAATGAGCATCAAGAATAGCACTAAATTCATTAGGGGACCATAGATCGCCTTCGCGTATTAGCAAGCTTGCACCGCAAGTTAACGATGCAAAAATTTGCTCCAGGGAAGTATCTACATGATGAGCGGCAAATTGCAAAACTACATCAGCATTAGAAAGATCATAGCAAGCTATAGCAGCTTGGCAATGAATCGAAATAGACCGATGACTAATTAGAACACCTTTGGGTTGGCCCGTCGTACCAGAGGTGTAAATCATATATGCAGCACTATTTGGAGGCATGTCTATTGATAGTGACTTTTCCAAGGACTTATGATTGGCAGCCTCAATCAGGTCATCAATATTTAGAAGATTGCAGTTCTTGTTGTCCAATTGTGCAATTCGTGCATTTGTTTTACTATCAACCACTACAAAACATCTTCCAACATCATCTAATATAGTTTTTAGTCTTTGAATTGGGCAATCCACTTCTAACGGAACCCATATTCCGCCATTTTTAAGAATAGCCAGCAAAAGAACAATACTTGTAATACCGCGCTCTATCGATACAACAACTGGTATGCCTAAGCGCATACCACTAGCTCGTAGATGTTGGGCTAATTGATTGGAGCGTACATGTAGCTCTTGGTAAGATAGGGATTGCTTTCCACATATGAGTGCAATTGCATCTGGATTTAATTGGGCTTGTAGATCAACCAACTCGTGAACCAGACTATCCTCAACGCCAGCACTATTCTCAACACCACTAAAACTCACCAATAAATTTTTCTCAGATTGACGAAGCATTTCCAATTTACTCAAAGTCTTCTCTGGATTGATGCTCATTTCATTGATTAAATTGACATAATGATTAAGTAAATTATTAATAGTTGAAATAGTAAATTGATTTGGATCGTAATTAACTAAAATGCGTAATTTATCGCCTTCTTCAAACAAATCAAACCCTAACAATGCATCACAACCTTGGCGGATTTCAGGTATATGTGTGACTAAAGATCCGCCAATTACTTGAGGGCTGCCCTGAAATTCGTTATCTGTAAAATTCTGATAGGCATAACTTACTTGATATAAAAGATCAATAGAGCTTCTATTCAGTTCACGTACTATTGCCACATGTGGATATAAGGAATGATCAAGCCCATTAGTCACTATAACTTGTAATTTTTCAAGAAAATTACGAACCGTTTGAGACCCTGTAAGGGCACTTCTGATCGATAACATATTTGCAAAATAGCCAATCGTATTTTCGAATCGACTATCAGGTCTTGCCATAGTAGGCATGCCAATCAATATGTCATTTTGCCCAGTATATCGATACAACAAAACCTTAAGCGCTCCCAAAAAGAAGACAGAATCATTAATTCCAAGTTTACGAGTATATTTTTTAATCTCTGCAAGTGATTGGCTATCAAGTAAAAAATCAATTGAAAGGGATGTGGGTGAATCAATTGGTTTTGTAGTTTTATCAAAGGGTAACTGTAGTTTTTCAACCCCACCTCTCAGATTATCTTTCCAATATTTAATATGAATCTCTCCATCTTTGGAGTTCAATAGCTCGTACTCATATTGAGAAAATAGAGAATAGTTAGATTGAGGAACCGGCAAAGGAAGCTGTATTCCACTAGCAAAACAGTCATAAGCATCCCAAAAATTACGGGCAAGTATCACTGCCGATAGTCCATCAAAAATAATATGGTGAACTACAATCAGCAGAACATCTTTGCTACCCCTCAGCAGCTCAAAACGAGCTGGGGTGGAGTTAGGTGTAAATGTGAATGGCTCTAAAGCCCTATTTTTTGCAAAATAAATGGGGTCAATTCCATCGGGAATTGGAACTATTTTCAAAGGATTTGAAATGACTTGCTGAACCATGGCAGGATAACCACTGGACTGATCTATGTGAATAGTCAGTATTGGGAAGCATTTAAATATATATGCGCAGGTATCCTTTAAAGCCTGCAAATTCAAATCTTCTACATGGAATGTAAGGGGTACATTATATGTACAAGTATTGGGATACAGCCTCTGTAATGCCCATAGACCACTCTGACCTAAAGTAAGAGGTATATTCATAGCGTAGTCTTGTTGGGCCCATTTTTCATCAGTCTTCTGAATAATGAGCCCATCCTTACTAATAACTCGCTGTGAAATTAGTGCAGCTAATTCTTTCGGTGATCCATTTTTTTCAACATCCAGATGGGTTATTGAAATTTTCATTTCATTCATAACGGTATAGATAAGACGCGTTACAAACATTGAATCTGCACCTTGAGAGCGCATCGATTCATTATCGTTTATCAACCTATTATCTAGTCTTAGTTGATCGATCATTTGTGCACGAATGATTTTCAAAGCCTGACTAATAGAGTCTTCTGAAAAAATCTGGGTTTTTATTTCTTCATTTGGTTGATCTACTCTTAATGCTATAGATTCATTATTAATCCAGTAAGAATCCAAACAAAATGGATAGCTAGGCAATTCTATAGGTAGGAATTTTTCTTTTTCATCAAATTTATTTATAGATGGGGTTAATAAAAGACTTACATCCTGAAGACCCCACACTTTCAATTTCTCAACTAAATCTTGATAACTACTCGCAATAATAGATGTTACAAAAAACAGTCTTTCACGATGCATTGATAAAGTTCGCGCTAATTTCTTCAAGCTTATATGAGGATGCAGTAACAAATGTTCATAAACTTGACTAATCACCAATGGAAGTCGATCCTTTCTGTGAGAAGAGAATATAAATTCATAGGATTCTTCAGGGATTGAATCTACATCCTTATTGACCACCAGTCCGGGGGCCTCTTCAAGAATTAAATGTACATTCGTTCCACCAGCTCCAAAAGCGCTGATTGTTGCGCGCAGTGGTGTAACTATTCCATCAATTTCTTTTCTTTTCCATTGCGATAGTTCAGCCTGAGGAATAAACGGAGAACCTTTAAATAGAATATTTGGATTTAGTGTTGTCTTACGAATAGATGGAACAAGAATTTGATTTTCAAGTTGCAATATAACTTTAGTTAATTGAGCAAAACCAGAAGCGGCTTCAGGATGACCGACATTACTTTTAACTGAGCCAATACTACAAAACTCTATATCATTAGTAAATAAACGGAATGCTTCAGTCAAAGCGCGGAACTCAATAGCATCGCCCAAAGGCGAACCATTTGCAGCAGCTTCTACATAGCCTATTGTTCTTGGATCAATACCACAATTCACAAAATTTTCACTAATTAAACGTGTTTGTAAATGAGCATTGGGAACTCCGTAGCCGCCTGAATGGCCTCCATGATTAGTGGCGCTTCCACGAATTATGGCCAGGATTCGATCACCGTCACGCAAAGCATCGGACAAAGGTTTGAGCAAAACAGCACCAACTCCTTCTGCAGGCAGATAGCCGTCTCCATCAGCAAAGCTACGACATTCTTGATGGCTTCCTAATAATCCTGCCCGACTCAGCCCAAGATATTTATTTGGGTGAATCGTTAAATTTACACCTCCCGCAATTGCTAAGCGGCACTCTCCTTGTCTCAAACTTTGACAAGCCTGATGAATTGCCATCAAACCAGAAGAGCACATAGTATCAATTGCAATACTGGGCCCCTGGAGATCATAGAAGCTAGAAATTCTATTAGCCATAGAAGCATAAGAAGATAATGAAACCATCACACTACTCTCTGAATCAGCATCAAGTGAATGGTATTGCTGATACATAGCTCCTACAAAAACTCCGACCCGTGAATCATAGTGTTTACTTAAAAAATCTCTCGTATACCCTGCGCGCTCTAAAAGGTGCCAGCTAGTCTGCAGTAATAATCGTTCCTGAGGATCCATAAGTGCTGCATCCCTTGGATTAATTCCGAAAAATTCAGGGTCAAAACATTTAATATTATTGAGAAAGCCCCCCCACTTGCAATTAGTAGCGCCTGGTTTTCCCTTAAGCTCGGAATATATAGCCTGATGATCCCAGCGATCAGGTGGTACTTCAGTAATACCATCCCCTCCATTGCGCAACATTTCCCAAAATTCTTCAACTGAATCTGCTCCAGGATATTGACCTGCAACTGAAATGATTGCTATTCCATCCTCATTAATTTCAATTGGGGTAGGAGATAATGTAGTAACAGCATCTGCAATGATAGACTCCTCAAGAGAAGCCATATTTGTAGCTAGAATAACTTGTAAAGGTTCAAGATGGCTTTTGAGTAAAGCATTAGCCAGTAAAGTAATTTTTGGATACTCGAATAAAAGAGTGCTGGGCAGGCTACCGAGATCAGTTGCGATCGCCTCGATAATTTGAAGCGCAAGGACTGAATCAATTCCGTATCTATCTATTGGATCATTGTGATCTAAACGATTTAGGGGCAAATGCAATACATCGCTAAAATATTTTGCCAAATAAATACAGGTCTTTTCATGCAGATCTATCATGGAAATACTGTCTGATGCCTCGCCTTCTGATATATCTTTATTGGATACATCAATAGTCTTCTGCATTTCGTGAGAAAGCGTCAATGGCATCATCCATTGACGTATCAATTCATGGTTGCCATCAAGAACAAGTACTTGGGCTTCATGCGCTTCAAATGAAGCCCATAGAGATCTGATTGCAATGTTGGTCGCTAGTGGGACTACACCTAAATTTTTCTGAATTGAATTTAGAGCGCTAACATCAATACGCATACCGCCATCTTCCCAGTATGGCCAATTAATAGATAGTGTTAATCCACAGCGCTCTCCACGGCTAACTTGTTCATAACGCAATAAAGCAAAGGAATCCATAAATCCATTAGCAGCTGCATAGTCAGCCTGACCTATATTACCAAGTGCTCCAGAAACCGAAGAGAACAGTAAGAAAAAATCAAGCTCACATTGAGCAGTTGCACCATCGATATTAAATAGTCCTTGCACTTTTGGAGCAAGAACATCTCTTATATCATTTATGTTTTTACGAATTAGAAATTTATCCCGCGTAATACCAGCAGCATGAAAAATGCCATTGAGACGTCCATATGAAGTTATCAAGTGCTGAATAAGTACGTGGACATCATCTAACTTGGTAACATCTACTTGATTATGAATTACCTTGCATGGTAATGCAGCGATACGCTCATTCTCTTCAACACTCAAAGCAGAACGGCTCACGATATATATTATTGGATTGTTTACTGAAGCGGCAATATTCTCTGCTACATGCAATGCAACACCGCCTGCTCCTCCTGTAATGAGGTACACCCCATTATCTTTTAATAGCTCTTTTTTAAAAGTTTCAGTCTGCTTAGGTTGGTACTCACGCCATACTTTAATTTGACGGTTACCACCGGCGTAACGTATAAGTGCATCGTCTGTTGATTGCTCTCGCTTTAAAATAGACGCTAAGTCTCTTGTGAAATCTGTGAGTCCTATCAGCTGACAACGGAAACGAGAATGCTCGAGTTGTACCGTGCGCAATAAGCCACTCAGCCCTTGAAAAATTAAACGCTCTCCATCCAGCGGTACAACTAACTGTAAAAGAGTATTTACTTGATCTTGTTTGAGAATATTCTGAATAAGGACTATTAATTGCTCTGTATAAGAGGTATAGCGTTCCCAAATTTTAGAAAAATTAGATTCAAGAATGATACATTCTGCATCTCCTAATTGTTGTTGATAGCTTCTAATAATGTCCTTATTAAAATCACAAATTACTATAATGGTGCGGCCATTACTTAAATTTATATTCGGGCTTCGTATCGCTTCAGCCAAACTCCAATGAGGTACAAATAGAAGCGCAGAATTCTCTTTAATTGAGCTCTCTACAAGACCAACCCTCTCCGTATTCTGGGACGAAATATCTTCAGAGGCTACATTAGGAATCCAGTAACGCTCTCGAGAAAATGGATAAGTTGGCAAACTAATTTTATGTGGTGGCTCTCCGGGACGCTGCAAACTTAACCAATTTTCTTTACCAGTCTTCGCCCATTGCTCAGCAATCTTACATTCAACACTATCAATACTTCTATTATCCTTATTGATAGATAACTGTTCAGCCCTGAAGTTGGAGCTGCAGTAAATATCGATTAGATCTAACTTATTTGTAAGTATGTTCTTAAGTTTATGCGCGAGATCTTCACAACTGGATGCAACAACAATAATGCGATATTCAAATGTCACACGGCCATTTTGCAAAGTGCATGCTATAGAAGGTAATTCAGCATCTGTAAATTGATCTAAAACATCAACATAGCGTGCTAATAGTTGCGTTAATCTCTCTGGATCTCTAGCCGAAAATGGAAAGACACCAGGGCGCGTCCTTGTAAATAGATCGTTAAATTTATACTCTTGTGGATCAACATATTCTTGAATAATGAAGTGGGCATTTGAGCCCCCCGCCCCGAATGAGGATAGCCCTGCAATGCGGGGCAACTCAATCGAACCTTGTGAGGTTTCACGAGATTTTCTAGGCCATTCATTCAGATGCTGCTGGACGATAAATGGAGATGATGAAAAATTTATTGCAGGATTAAGGATATCAGCATGAATAGAGGGAGCTAATTTACGATTCTTTATTTGCAATAAGATCTTAGTGAGCCCCGCAATGCCCGCTGCACTTTCACAATGCCCAATATTAGACTTTACTGAACCTAAGGCACAAAATTGATGGATATTTGCATTTTGCTGATATGCCTTAGATAAAGCGGCAATCT
>JBILYO010000109.1:0-7150 GCA_044377685.1 Polynucleobacter sp. | reverse complement strand
AATCCTTCATATCGGCTTCAATTTCTTTGATGATACGTTTACGTAAAACCGTATCGCTTTGTAATAAGCCCTCTAGATCATTGCGCTCAGACTTCAGATCTTTGAGCTCTTGCTCAATCTTAATTCCCTCTAAACGCGCTAACTGCCGCAAGCGAATATCTAAAATATCTTCAGCCTGGCGATCGGTCAGCTTAAATGCTTTCATCAGATCCACTTTAGGCTCATCGCTATTGCGAATGATCTTAATCACCTTATCAATATTGAGAAGGACAGTTAAGCGGCCTTCCAAAATATGCATCCGATCTTTTACTTTAGCCAAGCGATACTGAGTTCGGCGAGTGACTGTGCCCACTCTAAATTCGACCCATTCTGAAAGAATATCTTTGAGATTCTTTTGACGGGGGCGCCCATCATTACCAATCATGACCAAATTCATTGGTGCATTGGACTCTAATGAGGTATGAGCTAAAAGTAGGTTCACAAATTCATTGACATCAATATTCTTACTTTTGGGCTCGAATACCAAGCGTACTGCAGCATCCTTGCTAGATTCATCGCGCACCCCATCTAATACATTCAAGATGGTTGATTTAAGATTATTCTGGTCAGGTGTCAGCGTCTTCTTTCCAACTTTCACTTTGGGATTGGTAATTTCTTCAATCTCTTGTAAAACCCGTTGGGATGAAGTTGCTGGCGGCAATTCGTTGACAACGATTTGCCATTGACCGCGAGCCATTTCCTCTACTGACCAACGAGCGCGAACTTTGACACTGCCACGTCCCGTTTCATAAATTTGAGTAATTTCAGCTACAGAAGAAATGATTTGAGCCCCACCTGGATAATCAGGCCCTGGCATGATTTCTAAAAGTTGTGCCACAGTCATCTTTGGCGACTTCATTAGAGCAATAGCGGCTGCCGCCACTTCCCGCAGATTATGCGAAGGAATCTCGGTAGCCATACCAACCGCAATACCAGACGCGCCATTGAGTAAAACAAACGGTAAGCGCGCCGGTAATAACTTAGGCTCTTGAAATGATCCATCATAATTCGGCGCAAAATCAACCGTGCCTTGATCAATTTCATTCAATAGTAAGCTGGCAATCTTTGTAAGACGTGCCTCGGTGTAGCGCATTGCAGCTGCACCATCTCCATCTCGAGAACCAAAGTTACCTTGACCATCAATCAGGGGGTAACGTAATGAAAAACTCTGAGCCAGTCGCACTAAAGCATCATAGGCAGATTGGTCTCCATGTGGGTGAAACTTACCAAGCACATCACCAACAACACGGGCGCTCTTAACAGGTTTAGCTTCTGCCCGCAAACCCATTTCACTCATCGAGAACAAAATTCGGCGCTGCACCGGCTTCTGACCATCCGCAACATCAGGCAAAGCGCGCCCCTTGACAACGCTAATGGCGTAATCCAAATAAGCACGCTCAGCATAGACCGCCAATGTCAGACTGTCTTTACTGTCTTCATTTAATTCAATGGTATTGGGATCGTGTGGGCCTCGAGGAGTCTTAGATCCACCACTAGCAGCGACTTTTTTTGCTTGATCTCTTGATTCCACTGCAACATCCACCTCTACTGAATCAGAGAATAAATCTGCTTGAGGATTGCTAATTCTTTTTTTAGGGGTCTTTTTCGTTGCCATTAGATATCTGCCTCTACTTCGTTACCACGCTCTTCAAGCCAATCGCGACGTGCTCCAGATTCTGATTTACCCATCAGCATATCCATTGTCTTAAATGTCTCATCTTCGGTCCATGAACCCAGAGTGACTGGTAGTAGACGACGAGTGTCAGGGTTAAGAGTGGTATCCCATAATTGTTCGGCGCTCATTTCTCCTAAACCCTTAAAGCGTGAGATTTGCCAACCTGATTCTTTAACACCATCTTTTCGCAGCTTATCTTCAATCGCCTGCAACTCATTTGCATCTAATGCATAAATCTTTTGCGCAGGTTTTTTTCCACGCGCGGGTGCATCTACCCTAAAGAGGGGCGGACGGGAGATATGAATATGGCCTAATTCAATCAACTTAGGGAAGTGTTTATAAAAAAGCGTTAGTAGTAAAACTTGGATATGCGAACCATCAACGTCCGCATCCGACAGAATACAAACTTTTCCATAACGTAAATTGGATAAATCGGGGTTGTCATTGGCACCATGCGGATCAACGCCAATTGCTACAGCAATATCATGTACTTCATTATTTGCAAATAGACGGTCGCGCTCTGCTTCCCAAGTATTTAATACTTTGCCACGCAATGGCAAAATAGCCTGATATTCCTTATTACGCCCCATCTTGGCAGAACCGCCTGCAGAATCTCCCTCTACTAAGAAGATCTCATTTAATGCGATGTCTTGGCTTTCGCAATCGGTTAACTTACCAGGCAACACGGCTACGCCAGATGACTTTTTCTTTTCTACTTTTTGTCCTGCACGAGTACGAGCTTGCGCTTGCTTAATCACTAAATCAGCAAGCTTACGACCATAATCAACGTGTTGATTGAGCCAAAGCTCTAAAGCAGATTTAACGTAAGCAGAAACTAAACGCACCGCATCGCGAGAATTTAAACGCTCTTTAATCTGTCCTTGAAACTGAGGGTCCAGTACTTTGGCAGACAAAATAAATGAAGCGCGGGCAAAAACATCTTCAGGCATCAACTTAACGCCCTTAGGTTGTAAGGCATGCATTTCTATAAAGCCTTTGACAGCATTAAATAAGCCTTCACGTAATCCACTTTCATGTGTACCACCTGCAGGAGTCGGAATCAGATTGACATAGCTCTCTCGAACTGGAGCGCCATCCTCCGTCCATGAAACAACCCAGGCAGCACCCTCACCTTCGGCAAAAGAATCTTCATCACCTGCACCGGTGGCATATTGCTCACCTTCGAATGGTGGGATTACTTCAGGACCATGCCCTGCTTGCGCTATCGCTTCATTTAAATATCCGCGCAATCCTTGTGCGTACTGCCATGTTTGAGTATCGCCAGATTTTTCTTGGATGAGGGTTACTTTGACGCCTGGCAATAACACTGCCTTAGAGCGCAACAATCGAATGAGTTCAGGCATTGGGATGGTTGCACTATCGAAATACTTTCCATCTGGCCAAGCGCGTACGCTCGTGCCATGAGATTTATCGCCCTTGGATGAGCCTTTCGTTTTGAGTTTTTCAATGACTTTACCGTCTGCAAAAGTCAATGTTGAAACTTGGCCATCACGCCAAACGATGACCTCTAAACGTTTGGAAAGTGCATTGGTAACGGAAACGCCAACACCGTGCAAACCTCCAGAGAAAGCATAAGCGCCTCCACTGCCTTTTTCAAACTTGCCTCCTGCATGTAGCTGAGTAAAAACAATTTCTACTACGGGTAACTTCTCCGAGGGATGCATTCCGACTGGAATACCTCGACCATCGTCTTCGACACTGACGCTGCCATCGGTGTGCATCGTCACGGTGATGTGCTTGCCATACCCACCCAAGGCCTCATCAGAGGCGTTATCGAGCACCTCTTGAATAATATGGAGGGGGTTATCAGTGCGGGTGTACATTCCAGGCCGTTGACGGACTGGTTCCAGACCTTTTAGGACCTGAATCGATGATTCGCTATATTCGGAAGTTTTACGGGTAGCCATGCGCGCAAATTGTAGTCATGTCTGTAGCTTAACCTGAACTTTTCCTCAATTCCCCCAACTTCCATGCCAAAATTGGGCTATGGGGATCTTCTGTCAACGATGGGTTTTACATCTTTGCCATGCGGGAATGGGTGAAGATTTAAAGCTAAATTTAGCTTTGCCTGCTTATAAAAGAGCCGATCTGCCTATTTTATTTGCAGCAATCTCTATAAGTCCCTGATTACATTCAATATGACGAATTCTCTAACAAAACCCTCTCTCTCGATCAATCAGGTCCTCATTTATGGGGGACTGATGGTGACTTTATCAATGGGCATTCGTCATGGCTTTGGATTATTTAACTTACCCATCACCCTAGAAAACGGCTGGGGACGAGAAACGTTTGCCCTAACCATTGCATTACAAAACTTGATTTGGGGAGCGTTTCAACCTATTACAGGCGCATTAGCTGATCGTTTTGGTGCTCTCAAGATCATGATGGCTGGAGGCCTGTTGTATGCCCTAGGCTTAGCAGGAATGGCCCTTTCGACTGATGCACTCAATTTCACAATGGCAGGAGGACTGCTCATTGGTCTTGCCCAAACGGCTACCACCTATAGCATTGTTTACGGCATCCTTGGTCGCAATGTGCCTGCTGATAAACGGGTTTGGGCTATGGGTATTGCCGCGGCCGCTGGATCATTTGGACAATTTCTCATGATTCCAGTCGAGCAAGGCTTCCTCAGTATGTTTGGCGCGCAAGATGCCCTGCTTTTATTGGCACTCATGGCCAGCCTCATGATTCCGACGGCCTTTATGTTGCGTGAGAAAAATTTTAGTCACCAACATCAATTAGGCGATCAAACTATCAAAGAGGCTCTTAAGGAGGCGATGAAGAATCCGAGCTTTCGCTTGCTCACACTCGGGTATTTTGTTTGCGGCTTTCAGGTGGTATTTATTGCGGTTCACTTGGCACCATATTTAAAGGATATGTCGAGTATCTTTCCTGCCGTGGGTGCTCCAGTAGTAGCTACAACAGCCTTAGCTTTAATTGGATTATTTAATATTTTTGGAACTTATAGTGCGGGTGTATTGGGACAACGCTTTCCAAAGCGGTATTTACTATCCGCCATCTATCTAGGTCGCTCCATTGCAATTATTGGCTTTTTAGTGATTCCTCTCTCACCTCTCACAACCTATATCTTTGCAGCGATCATGGGTTACTTATGGTTGTCAACGATTCCATTGACCAATGGCATCGTGGCGCAAATTTTTGGTGTGAAGTATCTCAGCATGCTTTCAGGTTTAGTATTTTTCTCACATCAACTAGGTAGTTTTTGTGGGGCCTTCTTTGGCGGCTATCTATTTGATCGAACCGGCTCTTATATCATCGTATGGGAAATTGCTATAGCGCTAGGTATTTTTGCTTTCTTAGTAAATCTACCTGTTAAAGAGCGTGCCCTAGCTCGTGTTGCCAATGCTTAAAAAAAATCTCTGGCAATGGCTGATCTATTTGCTGATGGGGGGTGTATTGTTCTTCATTTTTACAGCCTACTTTGCACCTGACATGATGATTGCCATCACCAATCAAGTTTGGGCCTTGTGTGGATGGTAGGATCCTGTGATCTGATTTATCCTCGCTAGCATACTTTTAGTGTTTCTTCACCTCGCCGTAGCACAATGGATAGTGCACATGCCTCCTAAGCGTGGGATACAGGTTCGATTCCTGTCGGCGGGACCAAAATTTGTATGAACTTATCCACAGGCATTGTGGATAAATCGGTAAAAGTTTACGTAAGTCGCAGATTTATATAGACCTAGCTAGAATGCTCAATTGTTAAGCAATAATGACAAAGCACTAGGAAACGATTTACATTCTATTAAAGATATAAAAATATAATTCATTTCACTTAGAAATGTGATAGACAGATTTAATAACGGAGACATTGATGCAAGAAACCCACTCTCACCCTATTAGAAAAATTACAAAGATCTCTTCGGCACTGATTGCTACCGCTGTCTTTCTTGCGCTCTCATCACCATCTTACTCACAAAGTAATTATCCAAATAAACCGATTCGATTAGTGGTTCCCTTCCCCGCAGGTGGTGCAACCGATAATATCGCTAGACCACTGCAAAATGAATTACTCACTGCTAATAAATGGAATGTATTGATTGATAACAAGCCAGGTGCAGGCGGTAATATTGGCGCTGAAATTGTTGCTAAGTCAGCACCCGATGGTTACACCTGGTTGATGGCCTCAGTGGGTACCCATGGAATTAATCTACCCCTTTATACCCAAGGCGGTGGAAAGTTACCTTTTGATCCAATTAAAGATTTCACGCCCATTACTTTGGTCGCAGAATTACCAAACGTATTGGTACTTAATCCTGACTTTGCTGCGAAGAATGGTATCAACTCAGTTAATGACCTCATTGCCTATGCCAAGAAGAACCCTGGCAAGGTCAATATGGCCTCTAGCGGTAATGGCACCTCGATCCACATGGCTGGAGAGTTATTCAAGTCCATGACCAGAACCTATATGGTTCATCTGCCTTATAAAGGTAGTCCGCCTGCAGTCACCGATCTAATGGCAGGCAATGTAGATATCATGTTTGATAACCTACCTTCATCGATTAACTATATCCGCGCTGGTCGTCTAAAAGCATTAGCAGTGACTAGCTCAAAACGTTCACCCGCTTTTCCAGATCTCCCCACTATTGCTGAAGCTGCAAACCTACCTGGATATGAAGCAACCTCTTGGTTTGGTGTTGTTGGTCCTGCCAATATGCCTGCAGATATCTTGAATAAGGACAGCGCAGAATTAATGGCAGCAATCAATAGCCCCTCAGTAAAGGAAAAATATCTTTTAATGGGCGCACAACCTGTAGGCAATACACCAGTGCAGTTTGCCAATTTTATTAAGGCAGAAATTACCAAATGGACTAAGGTTGTAAAAGAATCTGGTGCAAGAGTTGACTAAGTCTCATTGCTAAAGCATTCATACTGAGAACATCAAAGAGGAGCGTTGCTCCTCTTTGTTATTTAGCCAGCTTAGATAAAAGCTTTGTAGGCGTAATCACCTCGGGATCTAAAACTAATTCAATGAGTGCACCACGTTTACTTTTCAAAGCATGAGCGAAGGCAGATTCAAATTCTTCAGTTTGAGTCACACGATATCCAGGAATACCAAAGCTATCTGCAAACTTGATGAAGTCTGGATTTGTTAAACCAGTACCCATGACGCGCTGTGTAAATTCTCTCTCTTGGTGCATACGAATGGTTCCAAGCATGCCGTTATTCACCACCAAAATGATTGGATACGATTCGTATCGCGCAGCAGTTGCCAATTCTTGGCAATTCATCATGAAGTCGCCGTCACCACAAACCGAAATTACAACGCGCTTTGGCTCAGCAATCTTTGCGGCAATCGCAGCTGGCAAACCATAACCCATCGAACCATTAGCTGGGGCTAACTGACTTCGAATTGGACCATAAGGATAAAAGCGATGCACCCAAGTAGCAAAG
>JBILYO010000103.1:0-7620 GCA_044377685.1 Polynucleobacter sp. | reverse complement strand
TCTAGGGCATCAAACCAAGCTTCATCAGTCTGGCTAGATTTGAAAAGAGATCCGAGGGTTTTACGTAAGCCGAACATAATCGATACAATTTAAACCTTGCATCTTATCAATTTAATTCTTGGGATATGGTGATTTAGCAGATGCGTTCTAATTTACTCCGTTTTTTCTTTTCCTTACTACTAGTTAGCCCTTTAGCATGGGCTTCGGCAGGTAATCCTCCACAAACTCATGAGTTTAATTTGAGTAATGGCCTCAAACTCATTGTGAGGGAAGATCATCGCGCCCCTACGGTTGCTCATATGGTTTGGTACCGCGCCGGCTCTATAGATGAGACTAACGGCAAAACAGGAGTGGCTCATGTGCTTGAGCACATGATGTTTAAGGGCACTAAAAAAGTGAAGTCAGGAGATTTTTCTCGTTTAGTTGCTGCAGTGGGTGGTCGTGAGAATGCATTTACATCGCGTGATTACACTGCCTATTTTCAGCAAGTAGAAAAGTCAAAGCTTGAGGAGGTGATGAAGCTCGAAGCTGATCGCATGTCTAATCTAAGTTTTGCTGATGCAGAGTTTGATAAAGAAATTCAGGTCATCATGGAAGAGCGTCGTCTTCGTACAGAAGATAATCCAAGCAGCCTTCTCTATGAGTCATTAATGGCAACAGCCTTTATGAGCTCACCTTATCGTTATCCTGTCATCGGCTGGATGAATGATCTGATGAATATGAAAGCAGCTGATGCACGCGACTGGTATCGTAGTTGGTACGCCCCAAATAATGCAACTGTTGTTATCGCTGGTGATGTTGATCCACAGAATATGTTGAGGCTGGTGCAACAATATTATGGTGTTGTCACCCCCCATGAATTGCCAGTACGTAAGCCGCAAATTGAGCCACCCCAAAGAGGTATCAAGCTAGTAGAGGTAAAGGCTCCAGCCGATAGCGCTCAGATAGCAATGGCTTGGAAGGTTCCCCGCCTTGAGCCAGGAAAGTTAGATGATCCAGAGCCATATGCCCTAGAACTTTTAACAGCCGTCCTAGATGGATATGACAATGCTCGCCTTAATCGAGTTTTAGTGAAGCAGGAGAAAGTCGTCAATGATGTCAGTGTAGGTTATGACATGATTTCTCGAGGGCCAGAGTTATTTCTGATTAATGTAACTATGGCTAAAGGTAAGACGGTCGCTCAAGCACAAGCGAGCATTCGGAAGGCCCTTGAAGAGCTTAAGCAAAAAGGAATTTTGGAGTCTGAACTCAAGCGTATCAAAGTGCGTATTCTGTCTAACCAGATTTATAAGCGAGACTCTATCTTCGGACAGGCAATGGAAATTGGTAGTAATGAGATGGCAGGCTTTTCTTGGAAAGACATTGATTACATGTTAGAGAAAATGCAAACTATTACACCTGCCCAGGTACAGGCAGTAGCTAAAAAATATTTAGTAGATGAAGGTTTGACAATTGCTACATTAGATCCTCAGCCACGTAAAACTCAAGTAGCCAGGGGGAGTAAATAATGCGTACTCTCAATAGAGGATTATGGCTTGTCATTCTGACGCTAGGCCTCATCCAAAGTGCATACGCAATTTTACCGATTGAAAAATTGGACTCATACAAGGGTGCCAAGGTATTTCTGGTGCAAACCAAAGCCTTACCCATGGTAGATATTGAAATCAGCATTGATGCGGGTGACCGCTATGACCCAAGCAATAAGAGTGGCTTGGCTGATATGGCTGCAGGCCTGATGAATTATGGTGCGCGTGGCGATAAGGGTGTATGGACTGAGGCACAGATTGCCGATGAGATTGCTGACTTGGGCGCCAGTATTGGCGTATCTGCAGGCGGGGAACGTACGATTATGCGTATTCGAAGCCTGAGTCGTAAAGACTTGCGAGATCGGGCAGTCCAATTAGCTGCGACCATGCTCAGCTCACCTTTATACGATGCCAAAATTCTGCAGCGTGAAAAACAACGCTCAATAACCAATTTGCTTGAAGCAGAAACAAAACCAGAATTCGTACTTGATCGCAGGTTTAAAAAATCAATCTATGGTAACTATCCCTTAGGCAATTCTCCATCAGTCAAATCGGTGAGTTCATTTAGTGTTTCTGACTTAATGCAATTTCATAAAACGTTTTATCGTGGTGATCGGATTATCATTAGTATTGTTGGGGATGTCGATCGCATACAAGCCGCCGAGATTGCGCAACTATTATTAAAGAAGCTTCCACAGTCTGGACCTGCTATCGCAGTATTGCCAATACTGGGACGATCCCCTGTAGAGGGTTTGTCAGAGCGCGAAATTCAAATCCCGTTCGATAGTCAGCAGGCTCATATCGTCATGGGCATGACAGCCATTGCGCGCAATAATCCTGACTACTTTCCTTTGTTGGTCGGCAATTACGTGCTGGGCGGCGGCGGCTTTGTATCTCGTTTGACGTCTGAGGTACGAGAAAAGAGGGGTCTTGCCTATAGTGTATTTAGCTACTTTGCCCCTGGAAAAGATGTTGGTATTTTTCAAGCTGGCTTGCAGACTAAAAATGACCAAGCAACATTAGCACTTGAAGTTCTGAGTTCGACAATTGCAAAATTTATTGCTGATGGACCCGCAGTATCTGAGCTAGTGGCTGCAAAGTCGAACCTAGTCAATGGCTATCCTTTGCGTATTGATAACAACCGTAAATTATTGGATAACGTTTCCTCAATTGCTTGGAATGATCTTCCTATCGATACCATGGAGATTTGGACCAAACAGGTTGAAGCAGTTACTCTAGAGCAAGTGACTGCTGCATTTCAAAAATATCTTGCGATGGATCGTATGAAGATTGTGGTCTTGGGCGCTAAGAGTAAAGCTTCTCCTTAATGGTGCATGAATAAAACAGCCGCTAAGAAATCAACAAAAACTGAGCTACCTAAGAAAGTCAGAATCATCGGCGGTCTTTGGCGTAGTCGCTTGCTCTCGGTATTGGACTTGCCTGGGCTAAGACCAAGTACTGATCGGATTCGGGAAACGCTATTTAATTGGCTTGGACAAGACTTAAGCGGTTTACGCTGTTTAGATTTATTTGCTGGTACCGGTGCATTAGGATTTGAGGCAGCCTCCCGCAATGCTGAGATGGTAGTTCTTTTAGAAAAAGATAAAAAAGCCTATGCCAATTTGCAGGCAAACCTAAAACTTTTGATATCGACACCAGTTTCTGGAGCTGTCGAAATCTTGCATAAAGATAGTTTGGAGTTTTTAAAGCAACAAGCTGATCTTTCCAGCAATTTGATTTTTATAGACCCTCCCTTCCAAGAATTTGCGTTATTGGATCATTCGATCATTGAGGCATCCAGGGTTTGTGACGACTCCGCTGGCGGAGGTATTTATGTGGAGTTTTCCGCCAGCCGAAGGCGTGAGGAAGTAGAAGCCCTGATCCCTAAGTGGAATTGTGGAAAATACTTAGAGGCAGGGGCTGTAAAAGCCTGTCTATTTCGTAGTAGAAGAGGCTAAACTCTTGTTTGTAGCTGATAAAGCCTTAGGAGATTTATGACTGTCGCTGTATACCCAGGAACATTTGACCCCTTTACTCGTGGTCATGAGGATTTGGTCCGTCGCGCATCTAGTATTTTTGATGAGCTGATTGTGGGCGTTGCCTCTAGTCGTAGCAAGCATCCTTTTTTTACTTTTGAAGAGCGTATTGCTATTGCCAGGGAAGTATTAGGCCATTATTCGAACGTAAAAGTTGTTGGGTTTAATGGTTTATTAAAAGACTTTGCTCGTGATCATCATGCCCGAGTGATAGTACGCGGCTTACGCGCAGTTTCTGATTTCGAATATGAATTTCAGATGGCTGGTATGAATCGTTACCTATTGCCTGACGTGGAAACATTATTTTTAACGCCTTCCGATCAATACCAATTTATTTCAGGTACTTTTGTACGTGAAATTGCATCCATGGGTGGTGACGTTAGTAAGTTTGTTTTTCCATCCGTCGAAAAATGGCTAGTCAAAAAGACTGCTGCAAACGAATTAAATAACAAGTCAGGTCAATAGCCCTCTATGGCTTTAATGATTACGGACGAATGCATTAACTGTGATGTATGCGAGCCCGAGTGCCCCAATGATGCGATTTACATGGGCCTAGAGATTTATGAGATTCACCCAGATAAGTGCACTGAATGTGTAGGGCACTACGATACGCCTCAATGCCGTCAAGTATGCCCAGTAGACTGCATCCCATTTGATCCAGCGCATAAAGAAAACCAAATGCAACTAATGGCTAAATACAACTTACTGGTGGCCAAGAAAAAGACGGAGTCGGCTTAAGTCTTAGAGTGCAGCTCTAGCATGGCAGCTGCTGTATCGCCTTTTAAGAAAAGCGGCAAAATTTGCAAGCCATTCTTAATGCTCTCATCAATCTGTTTTTGTTCTGATAGTTGCGGTCTACGTAAAACGTAATCTGCTACATCCATGGCTTGTCCATCACCAGCTAAGTCTCTTGGGTGACCGATGCCAAGGCGCAAGCGCCAGTAATCAGGGGTTCCTAGGTGGGATTGGATATCTTTTAAGCCATTGTGACCCCCAGTGCCACCACCTAATTTAATCCGAGCCGTGCCTGGCTTTAAATCTAGCTCATCTTGAATAACCAATATTTCTGCTACTGTGATTTTATGAAAACGACAGAGTGCACCAACGGCTTGCCCACTCAAATTCATATAAGTATTGGGCTTAAGAAGATAAAGGTCGCTCCCTTCCCATTTGCCTTTGGCTACTTTTCCATGAAAGCGTTTTTCGCTTTCAAAGCGAACACCTAATTGTTTTGCCAATGCATCAACAAACCAGAATCCGGCATTATGTCGATCATCTTTGTGCTCGTCTCCTGGATTGCCTAGGCCAACAATTAATTTAGTCATGATGGGAGTTTAAAGATATAAGTGCTTTTGCACAAAAGGGAAAAAAGAAAGCCCGCTTGCGCGGGCCTTCTTTTGCATAGTAGGCAGCTTTAAATCATTAGGCCTTATCTTTGGTATCCGCAGCAGGAGCAGCTACTGTTGGCGCTGCAGCAGCAGGTGCTGCAGTTTCTTCAGTTTCAGCGGCTTTAACAGTTGGAATACGTGCGTTTGCAATCACTGGATTCTCATGTGAAACGTGTAACACCAATACAACTCCTTTTGGTAATGTAACGTCTTTAGCGTGAATAGAGTGACCCACTTCAATTTTGCTCAAGTCCACTTCAATAAACTCAGGCAGGTCTGCTGGTAAGCAAGACACTTCGAGATCGTTGAGGATATGGCTAATAACAGCACCTTGCAGTTTCACGGCAGTTGAAGTTTCAGCATTGGTGAAGTGCAATGGAATGCGCATATGAACTTTTTCAGTCGCAGATACGCGCTGGAAGTCAATGTGCAATACCAATGGTTTAAATGGATGCATTTGGTAATCGCGCAACAACACTTGTTGTGTCTTACCGCCAACTTCCAAATCCAAAATAGATGAGTGAAATGCTTCCTTGCGGAGAGCATGAAACAGTGCGTTATGGTCTAACTCAATGACCAAGGCTGGATCTTTACTACCGTAAACGATTCCCGGAGTCTTACCGGAATTGCGCAGACGGCGGCTCGCACCCGTTCCCTGTACGCTTCTTTCAAAGGCTACAACTTTCATATTTAATTCCCTTTTAAGGTTAATTTCCGTTCGCGACCAAACGGAAAAGCCTTCGATTATATCGTGGGAATGGTGATTTTTGCCTACAAATGCCTCAAAACGACCAAAAAGCGGGATAAAACTGTATTTTGAGCTTATTCGGCAAACATCGACATGACCGAATCGCCCTTACTAATGCGGGACAAGGTTTCGGCCAAGATAGGCGCCACACTGAGTTGACGTATTTTTGGTACTTTCATGGCTTCTGGAGTCAAGGGAATAGTGTCAGTTACCACTAATTCATCTAATTCGGAAGCTGCAATACGAGCCACTGCTCCACCAGATAGGACAGCGTGAGTACAGTAGGCGGTAACACCCTTTGCACCACGCTCTTTAAGGGCTTCAGCGGCCTTACAGAGGGTTCCACCAGTATCGATGATGTCATCCATGATGACGCAATGACGGCCTTCTACTTCGCCTATCAGGTGCATTACTTCAGAGACATTCGCTTTGGGGCGCCGTTTATCGATAATCGCCAAATCTGTGCCTAATTGCTTGGCCATAGCGCGGGCTCGGACAACACCCCCAATATCTGGAGAAACAATGATGAGGTCTTTTTGGCTCTTTTGGGCCTGTAAGTCAGCCAGAAGAACTGGGGAGGAATAGATGTTATCAACGGGAATATCAAAGAAGCCCTGGATTTGGTCTGCATGCAGATCCATCGTCAGAACCCTTTCAATACCAGCGACCGATTGCAACATATTGGACACGATACGCGCCGAAATGGCGACCCTAGCAGAGCGTGGGCGACGATCCTGCCTTGCATATCCAAAGTAAGGAATCACAGCGGTGATGCGGCTAGCTGATGCTCGTTTTAGAGCATCAATCATGATCATCAGCTCCATCAAGTTATCGTTTGTTGGAGCGCAAGTAGATTGAATCACCACTACATTTTTACCGCGAACGTTTTCTTGTATTTCAACCTGAATTTCACCGTCCGAAAATCGACCCACAAAGGCTTTACCCATTTGGAGATTTAGCTCTTTGGCAACAGCCTTTGCCAAAACGGGATTTGCGTTGCCTGTAAAAATAGTCAATAAATCAGCGTTCATGTGGGCGGACATAGGCTTTTCGATGAGGGTTAGGGTCGAGTGTTTTCTTAGTTATTTCTTCAGTATTGGCAGGGGAAGAAGGATTCGAACCTTCGCATGCTGGAATCAAAATCCAGTGCCTTAACCAGCTTGGCGATTCCCCTACAGGTCATTCTGAAGAAATCAAATTGTAAGCGGGATTTTTATTTAACCCCTGAACAATCCTACCTACCCACCCTTTGGGGAGCGTTTGCAAAAGATTTTGGAGTTTTGCGCTATCAGTCTTAGGGTCTAAAACGGCAAAAACGCTACTTCCAGAGCCTGACATTCTGGGTTCAGAACCCGGTACTGCCTGGCTAATCCAATCTAAAGCTTGCTTCACTTCAGGGCATATTCGCACCGCTACTGCCTGACAATCATTCGATTGTTTTAACTGTGGCGACGCAAGAAAGCCATCAATTGTAATCGGAGCATGATCTCGGGTCAATTTAGGGTCTTGAAAAATGCTTGCAGTAGCAATACCTTGGTTCGGAAAAATCACCAAAAAGTCTTGAGTTTCCAAGGCAACTTCTTGAATTTGTTCGCCAATACCTTCAACAAAGGCATTTTTTCCAAAGATGAAAAAAGGTACATCGGCCCCTAGTTTTAATCCCAAGCTAATCAAGGTTTGTTGATCGAGTTTTAGATCCCATAAAGCATTTAAGCCAATCAAAGTTGTGGCTGCATCTGAGGAGCCCCCGCCTAAACCAGCGCCTATTGGAATATTTTTTTGCAGACTAATTTCAACACCAGTTTGAATACGGCAAAAATCTTTTAGTAAGTTTGCAGCGCGCACTACTAAATCTTGCTCTGGCGCAAGCCCTGGAATAGGATCAATGCGCCGCACCTCGTTTTGGGGAATGAGTTTAAGGG
>JBILYO010000040.1:0-13391 GCA_044377685.1 Polynucleobacter sp. | reverse complement strand
ACATCGTTAACCGAGGTACAAATGGAAGCAGGAAATGGTGGATAGCCTGGCGGTTGATAATTGAGTGGGGCGGGAATTGTTTTTTGAACATCGCGCATGTACTCATGACAAATACGATCTAATTCTGCTGTACTGACTCCCGCTTTAATAAATGGGCCTACATGATCCAAAACTTCGCTGGCAAGGCGACCCGCCTCACGCATCCCTAAGATGTCTTTTTCTGCAGTAAATACACTATTCATTCCTTGATTATCAACGACTTGCTGATATTTAACAGTCTATAAGTGCCTAAAATTTAGGCGCTATAGCTCTTTTATCCACTCCAGCGCTAGTTAGGGGGCCTTTCCCTAGGCCCGTAAGAGGAGGAGGCCTAGCTAGGCCCTTGATATTTAAAGTATAATTTCTGCCTCAGGTCTATTTTGGGCCTGAAATCGCGAGTTGGGCCTTCCAGGGTGGCGCTTTTTAGCGCAGCTAGGACCCAACTTTAGAACTAACCCTTAGGAGAAGTTATGTCAGTAACGATGCGTCAAATGCTGGAAGCCGGTTGCCATTTTGGTCACCAAACCCGCTTCTGGTCCCCAAAGATGGCTCCATTTATTTTCGGTCATCGTAATAAGATCCACATCATCAACTTGGAAAAAACATTGCCAATGTTTCAGGACGCCCTGAAAGTTGCAAAACAAGTTGCTGCTAATCGTGGCACGATTTTATTTGTTGGTACTAAGCGTCAATCACGCGAGATCATTGCTGAAGAAGCAACTCGTGCTGGTATGCCTTACATTGACAGTCGTTGGTTAGGCGGCACGCTGACTAACTTCAAAACTGTTAAAGGCTCCCTCAAGCGTTTGAAGGATATGGAAATTGCTAAAGAAGCCGGCGACTGGGAAAAGCTTTCCAAGAAAGAAGCTTTGACGAATGACCGTGATCTCGACAAATTGCAAAAAGCGCTTGGTGGCATCAAAGATTTGAACGGTGTTCCTGACGCTATTTTTGTTGTGGACGTTGGTTATCATAAGATTGCTATTACCGAAGCGAACAAATTGGGTATTCCAGTCATTGCAGTTGTGGATACCAACCACTCACCAGAAGGTATTGATTACATTATTCCTGGTAACGATGACTCTAGCAAGGCAGTAACTCTCTATGCTCGTGGGATTGCTGATGCGATTCTTGAAGGCAAGGCAAATGCAGTACAAGAAGTATTGACTGCAGTTAAAGAGGGTGAAGAAGAGTTTGTTGAAGAAGGGAAAGCTGAATAATGGCTGCTATTACCGCTGCAATGGTTGGTGAGTTACGCGCCAAAACGGATGCTCCGATGATGGAGTGCAAAAAGGCTTTAACTGAGGCTGCTGGTGATATGGCTAAAGCAGAAGAAATTCTGCGTGTCAAGCTAGGTAGTAAGGCTGGTAAAGCTGCTTCTCGTGTTACCGCTGAAGGCATCGTTACATCATTTATCGATGGCACTAACGGTGCTTTACTTGAAGTGAATTGTGAAACTGACTTCGTTTCAAAGAATGATGACTTTTTAGCTTTCACTAAGGATTGTGTGAAGTTGGTTGCCGAGAAGAATCCAGCAGATGTAGCTGCTTTGCTTTCATTGCCAATGAATGGTCAAACTGTGGATGAGGTTCGTAGCGCATTGATCGGAAAGATTGGTGAAAATATCATGCCGCGTCGTTTTAAGCGTTTTGTTGGTGGTGGTCATTTGGCTTCTTATCTGCACGGTACACGTATTGGTGTGATGGTTGAGTTTGATGGCGATGAAACATCTGCTAAAGACGTGGCAATGCATATCGCTGCGATGAAACCGGTGGCTTTATCTATGGCGGATGTTCCTGCTGAGTTAATTGCTATTGAGCGTAATGTTGCAGTTCAAAAAGCTGCTGAGTCTGGCAAGCCACCAGAGATCGTTGAAAAAATGGTCGAGGGTTCTGTCCAGAAATACCTCAAAGAAGTATCCCTCCTCAATCAATCATTTGTTAAAAATGATAAGCAAACCGTTGAGCAAATGCTCAAGGCTGCTAATACCAACATTAAGGGTTTCACAATGTTTGTCGTTGGTGAAGGTATTGAGAAGCGTCAAGATGACTTTGCGGCTGAAGTAGCTGCTCAGGTTGCCGCTGCCAAAGCAACTGCTTAATAGCTATTCTGGGCCTGGCCCGCTAGCTCGGTAGTGCCTCATAGGGCATAGAAACCTTGGTTTCTATGCCCTTTTCTTTGATCTATCCCAAGCCCTTTATAATTTGATAGAGAAATTAAAAAGCGCTTAAAGATCAATAAGCTAAGCAAGTAAATTGCTGGGCAAATTACGGAAAAATAAGATATGCCAGCCTACAAACGAGTCCTCCTAAAACTATCTGGTGAAGCCCTTATGGGTGATGATGCTTTTGGTATCAATCCAGTCACAATCGATGCCATGGTTGCAGAAATTGCACAGGTTGTGAATAGTGGGGTGGAGTTAGCCATTGTGATTGGTGGTGGAAACATTTTCCGTGGTGTGGCAGGTGGCGCAGCAGGTATGGATCGAGCAACTGCCGACTATATGGGTATGCTGGCTACCATGATGAATTCCTTAGCGCTACAAGATGCATTGCGTCAAAAAGGTGTTGAGGCTCGGGTTCAGTCTGCCCTCAGAATGGACCAAGTGGTAGAGCCCTATATTCGCCCACGCGCTATTCGCGCGATGAGTGAAGGCAAGGTTGTTATTTTTGCAGCAGGTACAGGCAACCCTTTCTTTACTACCGATACTGCTGCAGCCTTGCGGGGGGCTGAGATGGGTGTTGAAATCATGCTCAAGGCTACCAAGGTTGATGGTATCTACAGTGCTGATCCTGTGAAGGATCCTAAAGCAACCTTGTATAAGACGATTAGCTTTGATGAGGCACTTATTAAGAATTTACAGGTCATGGATGCAACTGCATTTGCGTTGTGCCGCGATCGAAAACTACCAATCAAAGTATTTTCAATACTCAAGCCTGGCGCTTTGATGCGCGTAGTGCAGGGTGAACCTGAAGGTACTTTAGTTCACGTTTAATAGGAGGCTTGATGTCTGCAGCAGAAATTAAAACGAATACCGATCAAAAGATGCATAAATCTCTTGACGCATTAAAAACCAATTTGGCAAAAATTCGTTCTGGACGAGCCAACCCAGGAATTTTAGAGCATATTCAAGTCGATTATTACGGTAATCCAACTCCTTTAAGTCAAGTAGCTAGCCTGGGATTGGCTGATGCTCGAACGATTAACGTACAGCCCTTTGAAAAGACCATGGTTGCTGTGGTTGAAAAAGCTATTCGTGACTCTGACTTAGGATTAAATCCAGCGTCACAAGGCACAGTCATTCGTGTACCAATGCCGGCTTTGACTGAAGAGCGTCGTCGTGAATTAAGTAAAGTAGTTAAAAGTGAAGGTGAAGAGGCTAAGATCGCAGTACGTAACTTGCGACGCGATGCTAATGAGCACCTCAAGCGTTTAACAAAAGACAAAGAGATTTCTGAGGATGAAGAGCGTCGCGCAACCGATGATATTCAGAAGATGACCGATAAAGCTGTAGTCGAGATTGACAAGATCATTTCAGACAAAGAAAAAGAGATCATGACGGTTTAAAGCCAGACTGTACCCCCCATCTCTTATGACCATACATCCACACTCTAGTTCAACCCTTACTGTACCGCAAGCAGGCGCGCTACCGCGCCATATTGCCATCATTATGGATGGCAATGGTCGTTGGGCTAGAAATCGATTATTGCCTCGAGTAGCAGGTCATGCAGAAGGTTTGGACGCGGTTCGTAAAATTGTTCAAGAGTGCCGTCGTATCGGTGTGGAGTATTTAACGGTCTTTGCATTCAGTTCTGAAAATTGGCGTCGTCCACCCGAGGAAGTGAGCTTCTTGATGAAACTCTTTCTGAAGTCTCTTAAAGGCGAAGTTTCCAAATTGGCAGAAAATGATATTTCATTACGCCTCATTGGCGATATCAGTCGCTTCGATTCCTCAATTCAGGAGATGGTGCAATTTTCTGAACAAAAAACTGCTGGATGTAAGAGTCTGACATTTACGGTTGCAGCTAACTATGGTGGTCGTTGGGATATATTGCAAGCTATGCGTCAATGCTTGGCAGCAAATCCAAACTTGCAGCCAGAACAGGTTACCGAAGAATTATTGCAGCCTCATTTATCTATGGCTTATGCCCCAGAGCCTGATTTATTTATTCGCACTGGTGGCGAGCAGCGCATTAGTAACTTCTTATTGTGGCAGTTAGCGTATACCGAGTTGTACTTCACAGATGTTTTATGGCCAGATTTTGACGAAACCCAATTACATAAAGCCTTTGAATGGTATAGCCAGAGAGAGCGCCGTTTTGGCCGAACGAGTGCTCAGCTTGCATCAAAAGTGATGAGTGAAGCGGTTTGATTTTTCTTGTAGATAATTCATGTTAAAAACTCGAATTATCACTGCCACTATTCTTTTGGCAGTCTTGCTACCAATTTTATTCTGGCTACCCTCCATCTATGTTGCTATATTTTTCTTGCTAGCCTTATTAGCCGCTGCCTGGGAGTGGAGTCGATTACTCTATCCTCAGGTTGGACGGGCTGCCTGGTTCTATGCTGCGTTTTGTTTAGTGATTATTTTATTTTTATTGGCCATGCAAAATGTTGCCTGGCAATTTGCTTTACTGTTATTAGCAGTAATTTTTTGGTTTTTCTTGGCCCCATTTATTTTGGCTAAGGGTATGCGCGTTTCTCTCGATCAGCTGAGATCTTTTTATGTAGTGCTCGGTCTTATTTTATTACCTGCAACTTGGTTTGCTTTGGTCTTTTTACGAGAACTCGGGCTAGTATTTTTACTCAGTACGATGGCTTTAGTTTGGATTGCTGATATTGGCGCTTACTTTGTTGGTAAGGCCTTTGGAAAGCACAAGCTCGCAGCACAAATTAGCCCTGGGAAGTCCATTGAAGGGGCTCTGGGTGGCTTATTACTTTGCTATGGTTACGCTTTACTCTGCGTATTCTATTTACCATTTGAGTCCACGCTATTTGGTGCCTGGGCAATTCGCTTTGGATGGGTGCCGATGTTCTTGATGGTAACTGTCTTAACAGCCTTCAGTGTATTTGGTGATTTATTCGAATCTCAATTAAAGCGCATGGCAGGTGTTAAGGATAGTAGCCACTTATTGCCAGGGCATGGAGGTGTGCTTGATCGTGTTGACGCTTTAATTCCGACCATGCCAATTGCGGCTTTACTCGCGGGACTAGTGTAAGAGTGATGAGACAAATTTCAATATTAGGATCAACTGGATCTATTGGCGTTAATACCTTAGATGTTATTCGGGCCCATCCAGAACGCTTTAAGGTGTTTGCTTTAACTGCTAGCAAGCAGGTTGAATTATTGGCGAAGCAGTGCATTGAATTTTCACCTGCCCTTGCAGTCATTGGTGATGCACAAGGGGCTGCACGCTTAACGGCGCTACTGCTAGAAAAAAATAGCCGTACACAAGTTTTGTATGGGCCAGATGCATTGGTAACTGCGGTGACAGATTCTGGTTGCGATACGGTGATGGCTGCCATAGTTGGGGCTGCAGGTTTGGTTCCTACCTTAGCTGCCGCAAAAGCCGGTAAAAGAATATTGCTGGCTAATAAAGAAGCCTTAGTGATGTCTGGCCATTTATTCATGCAGGCTATGAAATCTGGTGGTGGTGAGCTACTCCCAATTGATAGCGAACACAATGCCATTTTTCAATGTCTACCACCTCAATTTACTAAAGCACCACAAGCTGCTTTAGGAGTTGAAGAATTGTGGCTCACGGCTTCCGGAGGCCCATTTAGAGATACCCCACTTGAACAATTAACTTCCATCACTCCAGCGCAAGCTTGCGCTCATCCTAATTGGGTGATGGGTAGAAAGATCTCAGTTGATTCTGCAACGATGATGAACAAGGGACTTGAGGTCATCGAGGCCTTTTGGTTGTTCGGTTTGCCTCTAGAAAAAATTAAGGTTCTCATTCATCCACAAAGTGTCGTTCATTCGATGGTGCGCTATGTTGATGGTTCCGTGATTGCCCAATTGGGTCAGCCTGATATGCGCACGCCTATTGCATATGGTTTAGCCTGGCCTAATAGGATAGAGGCTGGTGTAGTCCCTCTGAACTTGACGCAATTGGCTGCCTTGAATTTTAGTGAGCCAGATTTGATCCGTTTTCCTTGCCTGACACTTGCTTTTTCAGCAGCTCAGGCGGGAGGGATTGCTCCAACAGTTTTAAATGCTGCCAATGAAATTGCAGTTGCTGCATTTCTAGATGAGGGGATGCCATATTTGCATATATCTAAAGTGGTGGAAAAAACCTTGAATGCCATACAGGCTCGCCCAGTTGAGTCTCTCGAAGTTATTTTAGATGTTGATTTACAAGCTAGAAGAGTGGCAAGCGACTTTATTAGGGCAATTCAGCTTTAATTCGAGTAAACAAAAAAATTTACTAAGGAGTATTCATTGCAAGCATTAATGACCCTAGCTGCTTTTTTAGTGACTTTAGGAGTGCTAGTGAGCTTTCATGAGTTTGGACATTTTTTGGCCGCACGAGCTTGTGGTGTGCGTGTATTGCGATTTGCTGTCGGATTTGGTAAGCCACTTTTTACCTATCGAGCGCGTAATCAAACTGAGTGGGTATTGGCAGCGATTCCTTTGGGCGGTTACGTTAAGTTATTGGATGGTCGTGATCGTGAACAAGTCATCAGCCCACAAGAGGAAGCAAATGCTTTTGATAGTAAAAAATTATGGCAACGCTCCTTTATTGTTGCGGCGGGACCTTTTGCAAATTTCTTGCTGGCTGTGATTTTATTTGCAGTGATTTATGTCTCAGGAGTTCCGCAACTGCCGGCTATGTTGGATGCGCCACCTGAAAATTCTCTCGCTGCTAAATTAGGCTTATCTCAGGGCGATAGGGTGGTTGGCTGGCAAGATTTATCTAATGATGAAGCGCTTATTCGGCAAGGGGAGTTTGATCCTGTTCCCAGTTGGAATGCCTTGCGTTGGGATTTGTTAAATTCGATCACAGCTCATCAAGGTTTTGCCTTAGAGATGCAAAGCCCCAATGGAGGAAGTTTTACCAAGGCTTTTCCTGCGCGAGATTTACCTCAGGTGACGCCCGAATCTGATCCGATGCAGGCTTTGGGAATTAGACCAATCTTGACTCCTCCTGCGACCTGGCAGGAGCTGCAATTAGGACCTATTGAGGCCTTAGCTTATGCTAGCCGCCGCGTCTGGTTGATTACCAAGGTTTCCGTACGGCTAATGGCCGGAATTTTTACTGGTAATACCTCCATCAAACAGCTCGGAGGACCTTTGAGTATTGCTGATATGGCTGGGAAGTCTGCTCAGGTTGGTTGGCAACCTTTTTTTGCCTTTCTAGCGCTCATTAGCATTAGCATTGGCCTTCTGAATTTGCTCCCTTTTCCCATGCTAGATGGGGGTCAGCTCCTGTATGATGCATGGGAGTTGGTTGCTGGTAAGCGAATCTCGATTTCCATGCAAGAGCGGTTCCAAAAAGTGGGCTTTCTTTTGCTGATTTCTCTCTCGCTCCTAGCTTTGTTTAATGATTTGCAACGCTATCTTTTACCTTGAATTTTTTGATTTCTCCCCTTCCTGTTTTTACCCGTTTTTTGGTTCAACTATTATTAGTTGTCGCTGCTAGTATTAGCTTGAATGTTCAAGCAGCAGATTCTTTTGTGATTAAGGATCTTCGCATTGAAGGTCTTCAGCGTGTAGAGCCTGGCACAGTTTTTAGTTATTTACCTGTCCAAGTAGGCGATACTTTTACCGATGAAAAAGGTGCTGAAGCAATCAGGGCCCTATATAGCACCGGCTTTTTTAGAGACGTTCAAATTCAAGCACAAGGCAATGTATTAATTGTGATTGTTGAAGAACGGCCAACTATCTCTCGGATTGAATTTACTGGTATGAGGGAGTTCGATCAAGAGGTCGTTCGAAAATCTCTCAAAGCCGTTGGAGTTGCAGAAGCCCGTTTTTATGATAAAGCCCTGATCGACAAGGCTGAACAAGAATTAAAGCGTCAGTACATTGGTAAAGGCATGTATGCCGCTGAAGTTGTAGCTACTGTTACTCCAGTTGAGCGCAACCAGGTTGCAATTTACTTTAATATCGATGAGGGTCCTGTCGCAAAGATCCAGGAAATCAACTTCATTGGAAATAGTGTCTTTAGTGAAAGCACTCTCAGAGGAGAGATGCAATTAAAGACGGGCGGTTGGTTATCTTGGTATAGCAAAGATAACTTGTATTCAAAACAAAAATTAACTGCTGATTTAGAAAATATTCGTTCTTTCTATTTAAATCGCGGCTACCTTGAGTTTGTTATTGAGTCCACTCAGGTATCGATCACCCCAGACAAAAGAGGCATTTATTTAACGATCAGCATTCGTGAGGGCAATCAATTTACCGTTAAAAATGTCCGTCTTGCTGGTGACTTACTGGGCAAAGATGATGAGCTAATGCGGTTAATTCAGCTTAAGCCAGGCGATATCTTTTCCTCTGCCAAGCTCACTGAGAGCACTAAGGCTATCGCCGAGATCCTTGGGTCTTATGGTTATGCATTCGCAACTATCAATCCTCAGCCTGATATCAGGCGTGAACTTAGTGAAGTGGATTTGACCTTGGTTGTTGATCCCGGTCGTCGTATTTACGTTCGCCAAGTAAATGTCACTGGCAATTCTAAAACCCGCGATATGGTGATTCGTCGTGAGGTGCGTCAATTTGAGAGCTCATGGTTTGACAGTGAAAAGATTGATCTGTCAAAAAAACGCTTAGGACGTATGGGTTACTTTACAGAAACTGATATCACGACGATGGATGTTCCGGGCTCCCCTGATCAGGTGGATGTAAACATCAAAGTTTCTGAAAAACCAACTGGCTCGATAACACTTGGCGCTGGTTTTTCTTCAACAGAAAAACTCATTTTGTCTGCAGGTATTAATCAGGACAATGCATTCGGTACTGGAACTGCGATTGGTTTAAATGCTTCTTTGGGTAAGATCAACCAGAATCTAGCCCTATCTCAGTATGACCCTTACTTCACTGAAGAAGGTATTAGCCGCTATACCGATTTGTACTACCGCTCATCTAAGCCCTTGTATTACACAGGTGATCCTGATTACCAAATTAAGTCAGTCGGCTCCAATATTAAGTTTGGCGTTCCTTATAGTGAAGTAGATCGGGTGTTTTTTGGTACGGGACTGGAGTTCTATAGGATTAGCACTTCGTCTAGTACTCCACAACCTTATTTAACGTATGCAGAAAGCTACGGAATCGCCCCTCCGGGTTACCCTGCCACCTTAACGACCCGTAATGTCCCCATAACAGTGGGTTGGTCTCGTGATGGGCGCGATAGTTCTTTGATTCCGTCCTCAGGATCTTTGCAGCAGTTATCAGGTGAGGTGGGTACCCCTGTAGGAAATATGACCTTCTACCGTGTTTTCGGGCAGTATCAGAAATACCACTCCTTTTCCAAAGGAAACATTTTGTCCTTTAACGGAGAGGTGGGTTATAGCCAGGCTTACGGCAATAACCCCTTCCCAATCACTAAAAACTACTATGTAGGTGGTATTGGCTCAGTTCGTGGATATGCCCCTGGATCCCTAGGCCCGACCTTCTATAACACTAATACAGGCACTAATCAGCCTACTGGCGGGCAGTCTAAAATCGTATCCAATATCGAATATACGGTACCTGTTCCAGGCTCTGGCGCCGACAAAACCCTTAGGGTATTTGGGTTCGTGGATGGCGGTAACGTTTACGGCGAGAATATCAACCTAGTTTTACGCTATTCTTATGGCTTAGGTTTATCATGGATATCACCGCTGGGACCACTTAAATTTAGCTACGGTATTCCGATTAAGTCTTTGCCAACGGATAATATCCAGCGTTTGCAGTTCCAGATAGGTACAGCGTTTTAATTGTTTAAGGAAAGTTTTATGAAGCTTCGTCGTTCTTCAAAGTGGATTCAAGCCAGCCTAGTAGCGGTGGTTGCAGTATTTTCTGCACCAACTCTCAACGCTCAGGAGGCTGGAGGCCGCATCGCAGTTGTGAACTCTGAAAAAGTTTTTAATGAGTCTAACTTAGCCAAAGCAATGCAGACTCGCTTGCAAAATGAATTTACTAAGCGTCAGAATGAGTTACGTGATAGCGCTCAGAAAATTAAGACAGCTGCTGAAAAACTGGACCGTGATGCTGCCGTCATGAATGAAGCTGAACGTATCCGTCGTCAACGAGAATTAGCTGACCAAGATCGTGAATTACAACGTAAGCAACGTGAATTTACGGAAGATTTAAACCAGCGCACCTTTGAGGAGCGTGCAAAAATTGCTGAAAAAGCAAACTTAGTCCTAAAGCAGATCGCTGAGCAAAGAAAGCTTGACGTCATTATTCAAGAAGCGGCCTATGTCAGCCCGAAAGCCGACATTACTGATGATGTTATCAAGGCTTTGAATAGTCTCAAATAAGCTTTATGCCTACCGCCATCGAGCTGGCCAAACAGTTTCAAGCAAGCTTGGTGGGGGAGACCTCCCTCTCATTTAATAGCCTCGCTCCCTTAGAGCGTGCTCAGTCAGATCAAATATCTTTTCTTTCTAATCCACTGTATCGTCAGCAGGCAAGCGATAGCACTGCCGGTGCTTTGATTCTGAGTCAGTCAGACCTTGATTTCTTACAAGCAAATCCTAGTGTCAATTCTGCAAAGCGTGTTTATTTTGTCTCCAAAAATCCTTATGCAACCTTTGCCAAAATGGCACAGCACTTTGCTCAAGCCAGTACACCGCTATATAAACCTCTATTACATCCCAGCGCTGTAATAGATCCCAGCGCAATCATTCCAGCATCGTGTCATATTGGCCCCTTTGTGCATATTGGCGCAGATGTGAAGTTGGGAGAGCGTGTGGTGGTATTGGGCAATAGCACTATTGCAAGAGAAAGTGTGATTGCTGATGATTCTGTCATTTATCCTGCCGTATCGATTTACTATGCTACTCAGATTGGAAAGCGCTGCATTATTCATAGCGGTGCCGTAATAGGCGCTGATGGTTTTGGTTTTGCGCCTGACTTTACCGCGGCTGGCGGTGAGTGGGTAAAAATACCTCAGACTGGACGAGTAATCATTGGCGATGATGTTGAAATCGGCGCCTCTACAACAATTGATCGTGGTGCGATGAGTGATACCGTAATTGGTGCAGGTAGCAAAATTGATAATCAAGTACAAATTGCGCACAATGTCGTGATTGGAAACTGTTGTGTTATTGCCGGCTGTGCCGCGATTTCAGGGAGTACTCAAATTGGTCATTACTGCATTATTGGTGGAGCAGCAAACTTTGCTGGACACCTGACGATTGCTGATCGAACGACCGTTTCGGGCAATACCTCCATTATTCGCTCTATTACTGAGCCTGGTCAGCATTTCACGGGGGTCTATCCATCGATGCTCCATGGTGCTTGGGAGAAAAATGCTGCCATCCTACGCGGGCTGGATAAAATACGACAACGCTTGCGTTTATTGGACAAAAACCAAAACAAGGAGTCTTAGGACTCCGCCATCCCCATTAATTTATTAAGTAGGTAATTTATGAGCAAAGCGATTGCAATCGATATTCATCAGATTCTAAAATTGTTGCCACATCGCTATCCTTTTTTACTGGTGGATCGCGTATTAGAAATGACACCTCGTGAAAGTATTACGGCATTAAAAAATGTCACGATGAACGAGCCTTTTTTTCAAGGGCACTTTCCAGATTTTCCAGTGATGCCAGGGGTGTTGATCATAGAGGCACTAGCCCAAACTGCAGCCTTATTGACGTTCTCAGAAGAGCGTCAGGAAAATGCCGTGTATTACTTCGCTGGTATTGATGGTGCGCGCTTCAAAAAGCCAGTATTGCCAGGAGATCAACTCATCATGACCGCAAAGTTAGAGCGTGAGCGTGCTGGCATTTATAAGTTCCAAGTAAAAGCTACTGTAGACGGTGAATTGGCTGCTGAGGCAAATATTACCTGTGCAGTGCGTATGAAAGGCGCGTAATGACTCGGATTCATGTATCTGCTGTAGTGGATGGTAAGGCAGAATTGGCTAGCGATGTTGAGGTTGGGCCCTATTCAGTCATTGGCCCGAACGTGAAGATCGGATCAGGTACCAAGATTGGTTCTCATAGTGTTATTGAGGGCTACACCAGTATCGGCAAAGATAATCACTTTGCGCACTTTGCAGCTATTGGTGGTCCTCCACAAGATATGAAATATCGTGGTGAGCCAACCCAATTAATCATTGGTGATCGTAATACGATTCGTGAGTTCACGACGATTCATACGGGGACCACTCAAGATGAGGGTATTACGCGGATTGGGAATGACAATTGGATCATGGCCTATGTTCATATTGCCCACGATTGCCAAATTGGCGATCACACGATTTTTTCAAGTAACGCCCAAATTGCTGGCCACGTTCAGGTGAGTGATTGGGCCATTATGGGTGGTATGTCTGGCGTTCATCAATTTGTTCGCATCGGGCAGCATGCCATGTTAGGCGGCGCTTCTGCTTTAGTTCAAGATATCCCGCCTTTTGTGATTGCTGCTGGAGATAAGGCCTCTCCTCACGGTATTAACGTCGAGGGCCTCAAACGTCGCGGTTTTTCCATTGAAACCATTTCTGCCTTGCGTCAGGCTTATAAGGTGCTCTATAAAGATGGCCATAGTTTTGAAGAGGCGAAGGTAGAAATACAGAAAATGGTTTTGGCAAGTACGGGCAATCCCCAAACTGCAGAAAAACTAGCCCAGTTCTATGACTTTATTGCCGCATCTACGCGCGGCATTATTCGTTAAGGTTTCCTTTGCCTAAGTTAGCTTGTGTAGCTGGTGAACCCTCCGGCGATCTTCTTGCTGCGCCAGTATTAAGTGCGCTCAATCAAATACCAGATATGGCAGGCCTCGAAGTGTATGGTATTGGTGGGCCTCGGATGCAGGCTGAAGGTATGGATTCAGTTTGGCCAATGGAAACCCTCAGTGTGCGAGGTTATGTAGAAGCGATCAAACAACTACCGGCTATTTTGAAGCTGCGTAAAGAGCTCATTGCGCATTTATTGGGAGAAGGACGACCAGATGTCTATCTGGGTATAGATGCACCAGATTTCAATTTAGGTGTTGAGTTGCAATTACGTAAAGCAGGCATCCCCACACTCCATTTTGTTTCCCCATCTATATGGGCGTGGAGGGCAGGGCGGATTAAGAAGATTGCACAAGCAGTTGAGCGCATGCTCTGCATCTTTCCCTTTGAAACAGAAATCTACGATCGCGCTGGAATTGCGTCTACTTATGTGGGGCATCCCTTAGCAAGTGATATACCCCTAGA
>JBILYO010000066.1:0-10112 GCA_044377685.1 Polynucleobacter sp. | reverse complement strand
GTAGTTCAGAGATTGAACTCATTGCCCCAATCTTTTTTGAAACGATGCAGCTACTTACTGAGAAATTAAAAGGACAGAAACTCCACTTTTTAATTCCAGTAGCAACGCCGCGATTACATGAAGCTCTTGAGCAGTTATTACTTAAGGCAAAAAATCTCAATCCAGATATACAGATTCATTTGCTAGATGGTATGGCTGATGAAGTATTAGAAGCTTCTGATGTGGTCTTAATTGCTAGCGGCACCGCTACATTACAGGCAGCTCTCTGGAAAAAGCCGATGGTCATCTCTTATAAGGTACCTTGGTTAACTGCGCAAATTATGAAACGCCAAGGATATTTACCGTATGTTGGCTTACCTAATATCTTATGTGGTGAGTTTGTGGTCCCAGAATTATTGCAAGATGAAGCGACCCCAGAAAAATTAGCAATGGCCATCTTGGGATGGCTTGAAAGTCCCATACAGGTTGCCCAATTAAAAGTACGTTTTACGCAAATGCATGAGACTTTGCGTCGTCCGACAGGCTTATTGGTGGCCCAAGCGATTTCCCAGACAATTGCTAGTGCATCTAAGATGCAACGGTCTACTCAATGAGTGTGATTTGGGTCTGCGGTGTTGATGAGGCTGGACGTGGGCCTTTGGTAGGAGCAGTGGTAGCGGGTGCAGTAGTGCTTGATCCAAGTAAACCGATCGAAGGTTTAAAAGACTCCAAGAAACTCTCACCAGCGCGTCGTGAATATTTGTATGAGCAAATTATGCAAAAGGCCAGGGCCTGGGGCATTGGGGAAGCTTCCCCCAGTGAAATTGATGAGATTAATATTTTGCAGGCTACCATGCTAGCCATGCGCCGCGCTATAGAGGACTTATCAATTCGTTTAGGCGCTTGGCCTGATCAGGCGCTCATTGATGGCAATCGTTGCCCAGAGTTACCAATAGCAGCACAAGCCATTATCAAAGGCGACTCTAAAGAGCCGGCCATCTCTGCTGCATCGATATTGGCTAAAGTGACCCGAGATAGACAGATGCAAGTCTTGCATGAGCTCCATCCTCAATATGGCTTTGCACAACATATGGGCTATCCGACAGAGGCGCACTTTGCTGCGCTAAAACAATACGGTGCTTGTGCAGAACATAGAAGAAGTTTTTCTCCCGTGAGAAAAGTACTTGAGAGTATTGTGAGTTAGCTATGAACTTTGATCTGATTAGCTCTAAAGAGAATCCCCTTTTTAAGGAGATACGTCTCTTGCAGGCAACTGGCTCAAAGGGACAGAAGGCTAGACTTGCAAACGGCCAAGCTTTATTGGAAGGCATTCATCTCATTCAGACCTGGGTGGGTGATCCTGCTCTCAATACCTTACTGACTTCAGAGTTGGGGTTAAAAAACCCAGAAATCTCAGAGGCGGTCTACTCACATCTCGAGATTTGTCCTACTACTAAGGTGTTTCAATTAGATAGCACGCTCTGGGACTTATTAAGTGATTTGGTGAATGCACCGCATATTGCTGGTTTGTTAGATTTGCCTAAATCTTCATTAACTCCGCCTCAGTCAATCAGCACTTTATCTGGCGACGTTTTGATCCTAGATCGCATTCAGGATGCAGGTAATGTTGGCTCTATTTTACGAACTGCCGCAGCTGCAGGATTTACTCAGGTGATTGCTTTAACGGGTTGCGCCCACCTATGGTCAAGCAAAGTCTTGCGGGCAGGCATGGGGGCACATCAATTACTCGATCTTTATGAGGGCTGGTCTAATCAACAAGTGTTGAGCGCAGTCACAGCCCCTCTATTGGCAGCTGTAGCAGGCGCAGAGCAGGATCTATATTCTTCGAAGAAAGAGTTACTTCATCCCGTCGCTTGGGTGATGGGTAGTGAAGGACAGGGTGTATCAGAAGATTTAATGGCGCAGGCTAAAGCAGTTTCGATTCCAATTGACCCCCGAGTAGAGTCCTTGAATGTCTCCACTGCAGCAGCTATCTGCTTGTTTGAGACGATGCGTGTAAGGCGCAGTTAATTACTAGGTAATAGGCTAACCTAAGATAGTTTTATCTGATTTAATTGCCTGCAATACCGTCGTAGCAATTTCTTCAATTGACTTGCTTGTAGTAACCACCCATGGGATCGATTCTTTTTTCATCATGGCTGTCGCTTCATTAATTTCATAACGACAGTTTTCGAGCTTGGCGTAATTACTTCCGGGTCGACGTTCATTTCGAATCTCAGAAAGGCGCTCTGCATCAATCATGAGTCCAAAAATCTTATGGATAAAAGGTGCTAAATCCTTGGGAAGGCGTCCACGCTCGAAGTCTTCCGGTATTAAGGGATAATTAGCTGCCTTTAAACCATATTGCATCGCTAAATAAAGGCTAGTTGGCGTCTTACCAACCCGGGAGATCCCCACCAAAATAACATCAGCATCGGCTAGATTTTGATTGGACTGGCCATCATCGTGGGCTAAGGAATAGTTGATTGCTTCAATCCGGTTCTTATAGGCATCGGTATCCGCATTGTGATGAAGGCGGTTCATGGCATGGGTAGATTTCATCCCCAGAGCTTCTTCTAAGGGGGCCACAAAGGTTTGGAACATATCCAAAATCAAACCATTTGCTTTGGCAACAATGGCATTCAGTTCAGAATTGACTAATGTAGTAAAAACAATAGGTTGAACCTCATATTTACTAGCTGCTTGATTAATGCTGCTCACTGCATCATGAGCCTTGTCTACACTGTCTACAAATGGCACACGAATGTGCTTAAAACTGGTCTCAAATTGAGCCAAGATCGATTGGCTGAAGTTTTCTGCGGTAATACCAGTGCCGTCAGAAACAATAAAAACAATGCGGGTTTGGGTGGACATGCAATTGGCCTATCAGTCGAGGTCGGTACTACAATAGATATTAAATGAAGTATGCCGCATTTTGAGTGGCCGCTTGACCAGTTTCCTTATCTTTTGAGAGTATTTTATGTCCAACCAACAACAAAATAGCAGTATGGCAGACGCCTATGTTTTGCCCTTTGAGCAACTTCGTATGACTGATGTTGAGTCAGTCGGCGGTAAAAATGCATCATTAGGAGAAATGATTTCTCAGCTAGCTACTACTGGAGTTCGTGTTCCAACAGGTTTTGCGACGACAGCTTTAGCATTTCGGGATTTCTTAGAGCATAACCATTTGACTGAGCGGATTCAAAAGCGTTTAGAAAATCTGAATATCGATGATGTTCGTGCCCTTGCTGAGGCTGGTGCAGAAATCCGTCAATGGATCGAAACTGCCCCATTTCAGTCAAAGCTAGATGAAGAAATTCGTAGAGCATTTGCCACTCTGGATGATTCAGGAAAAGGATCTTTTGCGGTGCGATCCTCAGCTACTGCTGAAGACTTACCAGATGCCTCTTTTGCTGGTCAACAAGAGACCTTCCTCAATGTGGAAGGTATTGATGATGTATTGCATAAGATTCGCGAAGTTTTTGCATCGCTATATAACGATCGCGCTATCTCCTATCGTGTGCATAAGGGCTTTGCTCATGCTGAAGTAGCTCTATCTGCTGGTATTCAGCGTATGGTGCGCTCCGATCTGGGTGCTGCGGGCGTGATGTTTACTTTAGATACTGAGTCAGGCTTTGAGGATGTCGTATTCATCACTTCAAGTTATGGCTTAGGCGAGACTGTAGTGCAGGGCGCAGTGAATCCTGATGAGTTCTATGTCTTTAAGACAACATTAGCTCAAGATAAAAAGGCGATTATTCGTCGTTCTTTAGGCTCCAAATTGATTCAAATGCAGTTTGCTCCTAAAGGCTCTACTGAGAAGGTACAAACTGTAGATGTCACGCCTGAAAAGCGCAATCGTTTTTCATTAGAAGATGCTGATATTACTGAGTTAGCAAAGTATGCTGTCATTATTGAAAAGCATTACGGTCGCCCCATGGATATTGAGTGGGGTAAAGATGGTCAAGATGGTCGTATCTATATCCTCCAAGCTCGCCCTGAGACTGTGAAGAGTCAAGCTGCAGGGCAGGTAGAAATGCGCTACAAGCTTAAGGGTAGCTCAAAAGTGTTAGCAAAGGGGCGCGCAATTGGCCAAAAGATTGGTGCTGGTCCAGTGCGCATCATCCGTGATCCTAGCGAGATGGATCGAGTGCAGCCTGGTGACGTATTAGTTGCTGATATGACCGATCCAAACTGGGAGCCAGTCATGAAGCGCGCTTCTGCAATTGTGACTAACCGTGGTGGCCGTACTTGCCACGCAGCGATTATTGCGCGTGAGTTAGGCGTTCCTGCTGTCGTTGGTTGTGGTGACGCTACCGATCAATTACAAGAAGGCATGGTGGTGACAGTCTCCTGTGCTGAGGGTGACGAAGGCCATATTTATGATGGCTTAATTGAGACAGAAGTGACCGAAGTGTCTCATGGAGTGTTACCAGAAATTCCAGTGAAAATTACCATGAATATCGGCAATCCACAGTTAGCATTTGATTTCTGCCAAATTCCTAATGCAGGCGTCGGCTTAGCCCGTCTTGAATTTATTATTAACAATTATATTGGTGTTCATCCGCGCGCTGTGTTGGAGTACCCCAATATTGATCCTGAGCTAAAACGTGCGGTGGAAAGTGTTGCTCGTGGCTATGCTAGCCCACGTCAGTTTTATGAGGATAAGTTAGTTGAGGGTGTTGCAACCATTGCAGCTGCTTTCTATCCAAAACCCGTTATCGTCCGCCTGTCAGACTTTAAATCCAATGAATACAAAAAATTAATTGGTGGTTCACGGTATGAGCCTGATGAAGAAAACCCAATGCTTGGTTTCCGCGGTGCATCACGCTATGTTTCAGAGGATTTCGGCGAAGCATTTGCACTAGAGTGCGCTGCTATGAAGCGGGTCAGAGAGGACATGGGGCTTGATAACGTAGAAATCATGATTCCATTTGTTCGTACTATCAAACAAGCAGAGCGCGTTATTAATATGATGGAGAAGTTGGGACTTAAACGTGGCGTCAATGGTTTACGACTCATCATGATGTGCGAGATCCCTTCTAACGCCATCTTGGCAGATCAGTTTCTCGAGTACTTTGATGGTTTCTCTATTGGTTCTAACGATATGACACAGTTAACCTTAGGTCTTGATCGTGACTCGGGTATGGAATTACTTGCTATTGACTTTGATGAACGCGATCCAGCTGTTGAGTTCATGATTGCTCGTTCAATTGAAGCGTGCCTTAAGCAAAATAAATATGTCGGCATTTGTGGGCAAGGGCCTTCTGACCATCCTGATTTTGCTCGTTGGTTGGTAGAAAAGGGTATTACTTCAATCTCACTAAATCCAGATAGCGTTGTCGCGACCTGGGAGATGCTGGGTCAGCAGTAATAGTGGCCTGTGGTTTGTATGCACTAAGAAAGTGCATACAAACTGATTTAGGCGTTTAAATCACCCCTGGCAATACGTCCCTTTTGGACTTCCCATTCGCGTTCCTTGGTAGCAGCACGTTTGTCGTGTTGCTTTTTGCCTCGGGCTAATCCAATTTCACATTTCACATTCCCTTTTGAGAAATGAAGGTTCAGTGGGACAAGGGTGTAACCCTTTTGCTCAACCTTACCAATTAACTTCTTGATTTCAATAGCATTCAGAAGGAGTTTTCTGGTGCGCGTACTATCTGGAACAATATGGGTGGAGGCTGAAAGCAGGGGGGTAATATGGCAACCAATCAAAAACAGCTCCGCCTTGCGTATTACGACATACGCTTCTTTAATGTGCGCGCGACCAGCACGAATGGCCTTAACTTCCCAGCCCTCAAGCACTAGCCCTGCCTCAAAACGTTCTTCGATAAAATAATCAAAGAAGGCTTTTTTGTTATCGACGATACTCATAGTTATTTAGTTCTCAAGATCGATTATGGCAGACGTCAACAAGACCGTTTTAATTGGCCAATCAGCCGACCGAATGTATGGCTTGGTTACTGATGTAGCGCGTTATCCCGAATTTCTACCTTGGTGCGGCGGGGTCGAAATTTATGAGCAAACGGAAACCATCCTCGATGCCAAAATTAAGATCCATTTCAAAGGGATAAATCAGTTTTTCCATACTCGGAATATTAACCACCGACCTGAAACGATCAATATGGTGTTTGTTGATGGCCCTTTTAAGCAGTTTTCGGGGCAGTGGAACTTCATTCCCCTAAAGGAGGATGCGTGTAAGGTGGAATTTAAGCTTCAATGGGAATTCAAGAGCGCCATTTTGGATAAGATCATTGGGCCGGTTTTTGGTTATATTGCGGGCACCTTTGTGGACTGTTTTGTAAAACGTGCCGAAGAGCTTTATGAGTAGGCGATCCTTGGATATTGTGCTCTGTGATGCAAGGCAGGGCGAGCCTGTCTTAAAACCCTTCTTATTGCTTTTGTCTAATGATGAGCTACCTACAGTGGGTTTGGCTCTATTGAAAGCTGGAATTGCTAAGGGCCCAAATGACCCCATTCTTGCAAGAAAAGGCTGTTTTGGGGTCTTTGGTAAGCGCAAGGAATGGGATAGCCCTCTTTACCCTGGGGATCGTCTAGAGCTTTATTCTGCCTTATTGATAGACCCTAAAACAGTTCGTCGGAAGAAGGCCAACCAGAACCAAGACGCCAAATTCCAAGCGGCAGCAGCTAAAAGAAAGGCTAGGAGGCTATAATCTGTTTTTGTGACTAGGGGTTTTGTATGCGACTCATTCAAAAAGCACTCACTTTTGACGATGTGCTCCTCGTACCGGCCTATTCTTCGGTACTCCCTCGAGATGCCAGCTTGGCAAGTAAATTAACTCGGGATATTTCACTCAATACACCATTGGTATCTGCTGCTATGGATACCGTTACTGAAGGTCGTTTGGCAATTGCCATGGCCAGTGAGGGTGGTATTGGCATTATTCATAAGAATCTAAAGCCATCCGAGCAAGCTCGGGAAGTGGCAAAAGTTAAGCGTTATGAGTCAGGCATTCTTCGTGATCCCATCACGATTAGTCCGGATGTCACATTGCGTCAAGTGATGCAACTGTCTCGTGAACATGGCTTCTCTGGATTTCCAGTGTTAGTTGGCAAAGAAGTTGTTGGCATCATTACCAACCGTGATTTACGTTTTGAAGAAGATTTAGATGCATCAGTCAAGACCAAGATGACTCCACGTGAACGCTTGGTGACTGTTAAAGAAGGCGGCTCACTAGAAGAGGCTAAGCGCCTAATGAGTCAACATCGTTTAGAGCGTGTATTGGTTGTCAATGACAAATTTGAGCTACGCGGGCTCATTACAGTAAAAGATATTTTGAAGGCCACCGAACACCCAAATGCCTGTAAGGATAGCGAGGGTAAGTTACGTGTAGGTGCTGCGGTAGGTGTTGGCCCTGACAATGATGAGCGTATTGAGTTATTAGTGCGAGCCGGTGTCGATGTGATTGTGGTTGATACTGCCCACGGCCATAGTCAAGGCGTCTTAGATCGCGTTAAATGGGTTAAGAAAAATTATCCACATGTGCAAGTGATTGGCGGCAATATTGCTACAGGTGATGCTGCTAAAGCATTGGCTGATCATGGTGCTGATGGCGTTAAGGTAGGCATTGGTCCAGGATCAATTTGCACCACTCGTATTGTGGCTGGAGTAGGGGTTCCCCAAATCACGGCAATTGTAAATGTAGCCGCTGCTCTTAAAGGTACTGGCATCCCACTCATTGCTGATGGTGGTGTCCGTTACTCAGGAGATGTTGCCAAGGCATTGGCAGCCGGTGCAAGTTCAGTAATGATGGGTGGAATGTTTGCTGGTACAGAGGAAGCTCCTGGCGAGGTATTTTTATATCAAGGCCGCTCATACAAAAGTTATCGCGGTATGGGCTCAATGGGCGCAATGGCCGATGGCTCAGCTGATCGTTATTTTCAGAGTGATATAGCGGCCAGCGCTGAAAAGTTAGTGCCTGAAGGCATTGAAGGCCAAGTTCCATACAAAGGCAGTGTGCTTGCAATCTTGCATCAATTAACAGGCGGCATTCGATCTTCTATGGGCTACCTTGGATGTAAAACCATTGCTGAATTACATGAAAAAGCCAATTTTGTGGAAATCACTTCAGCGGGTGTGCGCGAATCGCATGTGCATGATGTGAAGATCACCAAGGAAGCCCCAAATTACCATATTGATTAAGACTTAAATAAAAGACTGCTTCTTTCGTGCACGACAAAATACTGATACTCGACTTTGGTTCCCAAGTAACTCAATTAATTGCTAGGCGTGTGCGTGATGCGCGAGTGTATTCAGAAATCCATCCTTATGATTGCGATCCAGAAATCATTCGTAAGTTCATACAAGAGCAGGGTGGTAAAGGCATTATTCTTTCAGGTGGCCCCAGCTCTGTTACTGAAGAAGGCAGCCCTCGGGCGCCACAAATTGTTTTTGAGCTTGGCGTTCCTGTATTAGGTATTTGTTATGGCATGCAAACGATGGCTACTCAGCTGGGCGGCGCAGTTGCTTCAGCCGAATCATTAGGTAAAGCACGTGAGTTTGGTTATTCAGAGGTACGCGCACACGGGCATACTAATCTGCTCAAAGGAATTCAAGACTTTTCAACTAGCGAAGGTCATGGCATTTTGAAGGTTTGGATGAGCCATGGCGATTCCGTAACCGCCTTACCACCAGCATTTAAGTTAATGGCTTCCACTGAGTCCTGCCCAATTGCAGGAATGGCTGATGAAGAACGACGCTTTTATGCATTCCAGTTTCATCCTGAGGTAACGCACACCTTACAGGGCACTGCCATTATTGAGCGCTTTGTGCATCAAATTTGCGCTTGTAAGCCAGATTGGGTAATGGGTGATTACATCAGCGAAGCAGTAGAAAATATTCGCAAGCAAGTAGGCACTGATGAAGTTGTTTTAGGTTTATCTGGCGGTGTTGATTCTAGTGTTGCTGCAGCCTTAATTCATCGTGCGATTGGGGATCAGCTTACTTGTGTATTTGTAGATCATGGCTTGCTTCGCTTGAACGAAGGCGATATGGTGATGGAAATGTTTGCTCGCAACCTTGGTGTGAAGGTCATTAGAGTAGATGCGGCACAAACATTTATGTCGAAGTTGTCTGGAGTTTCAGATCCCGAAGCAAAACGGAAAATTATCGGCAAAGAATTTGTAGAAATCTTCCAAAGTGAATCTGGCAAGATTCAGAATGCTAAATGGCTTGCCCAGGGAACTATCTACCCTGATGTGATTGAATCTGCAGGTAAAGGTAAGAAGGGCGCACATACCATCAAGAGTCACCATAATGTTGGTGGCCTTCCTGAAGATATGCATCTCAAGCTGCTTGAGCCATTACGGGAATTATTCAAGGATGAAGTACGTGAACTTGGGGTTGCACTAGGCTTACCAAGAGAGATGGTGTATCGCCATCCATTCCCTGGTCCCGGTTTAGGGGTTCGTATTCTGGGAGAGGTAAAAGCAGAGTATGCACATTTACTCCAGAGGGCTGATGCCATTTTTATAGAAGAATTACGCAATACGATTGATGAAGTGAGCCAAAAGTCTTGGTATGACTTAACTAGTCAAGCCTTCGTAGTGTTCCTGCCAGTCAAATCAGTGGGAGTGATGGGCGATGGTCGTACCTATGAGTATGTCGTTGCCCTCAGGGCAGTTCAAACCCAGGACTTTATGACGGCACACTGGGCTCACTTACCCCATGAATTACTGGGAAGAGTTTCTAATCGCATCATCAATGAAGTGCGTGGTATTAATCGAGTTGTCTATGACATCAGCGGTAAGCCACCAGCTACTATTGAGTGGGAATAGATTGTTAATGTTAAGTACTTGATTTATAAAGATATTGTACTTACACAAAAGTTCCGCACAAAATAATTTGCTGCTGATTTTTAAGTGTTTGATTGCTACAGTTGCTCGAACGCATACACACAACTGTAGCTACTGCATTTAGTCAACAACCTTGACAGCATAAAGAAGCGATTTTGTTTGCCCAACGCGACGCTAATTGACGCCATTCAGTTTGTGTTTTAGATGTCGCAGGAATAGCAATGCGTGGCTTGCTGCGCGTCCACGAGCGGGAGGTGATGACCGCTCAGGGCATGATGAAAATTATTCAACGCTCATCTGCTTGAGACGGACAATCG
>JBILYO010000102.1:0-7640 GCA_044377685.1 Polynucleobacter sp. | reverse complement strand
ACGTAACAGATGACGACTTAGTCATTATGGGATCCGAGGCAGGCGTATTGCCCATTCCTGAAAGCAAAATTATTCAAAAGTGGCGTCTTCAACCAGGCAAGATGTTCATGATTGATATGGAGCAAGGGCGCATCATTGATGACGTTGAGCTAAAGAATGCCGTTTCAAAAGCGAAGCCATACAAGAGCTGGATTGATGCCGTTCGCGTGAAGCTCGATGAAGTAGATGCAAGCAAAGTCGATTTAATCGATGAAAAAACGACAATCCGTCCAGCTGCAAAATTGTTAGATCGCCAGCAAGCTTTTGGTTATACCCAAGAGGACATTAAGTACCTCATGGCACCAATGGCGATGAGTGGTGAGGAGGCTATCGGCTCGATGGGTAACGATAGTCCATTGGCTGTGCTCTCAAATAAGAACAAGCCTTTATATAACTACTTTAAGCAATTATTTGCGCAAGTGACCAATCCTCCGATTGACTCTATTCGTGAAAACATGGTGATGTCTTTGGTGTCATTCATTGGACCTAAACCCAATTTACTTGATACCAACAACATCAATCCTCCAATGCGGCTAGAAGTCAGTCAGCCAATTTTGGATTTTGACGATATCACTAAGATCCGTCACATTGGTCACTACACCAATGGTAAGTTCCGTTCATACGAGCTCGATATTTGCTATCCAGCTTCATGGGGTAAAGCTGGAATTGAAGCTCGCCTTGCTTCTTTATGTGCAGAGGCTGCAGATGCCGTTCGTTCTGGTTACAACATTTTGATCGTGAGCGATCGTCAGATAGATGAGAAGCATGTTGCAATTCCTGCATTGTTAGCTACCTCGGCAATTCATCAACATTTAGTACAAAAAGGATTGCGTACTAGCGTGGGCCTTGTCGTTGAAACTGGCAGCGCTCGTGAGACACACCACTTTGCACTCCTGGCTGGCTATGGTGCCGAAGCAGTTCATCCATATCTCGCAATGGAAACTTTAGCTGAAATGGCGAAAGGTCTATCTGGCGATTTAGCTCCTGAAAAAGCAGTTAAGAATTTCATTAAAGCGGTTGGTAAGGGCTTGCAAAAAGTGATGTCCAAAATGGGCATTTCTACTTACATGTCTTATACCGGCTCTCAGATTTTTGAGGCCATTGGCTTGAATCACGACATTATTGATCAGTACTTCAAAGGCACCCCATCTAATGTAGGTGGAATTGGTGTGTTTGAGGTCGCTGAAGAAGCTTTGCGTATGCATACCGCTGCGTTTGGCAACGATCCTGTATTAAACAATATGCTCGATGCTGGCGGTGAATATGCATACCGTATTCGTGGTGAAAACCATATGTGGACACCCGATACGATCGCGAAATTACAGCACTCTACTCGGATTGGTGCAGAGAAAGGCTATCAGACTTATAAAGAGTACGCCAACATCATTAACGATCAAACTAAGCGTCAAATGACATTACGCGGTTTGTTTGAGTTCAAGATTGATCCAGCAAAAGCGATTCCGCTTGATGAAGTCGAATCTGCAAAAGAAATCGTAAAACGTTTTGCAACGGGTGCGATGTCTTTAGGTTCGATCTCTACTGAGGCGCATGCTACCTTAGCAATTGCGATGAACCGCATTGGGGGCAAGTCCAATACCGGTGAGGGAGGCGAAGATCCAAACCGTTATGTCAATGAGCTCAAAGGCATCCCAATCAAGAAGGGCGAGACCCTTGCAAGCATTTTGGGTAGCGATGTAGTTGAAGCGAATATCCCATTGTTAGACGGCGACTCCTTGCGTTCGAAAATTAAACAAGTAGCTTCTGGCCGCTTTGGTGTCACTACTGAATATTTGCGTTCAGCCGATCAGATTCAGATCAAGATGGCGCAGGGCGCTAAACCGGGTGAAGGTGGTCAGTTGCCAGGCGGAAAAGTTTCTGACTATATCGGTAAATTACGTTTTTCTGTGCCAGGAGTTGGATTGATTTCTCCACCACCACATCATGATATTTACTCGATTGAAGATATTGCTCAGTTGATTCATGATTTGAAGAACGTCAATCCAAAAGCAGACGTTTCTGTGAAGTTGGTATCTGAAGTGGGTGTTGGAACAGTTGCTGCTGGTGTTGCTAAAGCAAAAGCAGATCACGTGGTGATTGCTGGTCATGATGGCGGTACTGGCGCATCACCACTCTCTTCAATTAAACATGCTGGTTCGCCTTGGGAATTAGGTTTAGCTGAAACACAGCAAACGCTAGTTCTCAATGGTTTGCGTAGTCGTATTCGGGTGCAAGCTGACGGTCAAATGAAGACTGGTCGCGATGTCGTGATTGGCGCATTGTTGGGCGCTGATGAATTTGGATTTGCGACCGCCCCATTAGTTGTTGAGGGTTGCATCATGATGCGCAAGTGTCATTTGAATACTTGTCCTGTAGGTGTTGCTACTCAAGATCCAGAGTTACGGAAGAAGTTCTCTGGAAAGCCAGAGCATGTGGTGAATTTCTTCTTCTTTGTTGCAGAAGAAGCCCGTGAGATTATGGCGCAGCTCGGTATTCGTAAATTTGATGAATTGATTGGTCGTGTTGATTTCTTAGATACCCGTAAAGGTATTGATAACTGGAAAGTTCACGGCTTAGATTTCAGCAAAATCTTTGCTGAGCCACAGGTAGCGGCTGATGTGCCACGTTACCAAGTGCTTACTCAGGATCATGGTTTAGCTAGCGCACTTGACAATATTTTGATCGAGAAGAGCGAGCCCGCTTTAGAGCGCGGTGAGAAAGTTTCTTTCATTGTTCCAGTGAAGAATGTCAATCGTACTGTCGGCGCCATGCTTTCTGGTGAAGTTGCTCAGCGCTATGGTCATGCAGGCCTGCCTGATGACACGATTCATATTCAATTAAATGGTACTGCTGGACAAAGCTTTGCAGCTTTCTTGGCGCATGGCATTACCTTGGATTTAGTGGGTGATGGCAATGACTATGTTGGTAAGGGCCTTTCTGGGGGCCGTGTCATTGTGCGAGCTCCGCACGAATTCCGTGGAGACACCGCTAAAAATATTATCGTTGGTAATACCGTGCTGTACGGTGCAATAGCCGGTGAAGCCTTCTTCAATGGTGTCGCGGGAGAGCGTTTTGCAGTTCGTAACTCAGGCGCTACTACGGTGGTAGAGGGAACTGGTGACCATGGTTGCGAATATATGACCGGCGGAACTGTAGTGGTGCTTGGCACAACAGGTCGCAATTTTGCTGCGGGCATGAGTGGTGGGATTGCTTATGTTTACGACGAAGATGGTATGTTTGATCAGCGTTGTAATACCAGCATGGCAACTCTAGAAAAAGTATTGCCATCTGCTGAGCAGGTCGCGAAGATTCCTCAGTCCGATTGGCACGCTCCTATTGATGTTAAAGACGGTGGCGAGCGCATAACCGATGAGCAAATTTTGAAGGGCTTAATTGAGCGTCATTTCCGTTACACCGGATCAGAGCGTGCTAAAGCCCTGTTGGCCGATTGGGAAAACGCCCGCACTCGTTTTACGAAAGTACTTCCAACTGAGTACAAGCGCGCTTTGGGCGAATTGTGGGAAAAGTCACAGAAGAAAACGGTTGCTGCTTAATGAGTGCAGATATTAAGAAAAGATACTAAGGATTAGATATGGGTAAGGTCACTGGATTTATGGAGTTTGAGCGCGTCGATGAAACATACGAAGCACCTGCTAAACGCCTCCATCATTACAAGGAATTCATCGTTGCTTTAACGGATGAAGAGGCTAAGGTTCAAGGCGCGCGTTGTATGGACTGCGGTATTCCATTTTGTAACAACGGCTGCCCAGTCAATAACATCATTCCAGATTTCAATGATTTAGTTTTCCATAATGACTGGAAGAATGCCTTAGAAGTTTTACAATCTACCAATAACTTCCCAGAGTTCACGGGCCGTATTTGCCCAGCACCATGTGAATCTGCATGTACTTTGGGTATTAACCGTGCACCGGTTGGCATTAAGTCAATTGAGCATGCGATTATCGATAAGGGTTGGGAAAACGGTTGGGTTAAGCCCCAGCCATCTAAAGTCAAGACTGGCAAAAAAGTAGCTATTGTTGGCGGCGGCCCTGCTGGTATGGCCGCAGCACAGCAATTGGCACGTGTTGGCCATGACGTGACTGTATTTGAAAAGAATGATCGTGTGGGCGGTCTTCTACGTTACGGCATTCCTGATTTCAAAATGGAAAAATGGCTAATTGATCGTCGTGTAGAGCAAATGCAAGCCGAAGGTGTCAAATTTGAAACAGGTGTATTTATTGGTAAAGAATCGATTGGTGTTGAAGTTAAAAACTATGCTACTAAGACGATTTCTCCTGATCAGTTGATGAAGGATTTTGATGCAGTTGTCATTACTGGTGGCGCTGAGCAGCCACGTGATTTGCCTGTGCCTGGTCGTGAGTTAGCGGGTGTTCACTATGCGCTGGAATTTTTGATTCCCCAGAATAAAGAAAATGCAGGGGACTTTAAAAATGAAATTCGCGCAAGCGATAAACATGTAGTTGTTATCGGTGGTGGCGATACTGGGTCAGATTGTGTAGGCACATCTAATCGTCATGGTGCTAAACAGGTTACTCAGTTTGAATTATTGCCACAGCCACCAGAAGAAGAGAATAAGCCCTTAGTTTGGCCCTATTGGCCAACGAAGTTACGAACCTCTTCGTCTCATGAGGAGGGTTGCGAGCGTGATTGGTCAGTGGGAACTAAGCGTTTTGAGGGTAAAAATGGCAAAGTCGAGAAGCTCATTGGAGTACGTTTGGAGTGGAAAGACGGAAAAATGTCAGAGGTGCCCAATTCTGAATTTGAGATCAAGGCCGATTTAGTTCTTTTGGCGATGGGTTTTGTATCCCCAGTTCAGCAAGTATTAAAAGCTTTTGGTATTGAAAAAGATGCTCGTGGTAATGCAAAAGCCACTGTAGACGGTCAAAATGCTTATCAAACCAATGTTCCTAAGGTATTTGCTGCAGGTGATATGCGTCGCGGACAATCATTAGTAGTTTGGGCGATTCGAGAGGGTCGCCAATGCGCTCAAGCAGTAGACCAGTATTTAATGGGGTCATCTGTTTTACCTCGATAATAAGGGGATATGAACAGTCGTCATTTACCCTCTTCCGATCAAGTAAAAAAAGCCGCTGACGAAGTCATCGTTGCAATTAAGGACGTTGACTTTTCTTATGCTCCTGGTGAGCGTCAAATTTTGTCGGGACTCAATATGGAGTTTCGTCGCGGACAAGTCGTTGCAGTCATGGGGGGTTCCGGTTGTGGCAAGACGACTATTTTGCGTTTAATTGGTGGCCAATACTCTGCTCAATTTGGCCAGGTCTTATTTGAGGGCCATGATATTGGCAAAATGAATTCCGATGAGCTCATGGGCGCTCGTCGTCGAATGGGAATGTTATTTCAGTTTGGTGCATTGTTTACAGACCTCAGCGTTTTTGAGAATGTGGCCTTTCCTCTGCGTGAACATACGAACTTGAGTGAAGAGTTATTACGCTCTTTAGTACTCATGAAACTGAATGCAGTTGGTTTACGCGGCGCTCGTAATTTAATGCCCTCACAAATTTCTGGAGGCATGGCAAGACGTGTTGCACTCGCTAGGGCAATTGCATTAGATCCTCCGCTCATCATGTACGACGAGCCGTTCGCTGGTTTGGATCCGATATCACTTGGTATTACTGCCCGATTAATACGCGATTTAAATAATGCGCTTGGTGCAACTAGCTTACTAGTAACCCATGATGTTGAAGAAACATTTGAAATCGCCGACTATGTGTACTTTATTGCGAATGGCCGAATTGGGGCTGAAGGTACACCTGAAGAGCTCAGCCGTTCTAAGGATCCTTTTGTAAGACAGTTTTTAGACGCTGCGCCAGACGGCCCCGTGCCTTTTCATTACCCTGGTCAAAGCCTAGCCGAAGATTTTGGGGTGAGTGCCTGATGTCAGCATTCTCTATAGTGATTGATCTCTTAGGCGACTTAGGATTTTTTGTTCGCCGTAATATCAGCAACCTCGGTCATGCTGCACGTTTATTTTGCGCAGTCATTTTGCGTTCAGGGTTTCTGCTGAAAAGACCTCGTTTAGTAGTGGATCAAATTTTATTCGTTGGTAACCATTCCTTTGTCATCATTGCAGTCTCGGGTTTATTCGTTGGTTTTGTTTTGGGATTACAGGGCTACTACACCTTAAATCGTTATGGCTCTGAGCAGGCTTTAGGCTTATTAGTTGCTTTGTCATTGACTCGTGAACTAGGCCCCGTGATTACTGCTTTATTGTTTGCAGGCCGTGCAGGAACCTCTTTGACCGCTGAGATTGGATTAATGAAGGCTGGCGAACAGTTAAGTGCGATGGAGATGATGGCAGTTGATCCCTTGGCGCGCGTTATTTCTCCAAGACTGTGGGCTGGGATTATTTCTATGCCAATTTTGGCTACGATTTTTACCGCGGTCGGTGTGATGGGTGGTTACTTTGTTGGCGTGCCCTTAATTGGCGTTGATTCTGGAGCGTTTTGGTCACAAATGCAGGGCGGAGTAGACCTGTTTGCTGACATTGGAAACGGCCTCATCAAAAGTATTGTTTTTGGTGTGGCAGTCACATTCATCGCCCTTTATCAAGGGTATGAGGCTCGGCCAACACCAGAGGGTGTTTCACAAGCAACAACCCGTACGGTCGTGATTTCATCGTTGGCAGTTTTGGCATTGGATTTCTTGCTCACCGCAATGATGTTCTCAAATTAGAAAGAATAAACTGAGGTTCTTATGAGAAAAAGTGCAATTGATGTTTGGGTCGGGCTGTTCGTTGCCATTGGTTTGCTGGCCGCGTTCTTCTTGGCGTTAAAAGTGGGCAATATGAATGCTGTTTCTTTTGCCCCAACTTATAAAATTTCTGCGCGATTTGACAATATTGGAGGTCTAAAACCGCGCGCTCCAGTTAAGAGCGCCGGGGTGGTTGTTGGGCGTATTGCCAATATTTCCTTTGATGATAAAACTTATCAAGCCACAGTTGTAATGACTATAGAGAATTCTTACAAGTTTCCAAAAGACTCTGCAGCCAAAATTTTGACCTCTGGTTTATTGGGTGAGCAGTACATTGGCTTGGAGGCTGGCGGTTCTGATGATATGTTGGCTGATGGCGGAAAGCTTAGTCAAACCCAATCTGCTGTGGTGCTAGAAAATTTAATCAGTCAGTTCCTATATAACAAAGCTGCTGATAGTGGTCAAGACAAAGGCACGGCAAAGTGATTTTGTGGGTGAGCAGATTTAAGCGCTTGATGTTACTGAGCATGACTTGCTTATTTGTAGCTTGTGCCTCTATTCCTGCTGGAGTGGAGCCTTCGCCTCGAGATCCTTGGGAGCCTTTTAACCGTTCAGTATTTGAATTTAATGAGGGCTTAGATAAATATCTTCTAAAGCCAGTAGTTGCGGCTTATCGATTTATCTTGCCAGAGATTGTGCGAGATGGAATCTATAACTTTTTTAGTAATTACAGTGACATTTACACAGCCCTGCAAAACTTATTACAGGGCAAGCCGGACTTAGCGTTTAATGATTTGATGCGCGTTGCTGTCAACACGATCTTTGGACTTGGCGGTCTGATGGATGTTGCAACACCCGGTGGACTTCCAAAG
>JBILYO010000101.1:0-7644 GCA_044377685.1 Polynucleobacter sp. | reverse complement strand
TCAAATACTTCCATTGCCTGATTTTTCATGCCAAGCACAATCATTGCAGTAGCACGCCACTTCAAAATATGCCATGAGAGTGAGTGTCTTTTTATTGACATTGTGCGATTCCAATCGAAAGGCAATGCTCAATCTTCGCTATCGTCACCGCTATATAAAGAACACCAACAATACAAAATGCCACAAACGGGATTTGGCTATCTACAATTTGCTTTGGTGCAATGAGGCGTGCAAGTAATGTCCAAGGCTTATTGACCATACCGATCAGTTGATAAAACAAATTGGTATGTCTGCCTTGTCCGGCTAGAACATACAGCAAGCCTTGGCCGGCTAGACCAAGACCACCAATATATAAAAGCAATTGAGCAATATTTAAAAATAAAAGCACCAAGATCCCCAAAAATTTCATAACTTCTATAACCTAGGATTATGGTGCCTTTAACTAGGTCGCCAAATGGGTGCTTTCCCTTATAAAAACTCAAATAATCAAGGGTTTATAAGGGCGATTTTTAATCAGGTATCCAGTTAGCCTGACGAGCAATATGTCTTAGGCTAGACCATGAATTGCCCTCTTTTGATAGATAGGGCCATAAGCCCATTAATAGTTCTGCAGTAGCGAAGGTGTCTGATGCAGCCTGGTGGCGGATCGCACACTCAATCCCAAAATGGCTTAACCAGTCATCCAGTGATCGCAGACTAGGGTTTACCCCAGTAATTTTGGCGAGCGGTTCAATATCTAGCCATTCGTTTTGCAAGGGCTTCAGACCATATGAGGAATACGCCTTATTGAGCATCCCCTCGTCAAAAGCAGCATGAAAGGCTAATAAGGGGCAATGACCCACCCACTGCCGAAATTCCTCTAAGACTACTACTGGCAGCCTACCATCGGATTGCGCTTGCGCTCCAATATGATGAATCAAGATATTGTCTTTATTGCTCGGTAAGTTTTGCTTTAGAACAGCTTCATAACTATCGCCTATGACAATCGATACGCGCCTAAAGTCAGCGCTAACTTCTACGGCAATTCCGGCAATGGCAAGCAGGTGGTCTGAATGCGTATTAAGGCCACTAGTTTCCACATCAACAACGATCCAACGACGCGATTCAGGTTTAGCCTTCTTAAACAGGCTACGCATACTATTGAATAGAGGAAGCCTCCGAATATTAGCCAGCATAGTCTAGCTGCAGATGCTGTTGTAATGAGCGCACCTTTGAGAGTGACTCTTTCAAAATACTGCGATCTACGATATTGAGTTTCTCAATATCAATCACATTTGGATTGCCCTCAATCTTCGCCTCGCCAATCTGAACTGCTAAACGCTGTGTTTGTAAAAACTCGAAAGCCGTAATCCAGGCAGCACTCTCTGACTCGGGAACATTTAAGGCGCGGCCAACCGCAGCTAAACGCTCGCGGGTATTAATTGCCTCAATACCAAAGGCCAAGGAATAGATTCGCGCTACATCCACCATGATTGCAGTACCCTGCAGCTTCAAATCAATCGTTTTTTGACCATCGATCTCCGTGGGCTCAATTGCGCCAAACCAATTTAAGGGAACGCGGCTGTTGAGAGAATTTTCGGCCAATAGCTTAATAAACCGAGGGGTAGCTGCAGCTTTGGTTCGAACATAGTCTTTTAGCGGACTCAATAAATCAGGGTTACCAGCCAACACTCGGAAATCAAAAAAGATGCTGGCATTGAGTAAATCCTGGGGATTACCTTGCTCAATCCAACGGGAAAAGCGAATCAGCCATTCATGTTGAGTAAGGCAGAGCTCTGGGTTGCTCGCCATAATGTTGCCCTTGCAAAGTGGGTAACCGCATTCATTGAGCGCTTGATTCACTTCGCGTGCAAAACACAGATACGCCTCGCGCTGGCTCTCTGACGCCGAATCAGAAAATACCAAAGCATTATCTTGATCGGTTGCAATGGTCTGCTCACTACGCCCTTCAGAGCCTAAGGCGATCCAAGCAAACTGGGTCATATTCAATTGATGTTTAGTAGCATAAATCTCAATCAGTCGAACTGTGAGAACATCATTTAAATGACTAATCAGCGTAGTGAGCTGCCGCGCCTGAACGCCTTGACCCAATAAGTTACGTGCAAATTTACGGATATCGTCTGCACACTTCTTCAGTTGAGCAAGCTCATCTGTTCCGCGAATTGCGGAGCTAATGTTACTGAGTGAGAGCCGTTGCAAGGAAAACAGGTCACGCTCTGAAATAATGCCAACTAGCTCACCCTGATCTAAAACAGGCAGGTGCCGAATATTAAAACGGGACATTAATAAACCCGCCATTTCAGCAGTGTCATCGACAGTCAAAGTTTTTACATCCGGTGTCATCACCGCAGAGATAGGCGTACTTAAATCTAAATTATTCAGAGTAACGCGTGATAGCACATCGTAACGCGTCAAAATTCCTAAAATAGTGCGCCGATCTTCCACTATCAGAATAGACCCTACTTTTTTTTCATCAATCAGAGTCAAGGCTTCGCGTAAGGATTTGTTGGGGCCGATGGTCAATGGTTTTTTGAGAGCTAGATCGCCTACCCTACTTTCCAATGATTGTTCTGCAAGAGCCTGAGATGCAAATGCATTACGTAAAGCAATGCGTGATTCTTGAAGTAATCCCCAAATGCGATTATTCAAAAATTCACTGAAGGGTATCGATTGAGACGCCAACTGACGCATTGCTTCTACTGGAAACAATAAGCAAAAACAATCGTCTACTGCACTATAAGTTGTGGAGACTGGTCGATTGGCAAATGCAGAGCCAATCGAAAATAAACTTCCTGCGTCGAGTAAAAAAGCAGTCTCTTCAATTCCAGGAATATCTCGTCGCCCCGATACGCGCCCTTGTCTAATGAGATATAAGAATTGCGGAGCACCGTCAGCTGGCGACAGAATGATCTCTTTGGGTGCAAAGTAAGCCTCGCTAGATGCCGTTAGAAAAAAATCAACGTCCTTTTGGGCCATCTTCGAAAATGGCAGGCTTTGCATAAGCTGTTGACGTAAGTTTTGAACGAGGCTATGCGAAGCAGGATAAGTAGCATGACTTTTTTCGGCCATTGATGGATCCGTTTTCAAAAGAAAAAGCTTCTATTTATTTAATCAGCCCATTGTGCATGGGGTTCACTTTAGTCTCAATACTGCTATTGGCGACAGTACTGTAGCCTGGCAGACTGTGCTGGCATGATGCCATGAGTGCTTACAAGTCTATGATTTATAAGCACTTTAAGTATTTGGTGGCGAATCAGGGATTTGAACCCCGGACCTGCGGATTATGATTCCGTCGCTCTAACCAGCTGAGCTAATTCGCCGAAGGGGTGATTTTAGCTTATTTGGATAAGCCGATCAATTTTATTTAGTTTTATTTAGTGCGTGAGGAGAGCTTTTTATAGACCTCCTGCACAAAAATCCAGAGGGCTGGCAAACCTGGAATCACAATCATTGCAAGAGCAACCAGGGAAAAATTACTCTTTACCCAAGGATGATCGCCAATGATGAAACCAAGGCTAGTCAGACTACAAACCCAAAGAATGCCGCCAGCAATATTGTAAAAAGCAAATACCGAGTAGCGCATATGGGCAACACCTGCCACAAAAGGGGCAAAGGTTCTTATGAATGGCATAAAACGACCAAGAACAATCGTTATTGGGCCGTATTTCTCGTAAAAAGCATGGGCCTTGTCAAAGGCATTGCGATTAAACCAGCGTGAGTTTTCCCAAGAAAAAACCCTATCTCCAATATAGCGTCCGATGGAGTAGTTCAAAGCATCACCAATGATGGCTGCAGTGGTTAGTAATCCCATCAGCAAAAATAAATCTAAGCCTCCTACTGCGGCAATCGCACCTGCCACAAATAACAAAGAATCTCCAGGCAAAAATGGCATCACTACAAAGCCTGTTTCGACAAAAATAATGGCGAACAGTAAGGCGTAAATCCACATGCCCCACTCATTAGCCACGAGCGCTAAGTTCTTATCGAGGTGAAGAAATAAATCTAGGAGGTAAGAGAAGTCCAAAAGAGAATCCTTGAAGGGGAGCGGCGGCTACCGAATGACGCTGAAATTGTAACAAATGCTGATCTAGGAGCCTTTTAAATCGACTCGATCGTGTTTGGCATTGAATCCCTAAATAATCTTTAAACCATTGAAGAATGTTACAGTTTTCAATCTAGACTCATTTGAGCTAAAAGCGCTAAAGCACCAAGAAAGTTTCTTGTTACACCTATTCTTACTTTCACGAAAAACGACATGATCAAAATATCAACGCAATTTACAAAAACTCTTTTGATGAGTGCCTGCGTTTTAGTCACCCTATTTTCAATGGGTTGCTCTAAGTCAGATAATAAATCTTCCAAGGTTTTGCAAGTTGCAATCTCACCCTCTATTCCGCCATTTACCTATGAAGAAAATGGCAAGACAGTTGGGGTTGATCTAGATATTTTCAAAGGATTTTGTGAATCGCGTGGTTATACCTACCAATTAAAAGCATATGACTTTCAAGGAATGCTTGGCGCTGTTGCTAGTGGACAAGCAGATGTGGCCTTCTCTGGGATTTCGATCACACCAAAACGCATGGAAGTGATGGACTTTTCTAATCCCTATGTACAAAATGCTTGGGACTTAATCAGCCTCACCAAACGTAATATTCGTATCACCGAACTATCGCAAATTAAAAATTACTCTATTGGCTTTCCAAGTGGTGCAGTCTTTATGGGCTACATCGAAAGTGAATGGGCCCCAAAAGGAATTTACCCCGTTAAGAAGGTTAAGCTCTACCCATCAATGAGCGAGGTGCTCACCGACCTAAATAACGGTAACTTAGATTTAGCTTTTGTCGATAACTCGATGTTACTAACCTATGTCAATAAGATGAAGATGCCTTTGGCCACTAGCTATGAGATTCCTTATGCCGATAAGTTAGGCTTTGCTTTTGTGAAGGGCTCGCCTATTAGAGAAGACTTTAATCAATACCTCGCTGAATTAGGCCCAGACAAAATTAAAGCAATGGAAGAAAAATGGAGTAAGTAATACTCAATCACATGGGTACGATCTAATGCGTCTTCTCTCTATCTCCAGCGGTAAGGTGGCTTCATTATTTGGTAATCTCCATCCTGATTACAAATCGGTTCCTTCAGCAATTCGTAAAAAGACGGTCAGCGATCTCAGTAATCCAACCTTAATTGAAATTACCCAGCTTGGTGTTCAGGGTGATGAGCAGGCCGATCTCAGTGCCCATGGAGGTCTTGAAAAAGCGATCTATGTATATCCCATTGAGCATTACTCTTTTTGGAATACTCTACTCACTCGCGAAACTAAAAAATCCGTCAATCTTCAAGCTGGGGCGATTGGTGAAAACTTCACCATTGAAGGCCTGCTAGAAACGGAAATATTTGTCGGTGACAAATTACTAATAGGCGAGCTCGAGTTTTCCGTAGTCAAACTGCGTGAGCCCTGCTTTAAGTTCAATGCCGCGATGGGCTATAAAGGATCTGTCAAAGCGATGTTGCAATCAGGATTCTCGGGCTGGTATATGAGGGTCAATAAATCTGGTCTTCTAGCACCAGGATCGAAGATTACTGTCATTCCGGGTACAAGACAAACCTCTATTGCCCAGCAAAATCAAAACCTATTCAAACAACACAATCAACATGATTTATGGGAATAAAAAACCCGACCATTTCTGATCGGGTTTCTGATTTGATACAGACTAAAGTAACTTAGTCTTTAGCGTAAATATCCACATCTTTGGTTTCTTTAACAAACAGCGTACCGATAACCAATGTAATTGCAGCAATGATGATTGGGTACCAGAGACCGTAGTAAATATTACCGTTTTGCGCAACCAAGGCAAAGGAGATGGTTGGCAACAAGCCGCCGAACCAACCGTTACCGATGTGATATGGCAAGGACATAGAGGTGTAACGAATGCGGGTTGGGAACATCTCAACCAACATCGCAGCGATTGGACCATAAACCATGGTTACCAAGATCACCAAAATTACCAAGATACCAAGAACTGCAGGATAGTTAATGGCAGCAGGATCAGCCTTTGCTGGATAACCAGCAGCATTCAATGACTCACGAATGGCTTTCTTGAACTCTGCGTCTTTTGCTTTCGCATCCGCTGGAGCTAGGCCTTTAGCAGAGTAGCCCTGAATCTCTGTATCACCAATCTTCACAACAGCAGTTCCACCGACTGGGCCAGCAATTGTTGTGTAGCTTGCAGAGTTAGAAGCCATCACCTGCTTTGCAATGTCGCAAGAGCTCGTGAACTTTGCTGTACCAGTTGGGTTGAACTGGAAAGTACATTCGTTCAAATCAGCAGTAATACTTGCTGGTGCAGATGCCATTGCTTTTTCCAATGCTGGATTAGCAAAGTGGGTTAAGCCATTAAATAAGGAAACCGGTGTATTCGGGATATACAGAATGATGGCAAATAACAAACCACCCATAATGATGATCTTACGACCGATTCTGTCTGACAAGCTACCGAATACCACAAAGAATGGTGTGCCAATGACCAATGAAGCAGCAATCAATAAGTTTGCCGCTTTAGGATCGACCTTCAATACTTGAGTGAGGTAGAACAAAGCATAGAACTGGCCTGTGTACCAAACTACTGCCTGACCTGCGACCAGGCCAAACAATGCCAGGATCACAATCTTCAAGTTTTTCCACTCACCAAATGATTCTGTCAAAGGTGCTTTAGACAATTTACCTTCATCTTTCATCTTCTTGAAAGCTGGGGATTCATTCATGGACAAACGAATCCATACAGAAATAGCCAACAATGCGATAGAAGCGATGAAAGGAATACGCCAACCCCAAACATCAAAGTTTGGACCAGTGAATTCACGTGTGAACAAAATCACGAGCAAGGACAGGAACAAACCAAGAGTAGCCGTTGTCTGAATCCAAGATGTGTAGGCTCCTCGCTTACCATGAGGAGCATGCTCTGCAACGTAAGTTGCCGCGCCACCGTACTCACCACCCAATGCCAAACCTTGAAGCATCCGTAAGGCGATCAAGATAACAGGAGCAGCAACGCCGATCGTTGCATAGTTCGGCAAAATACCCACGATGAAGGTTGCACCACCCATTAATAGGATGGTTACCAAGAAGGTATATTTGCGACCAATCAAATCGCCAAGGCGACCAAACACCAAAGCACCAAATGGGCGCACGATAAAGCCGGCAGCAAAAGCTAGTAAAGCAAAAATGAAGGCAGAGCCTGCATCAAGTCCTGAGAAAAACTGTTTGGCGATTACGGCAGCCAATGAACCGTAAAGATAAAAGTCATACCACTCAAAAACCGTACCTAAGGAAGAAGCAAGAATAACTTTGCGTTCTTCAGCGGTCATTGGGGTTGCTTTAGTTTTAGTTGATTTTGACATCTGTAGACCCTAACTATTTTTAAAAAAGTGAAAAGCAAGGTGAAGTATGCTTCACCACACTAATAGTAGGGGTATTTGCCTATTAAATTCGCTTCGGGTATTCCCGATGAAAGTGGATTTAAAGCGAGCATTTGATGAAACTGCAAACTGTAGCTGATAGATCATTCGTGATCCAGCAGGTACCTTACGTGGGGGCTGGGATCCCCGGAGCGATGGTGCAGTTAGCGCGTTTTAGTAATGAAT
>JBILYO010000106.1:0-7419 GCA_044377685.1 Polynucleobacter sp. | reverse complement strand
ATGTCCCTCAAAAAGGAGGCAGGAAAATGAGTACCAATAAACAACTCGCCTTAGTCATTGATTTGAATGTTTGCGTTGGCTGTCACGCATGCGTCACATCTTGTAAAGAATGGAATACCTCAGGCTCTGCTGGGCCACTAACAGACCTGAATGCCTATGGTGCTAACCCAAGTGGAACTTTCTTTAACCGCGTACAAACGTATGAAGCCGGAACATTCCCGAATACTCAAACAGTCCATTTTCCAAAATCATGCCTGCATTGCGAAGAACCCCCTTGTGTGCCAGTCTGCCCAACAGGAGCGAGCTATAAACGCAAGGAAGATGGCATCGTATTAGTGGATTACGATAAATGTATTGGCTGCAGCTATTGCTCTTGGGCATGCCCTTATGGTGCACGTGAGTTAGATCAAGAACGTCAAGTGATGACCAAGTGCACCTTATGCGTAGATCGTATTTATAGTGAAACCTTGCCTGAATCCGAGCGTAAGCCCGCATGTGTTCTTGCATGCCCAACCAGCGCCCGAATTTTTGGTGATGTTCACGATCCAGAGTCGGCTGCTAGCAAGGCAATTGAAGAACGCGGAGGTTATGCCCTGATGCCTGAATGGGAAACACAACCGGCTAACCACTACCTACCCCGCTCGATCATGGAAACTATTGACGCAGCAAGGAATGACAAATAATGCGCCCCCAATTTTCAATTATCTTTTTTACGACTCTTGTGGGGATGGCGCAGGGCTTATTATTTTTCCTAGCACTACTAAATATAGAAGAACCGTTCTTGTCCACACCATTTCTATCAATGCTAGCATTACCAGTCAGCTTCATCATACTGACCCTCAGTTTAGTCGCATCGTTTTTTCATTTAGGACGTCCTGAGCGAGCTTGGCGTGCTGCCATGATGTGGCGTACTTCATGGCTATCCCGAGAAGTCATCGCTTTACCAGCTGTCATGGCGCTCACTGTAATCACCTTCTTCTTTGTTCATTCTGGAATGGTGCCAGCATGGGTATGGGCAGCATTACTGATCAGCAATCTTGCTCTATGGATCTGTACTGCAAAAATTTACCAATGCATTCAGTTTATTCAAGAATGGTCACACCCCTCTACCCTTAGCAACTTCATCCTACTGGGTTTGACTTCAGGTGGCTTACTACTGGAACTTCTATTAATCATTTGGAATGGGTCAAGCGTTCCTTTAGGTATGAGCCTTATCTCAGGCACCAACTTTATATTGTTATTTATTGCTCTTAATCTCAAACTATGGATCTGGCGTCGCAATCAAAAGTTAAAACCGAAATCCAATTTAGCTTCTGCAACAGGCATTAAAAGCAATAATATTCGCCAAACTTCTATGGGCTTTATGGGTGGCAGCTTTAATACTCGTGAATTTTTCCATCATCAAACTGATCGAGTCATTAGCAATATTCGAAAGATTGTTTTATTGATGGCCTATATAGGCCCAATGATCTTGCTGGCTTTTTCCATGAGCTCCCCAAATATTGCCCAAATAGCAATTGCCTTGTTAATGCATTACGTAGGCCTATTGGCTGAAAGATGGATGTTTTTCGCTGAAGCAAATCACCCTCAAAATTTGTACTATCAGAGAGTGTCATAAGGATTGCACATTCCATGAATGAATTTGCTGAGAAACTCATTCATGGAAGAGTACATGTCTCACCTAAGAGACTAGGCAATCCTGGTCCTGATGCATCACAAAAGAATCAGATTCTATTAGCAGCAAATGCTGCCCCAGATCACGGCAGAATGATGCCTTGGCGCTTTATTGAAATTGGGCAAAGTAGTCGTGATACTCTAGGTGAAGTCTTTCATCAATGTCTTCTTGATCGAGACCAAAATGCCACAAGCATTCAACTTCAGGAGGCTAGAGAAAAGGCTTTGCGCGGTCCCCTACTCCTGCTAGCCATCGCTCATTATGAAGATGACACTAATGAAATTAGTAAAGAAGAGAAACTAGTATCCTTGGGGTGTGCAATTCAAAACATTTTGCTTAGCGCTTACGCTCTTGGCTTTGGCTCTGGACTATCCAGCGGCAAAGCCTTACAAAGCCCCAGATTAAGAAATCTTTTTAATCTTGCTGACCACGAAGATCCAATTTGTTTTATCACGATTGGTACAGTGACTCAAAATAAACTGAGCCGAATAAGACCTGGTTTAGCAGAATACTTCTCAGTGTTTTAAAAAACTCTGCAAACTCATACTCAAGTATTAGTTTTACGTGGATCTGTCAACAGAAAAGATGGTCTTAAGCTTAAGCGTGAAAAATAAACATCTAAATTGGGATAATCCGTTCGCCATGTAATTTCAGGTAGGCGAAAGTCTAACCAATCTAGTGCACACCCTATAGCGATATCAGCAATCGTGAACTGATTTAAATAGCAATACTCTGAAGTTCCTATTGAGTAAGATAAATACTGCAAAGATACTTGGACTTTACTAATCTGCCTCTCAATCGATGCCTCACTTTGCTCTGCTAAGGGTCTAGATATTCTTTCGCGACGCGCCAAAATAGCAGCATCTAAAAGCCCGTCAGCCAAGGCTTCAAAGGTCTTTACATGGGCTTTATCTAAGTTTAACTTGGGGAGTAATGGCTTGATTTCGCTCATGCCATCAATGTAGTCAGCTATGACAGATGAATCAAATATAGGTTGGCCACTAGGAAGAACCAAGCAAGGTATTTTGCCTAGCGGATTAATTTGATGAAGCTTGGTATGAATATCCCACCCATCTTCAATAAGCAAATCATAAGCAATCTCTTTTTCAAGAAAACAAATTCTTACTTTTCTTGAAAAAGGGCTAGTTATTGAGCCAACCAATTGCATTTTGATAGATCTACCCTCCACCTAAATTATTAAAGTAACGATATTTACTAGAATGAATATAGCGAATGCGCATATCTACTGGCTTTCCTTTATAGGCGTAAGCAACTCTTTTAACGCATAAGATGGGCAGATTAATTTTTAGCTTAAGTAGTTTTGATATGTACTTATTACTAGGAATCGCCTCAATTGTTTCACTGATATTTAAAACTGTAATGCCATATACCCTCTGAAATAAGCCATAAAGTGTTTCATTCCTATCTGAAAAAAAACTTTCACTTAAATTTGGAAACATTTTTTCAGATAAGTAGATTTCATCGACTATTGCAGGCTGATGCCTAAAACTAAGTAAAGTTTTCACTTTGTAAATTTTTTCATAGGGCTTAATTGATAGTTTTTCTGCAATGAATTGAGTAGCGCGTATTTTTTCAAAGGAAAGTAGTTTTGAATTAGGTAATTCACGTACTCCCTCAGTGCTTTCGATTCTAAAAAACACATTTAGCATGTAATCAGGCGTATGACTAACAACAAATGTACCCCTACCTTGCTCTCTTACAAGGATATTTTCTACAACCAATTCATTAATGGCCCGCCGAATTGTTCCAATGCTGACCAGATATCGAGTCGCCAAAATCGGCTCACTTGGTATAGCTTGATTGTGGCGCCACTTATTTTGACGTAGCAATTCTGTGATGGCGTACTTAACCCGCTTATATGCGAACTCGGATGTTTTAACCATTACCCAGTACCAACTAAAAAAGAGTCTGAAAGTAATTATTCATATATATGACTTATTGTTTGATTGTAACCTCAATATAAACAGATGATTAGAAAATAATCCAATAAAAACATACGCTTAGCGTTTTAAAGTTGCAAATGAGCGGGAAAGAGCCAATTGTCAACCCATTTCAAAGTAGCTAGTATGAATTGAAATGAAATCACTCGAATCCATTACTCTCCATCGACTTGAGCTACCCTTGAAGGTGCCCTATAAACTTGCTTTTGGACCCGTTACACATTTTGATACATTGATCGTCAATGTTACAGATACCAATGGGAATCAAGGGTTCGGTGAAGCAACCATTCTCACTGGTTATACACAGGAGACCATTACAGGCAGCTGGGATTTAATTCAAGAACTTGCAAAAAATTTGGTGGGGCAATCCGATGAGTCAAATCAACAACTACTTGATCAATATTTAGTAAGTGATCCTTTTACAGTTACAGCCCTTGCTTCGGCGATTGAGCTGGCTAAGCATCAAAGTGTATTTCTCAATCAATCCAACGCATCAATTCCCATACTCGGGGTAGTCAATGCTGAAGCCCTTGAAGATCTTGAGCTTGAAATTGAGGCCCTGTTATCTAATGGATTCGACACTCTAAAGGTTAAAGTTGGATTTGATGTTGATAAAGATAGTATGAAGGTAAAGAATGTTCAAAAAGTCTTGAGGGAACGGGCAAAAATTCGGCTTGACGGCAACCAAGGCTACTCGAGATCTGAGGCTATCAGATTTATTGAGCAACTAAATCCAGCAGGAATAGAGCTGTTTGAACAACCTTGCCATGCTGATGATTGGGATTCGGCTCTGGCAATTTCAAAAATCGCGAATGTCCCAATGATGCTCGATGAGTCAATTTATGGGCTTGAAGATATTCAGAAAGCGGCAGATTTGAATATCGCCACCTATATTAAGGTCAAGCTTATGAAATTTGGCTCCTATAAAAACCTAACTAATGCTCTGTCCCTCATATCTAATCTTGGGATGAAGCCTGTACTTGGTAATGGTGTTGCAGGTGAAATCGGCTGCTGGATGGAAGCGCTAGCTGCGAGAACACATATTACTAATGCTGGTGAAATGAATGGTTTTATGAAGCCAGTCTCCTCTGTCCTACGAAATCCTCTTCAATTTAAAGATGGTTGCATCTCACTTGAGCCCTCCTACCTACCGAATATTGACTTAAATTTAGTCAATCAGTTCCAGATTTCATCTAAGCAATATTACTGATCGAGGAAAAAATGCGCGCAATCCAAATTGATGAATTCGGCGGATCAGACAAATTACTAGAAAAAGATATTCCTATACCAACTCCTGAGGAAAATGAGGTAGTTGTCAAATTAGAATATTCCGGAATTAATTATATGGACGTGTATATGCGCAATGGTTCATATGCAAAATCACATACTTATCAAACGCCCTTACCCATGACTGTAGGCATGGAGGGTGCTGGGATAATTCATGCACTTGGTAAAAATGTTGAGGGATTCAAATTGGGTGAGCGAGTTGCATATTGCCTTTCTAGAGGCAGCTATGCAGAATATGCTGCAGTTCCCGCATGGAGACTAGTCAAAATTCCGGAAACAGTGAATAGCGATGATGCCGCAGCATTGATGCTCCAAGGCCTCACGGCACATTACCTGACTAATTCAGCATATGCTCTGAAAAATAATGATATCTGCTTGATTCATGCGGGCGCTGGTGGAGTGGGTCAGCTTGCAATACAACTGGCTAAACTCAAAGGTGCTACTGTGATCACTACTGTTGGCAGCGAAGAGAAGGCTGAAATTGCAAAGAAATTAGGTGCAGATCATACTATTCTGTATCGCGAGTTAGATTTTCAGAAAGAGGTAATGAGAATTACTGATAATCAGGGCGTCAATGTTGTGTTTGATTCTGTTGGAAAAGACACTATCGATAGAAGTATTCGATGTCTGCAAAAAAGAGGTTTATGCATCATGTTTGGGGCAAGCTCAGGTCAAGTTGCAGGCATTGCACCCCTGGCTCTAGCGGAAGCTGGCTCCATTTACTTCACTCGCCCACATCTGGCAGACTACATTCCAAACGCTGAAGTTATCAATCAAAGAATGAGTGAAATTTTCTCCTTGATTTCAAGCGGAAAGTTACGCGTCTCGATACATGACGTGTATCCACTATCCAAAATCCAAAAAGTCCATGAATTACTTGAATCTCGAGCAACTTTAGGTAAATTTCTTTTAAACGTAGCATAAAACCGAAGGAGTCACATGATGAAAAATTTCAAAAGAGGCATTTATGCCCTTGTATTGCCCATCATTTCGCTATTGCATATGAATCCTGTTTGCGCCCAAGAGATATATCCGGCAAGTCCAATCGAGTTGATTGTTCCTTGGGGACCTGGAGGTGGGGCGGACATCATGGGAAGAATGGCTGCAAGGTGGCTTGAAAGTGATTTAAAAACTAACGTTGTTGTTCAAAATGTTCCAGGGGCGACCGGCAGTATTGGCCTAAATAAAATGATCCAAAATGGGGCGAAAGGATACTCTATAGGTGTTATGACTGGCGATACTCTTTCCTTAGATGCTTTTCCTAAATCTACATTCGCCTACAGTGATGTGACACCTTTGGCAGTGCTGATACGCCAGCCTTCAGGTCTCTTCGCAAACTTTGATAGTCCTTTCAAAACTTGGGATGATTTAGTTGCCGCTGCCAAACTAAAGCCAAACTCAATCAATGTTGCTATTACAGGCCCTAATAGCCCTGACGAATCTACTGTAAATTATTTAGGTACAAAGGGTATCAATTTAGTTAGCATCCCTTACCCAAAACCCGCAGAACGCTATGTTGCAGTCCTTGGTAATCAAGTAGAGCTTTTGTATGAACAGGCCGGTGATATCAGAAGTCACCTTGAAGCTAAAAAACTGCGTCCTCTAATTTTTTTCGCTTCAAAGAGACTTCCTCCTCCATTTGCTGACATACCAGTATCGAGTGATTACGGATACGATATTTTATTGCCTCAAACACGTTCGATTGTTGCGAAAAAAGATGTGGACCCTAAAAAGCTACTAGTGCTTGCAAATTCACTCAATAAGCTATCTACGACTCCTGAATTTATTACTTACTTAAGGGAGCAATATGCGCTGCCAGATAGCTATATCCCAATGGCTGAAGCAAATACCTTTCTTGATAATGAGCTAGCAATCTTCAAAAAACTAACGGCTAAATCAGGAAAATAGGAATGTCGCAGAAAACCATTGTTACTGGAGTCATAGGCTCAGATACCCATATTGTTGGAAATCGAATCATCTCTATGGCTTTAGAGAAGGCTGGCTATAAAGTTATCTCACTAGGCGCATTAACACCTGCTGAAGATTTTGTAAAAGCTGCTATTGAAACTAAAGCAGATGCAATTCTAGTGTCGTCTTTATATGGTCAAGGCGAATTAGACTGTCGCGGCTTTCGTAGCTTATGTACTGAAGCTGGCCTTGATGGGATTTTGCTTTATGTGGGAGGTAACCTTGTGGTTGGAAAGCGGTCTTGGGATGAAGTCAACGCTATTTTCTTAGATATGGGTTTTGATAGGGCCGCTCCACCAGGAACTAGATTAGAAGATATTCTTTCTTGGCTGGAGCAGGATCTAGGAAAACAATAACTAAAAAATGATGCTGATCCCATGAGTGAGTTCGCCCTCTTGATAGACTTTGGTAGTACCTATACCAAATTAAGAGCCATTAATTTAGATGAGGCCATAATCCTTGGATCCAGTCAAGGACCCTCTACTGTCACGTCAGATATTAATGTTGGCATGGAACAGGCTCTTGATA
>JBILYO010000011.1:0-23890 GCA_044377685.1 Polynucleobacter sp. | reverse complement strand
AACTCTGATTGAGGACATACTCGAGGCTAATAAACACATCGGAGAGCATATTGACTCATTAACAAGAAGATCTACACTCATTCAGGAATATTTAATCGCAATACACCCTGAGCTCACTATTAGGACGATCCGCAGAATTCTCGCTAAAGATGTCGATAAATCCTAAGGGATATATCGATTCATCAACACAAAAGAAGGTGATCTAATAAAAAAGCCCCATGAAAGGAGCTTTTTTCAGGCGAATAGATGAAGTTTATTTTTTCTTAGGCGCTGTAATAGAGGCAGCCATGGCATCAAAGTAAACTACCTTAACTTGTTCGCCAACAGCTACATCTGCTAGAAGGGCTGGGTTTTTGACGGTGACGGTTGTTATGTTGCCGCTTGGTCCTTTAACGGATACCAATTTTTTATCACGGTCTACACCAACAATATCTGCAATGATAGTAGTAGTGTTGGCAATAAGCTCAGAAGGTTTTTCATTAGGCTTAGAGTTTGTAACCGTACTAGTTTCTACTTTGCTACGAATACCAGTGCTCTTTGTTTTAATAAGCTCTATTGCAACTGCTGTTTCATAGCTTACATTTACACGATCACCTTTTTTGATTTGTGCAAAATTGGTAATTTCTGGTCCAGCCACAAACTTAGACTCACCTTCTTTGTTTTTGAAAGTGATTGTTCGGGTTTTTGGATCAGTTTTTAGAACTTCACCTTCATATAGTTGATAACGGTTATCCGTTATAGCTGCATCTATTACCATTGGCTTAGAGCCAGCCGTATCAATCGGTTTAGTCTGTGCCATCAGAGTAGAAGTTCCTCCGATTAAAGCTGCAAGAGTGAAGGTGATCGCTGTAAATTTGATATTCATTATTTCCTTTGTAATTAAATACTTCTATTACAAATATTAGCCCACTTTTGGTAATTCAGAGGACTTTTAGTCATGATGGAGATGCTCGGCAGATTTTAGTCATATTTGTTAAGATTGTCCTTTTGATATATCTAAGTAAAAAGGGTTCAAATGCCAAAACTAGCAGCTAATCTCACCATGCTCTTCAATGAAGTTCCATTTATGGAGCGCTTCCAAAAAGCATCAAATGCAGGTTTCCAAGGTGTTGAATTTCTCTTTCCATATGCCTTTTCTGCAAGCGAAATTAAGCAAAAACTAGATGATCATCAACTTACATTAGTGCTTAACAATTTACCTGCGGGTGACTGGGATGCTGGGGAGCGGGGAATCGCTTGCTTACCAGACCGGGTTGAGGAATTTCGCGCAGGAGTTTCTAAGGCTATTGAATACGCCCATGTATTGGGTACCCCACAACTTAATTGTCTTGCAGGCAAAGCTCCTGCCGGAGTTGAGCCGAAAGTATTGCGTGAGACATTTATTTCAAACCTTCAATTTGCTGCCGATGAGCTAAAAAAAGTAAATATTCGATTGCTAATAGAACCAATCAATACCTTTGATATTCCCGGCTTCTTTTTATCTAAAACTCAGCAAGCGATTGAGATTCTTGATGAAGTCAATTCAAGTAATTTATTCGTTCAATATGATATCTATCATGCACAGCGCATGGAAGGGGAGCTTGCTAATACGATTGAGAAGTATTTATCTAAAATTGCTCATATTCAATTAGCAGATAACCCAGGACGAAATGAGCCTGGTACAGGCGAGATCAATTATTCCTATCTATTTAAATTGATCGATCGTTTAGGCTACAAGGGATGGATTGGTTGCGAATATAAACCCTTCAGTAATACTGAATCTGGTTTGGGTTGGATTCAATCTATTTAACAATTTAAAAGTAACTAAGGAGACTTTATGAGTAATCAAAAAAAAATTGGCTTTATCGGCCTAGGGATTATGGGCGCACCTATGGCAAACCATCTAGTCAACGCTGGATATGAGCTCTTTATCAATACTCGTAGTAAAGTCCCAGAATTATTAGCAAAGACAAAAGCAGTTCAGTGCCCTTCGCCACAGGCCGTAGCGGAGCAAGCGGATATTATCTTCATCATGGTGCCCGATACGCCTGATGTAGAAAAGGTATTGTTTGGAGACAAAGGGGTTGCATCTGGCCTTAGTAAAGGCAAAGTGATTGTGGATATGAGTTCTATTTCTCCTATATCCACTAAAGAATTTGCCAAGAAAATAAATGCTCTTGGCTGTGACTACTTAGATGCCCCAGTTTCTGGTGGTGAGGTTGGCGCTAAAAATGCCACCCTTTCTATCATGGTTGGCGGAGATGAAAAAATCTTTGAAAATATTAAGCCTATTCTTGATTTAATGGGCAAGAATATTAACCTTGTAGGTAAAAATGGAGATGGACAAACGGCTAAGGTCGCAAATCAAATTATTGTTGCCTTGAATATTGAAGCGGTAGCGGAGGCGCTATTGTTCGCCTCAAAAGCTGGTGCAGATCCTGCGAAAGTACGTCAAGCCTTAATGGGTGGGTTTGCGAGCTCAAAAATATTAGAGGTGCATGGTGAGAGGATGGTTAAAAGGACATTTGATCCTGGATTTCGTATTGAGTTACACCAAAAGGACTTGAATCTTGCTCTTAATAGCGCACGTGCTCTTGGCGTATCGCTTCCAAATACGGCTACTGCGCAGGAATTATTTAACTCATGCGCCGCTCATGGTGGTAAAGCATGGGATCACTCGGCAATGGTTAAGGCGCTTGAGAAGCTGGCCAACTTTGAAATAGGTCAAGAGTCTCAGACTTAAATATGCCATCAACCTTATTAGTCTATTTACATGGATTTCGGTCTTCTCCGAGATCTAGTAAGGCTGTCAAGACTGGTGAAGCTGTGAGGGCGCTATCTAACAAAGAAAATACAATTGAGTGGTACTGCCCTCAGCTATTTGCATCCCCAAAGCAAAGCATGGATATGGTCACTAATTATATTGATCAGTCTGGAGCGAATAGTATCCTGATAATCGGATCCTCTTTAGGTGGTTTTTATGCCAATTATTTAGCTGAGAAATACGCTTGTAAGGCAGTTGCTCTAAACCCTGCGGTAAGGGCAGCACGAGAATTAGCGCCACATGTTGGAATGCTGACCTCATACGATAACGACGAACCCTTTGATTTTCGTCTCGAATACATTAATGAGTTAAAAGCACTTCAGGTTGAGAAAATTACAAGTCCTGAGCGATATTTTTTGATTGCCGCCAAGGGTGATGAGCTTCTAGACTGGAAAGAGATGGTTGAGTTTTATGAAGGCGCTAATCAACTCGTTCTAGAGGGAAGTGATCACGGCATTGCTGACTATGGGAATCATCTACCCAAGGTCTTAGAATTCATATCTAAATAGGTAATTGATTGCCGAGCACATCTTCTGTAAGATTGTATAAATGATTGAGGCCCCTTATGGCCGATCTAGAAAGGATAGATTGTGCTGAGCATATTAAAACTAGACGCCGGTGGAATTCCACAGGGTTGGGTTAATGCCGAAGAGGCAACCAAGCACTATGCAGATAATAGTGTTCTGTGGACATTAGGCGATCCTATTTTCAGGATGCGTGGTGGTATTTCAAAAATGAGCGGTCAACAATCTATCATTGAACTTCATTCCATTATTGCCATCAATGGTAGCTCAAGAATCAATCTCTTTGATGTAGTTCCGGCAATTACAAAACACAAGCTTTTTAAACGAGATCGTGGGCTCTGTGCTTATTGTGGCGATGCCATTCATGAAAGTCAGGCTGAAGCAGAGCATATTATTCCAAATAGTCGTGGTGGCAAATACAACTGGATGAATTTAGTTATCTCTTGTAGGCCTTGCAATCAACGTAAAGGTAATCGAACACCAGAAATAGCTGGAATGGGTTTGCTTTATACGCCATATCAACCTAGCCTCTATGAAGATATGATTTTAAAGGGTCGAAACATTTTGGCTGATCAAATGGATTTTTTAGCAGCAAATCTGCCAAAAAATAGCCGTTTATTAAATTATTCTATCTGTTCACCAAGTTGACGCAGTTTGAATCAAATCCTCGCCATATGAAATCAATATGGGTGGTAGTAGTCGCATTGACCCTATCTTTATTGGGTCACCTTATTCTTTATTTTGGAGTTCCCTTTTTATCTTTCTCCTCGGGCAAAGAGATTCCAGAAGATCTGATTATTAAAACTGAACTTCGAGTTGAGCCCCCAAAAAAGATTCAAACATCTAAGTCTCCACAAAAAAGCCCTTCCCAAGCCAATCAAAATCAATCTTCAGTGGAGGATCCAAATGCTCTTACTTCAGGCGATGTAACTGCAGGCGCTGATCTAGGAGGGGGTGCAGATCAAAAGGGTGCTCCCTTTAGGTTGCCCCAATCAGCAATTATTTACTACGACTCTTTTCTGGATGGACAGCAGTTGCAAGCTGGTCAAATTGACTGGGAGGTCGTTGGCAACAGCTATCGTCTCTACATTAATATTCCCTATGCCTTTGTTGGTCCTTTTGTATTTGAATCTAGGGGCACTGTTGACGCTTACGGAATTGCCCCCTCAATCTATTGGTCTCAAAGAGGAACTCGGAATCCACGTTATTCACGTTTTGATAGAGATGAAAAAGGAGGAGGGCAGATGTACTTCTCTGAAAAACCTGAATTCACTCCTGAAATTATTCCTGGTACCCAAGACCGCTTTAGTTTAATGTTTCAGTTAGCTTCCTTGCTGAACGGTGATAACAAAATAGATGAGGCAGGGAGCATCCGTTCCATACCTGTAGTTGACTACAACACCCTAGAAATGTGGCAATTCAAAAGTTATGGGGAAGCCATTACTGAGGATGTACCTAACCTAGGAAGGACGACCATTAGACATTACGCATTGATGCAACGAGAAAGTAATCCTTATAAACGTCAAGTTGATATTTGGCTCGCAAAGGATTTGGAATGGTTGCCAGGTCGCATCAGATCTCAAGAATCTAATGGAAGAGTTTTAGAGTTGGTATTTAAGCAAAAAACCTCAATTAACTAGAGCTTGAGTTACCACTCGCAGTCCGACTCTTGTTGATTAATGAACTTAACATATTAAATAAGGCAGCACCCGACATTGAGGCAGCGAAAATACCTGTAAATGCAATAATGATTGGTAAGATGCGCCAATTCTTTTCTAATTGATATGATCCGAACCCAACAGTTGTATACATCTCTCCAGCAAAATAAAATGCTTCAAGATTGCTGGTAAAGATTTTTAGTGCAATTAGGGCATAAGTCCACATGAAGATGTCAGCAAAATGCCCAAGGATTACCAATAGAATAGAAATGAAATATGAAATGACGGCAGCCATACGGAATGCATGTAAAAAATCCTTTGTCATATGCCGTTTATTGCTAAGCCAATCAACTAACTTATGGAAGCAAAGCACCACCAACATAATGTACATGCCATGCAATACCAGCATGCCACTTGCAAAAGCGATAATCCAATAGTATTGCGTATTTCCTATATCAGCATTCAACTGACTGATTAGCTCATGTAGGGTGGGTAGATAGCTAAATACTTCCATATGAGTATCGGTAGCTATGCACATATGGGATTAATATCTTATTTGACATAATAATGATTATACGCAATATGTAATATTGGTTAATTGGGTTTAACCACGTTAATAGGCCCCTTATAGGCTTGTTTATATAGCTTTAACCATCTAGATCTGAGCCCTTCACTAATGGCTGGCTTGTTGTATATGTCCGCAATATCAATTGCACTGAAACCTGCTTCATTACGCAATTGAAGATTAGAGCCTTTGTCCAATAAGAGTTTGACAAGATATTCATTACCAGACTGGACTGCCATCATTAATGGTGTTGTACCACCAAGACTTAATGAGTCAACTATTGCGCCATTAGCCAGTAAAAACTGTGCAACATCTAAATGCCCCTTAGCGCAAGCGTAATGAAGCGGCGTCCAACTAATATGATCCAACTGTGCCCGATTTTTTAATACCAAGGTCTGCACTAGAGGCAGGTCACCATTAATTGAAGCCATCATTAAAGGGGTTTCACCATTTTTATCTGACAAGTCCACATCCATGCCTTTTGCACTCAAAAGGACCTCAATAACTGCATAAGAACGGTCTCTTACGGCTAAAACCAACATAGGATTGCCATTACTATCAACGGTATTAGGACTAATTCCTTGACTTAGAAGCGATTTAACTTCTTTCACATCATTAAATTTAGCTGCTTTTGCGAAATCCATAATTTGAGCATCAGACAGTGCTGACACGTTTGTAATATGCATTAGCACAAACAAAAAAGGAATTAAATATTTAACATTACTATTCAAGATAAGGCTCTATCTATTTGAAAACATTGAAAAAAATTGTTAGAAGTGTAATCGGCGAACTTTTCTACTGGGATATTTTTCAAATCGGCAATATATTCACCTACTTTAGCCACCCATGCAGGCTCATTGGTCTTGCCTCGATAAGGAATTGGGGCCAAATAGGGTGAATCTGTCTCAATCATCATTCGATCTATTGGCACCCTTTTACATGTCTCTTGTAGATCTTTGGCACTCTTAAAGGTCACAATTCCAGAAAAGGAAATATAAAAACCCATATCCATGGCAGCCTTGGCGACTTCGTAACTCTCAGTAAAGCAGTGCATGACTCCACCAATTTGATCTGCGCCCTCCTCTTTGAGGATGCGGATAGTGTCTACAGAGGCAGAACGAGTGTGGACAATCAAAGGCTTTCTGGATGCTATTGCAGCACGAATATGAATTCTAAAACGCTCTCTTTGCCATTCGAGAGAATCATAGCTTCGATCCGCCATTCTGAAATAGTCAAGGCCGGTTTCTCCAATTGCAACTATCTTTGGATATTTAGCCGCAGTTTCTACTAAAAATTCAAGGGTCGGTTCAGGTGTGTCTTCATAGTCGGGATGAACGCCAACGGATGCATATAGATTGGGGTGTTCTTGCGCAAGCTTCAATACATTAGGAAAATCAAGCAAATCTACCGATACGCAAAGCGCGTGATCTACCTGAGCAGCTTTCATATTCGCCAAAATCTCGGGAAGACGCGTCTGAAATTCTGGAAAATCGAGATGGCAATGGGAGTCTATAAACATGTCTGCCTATTTTACTTCTGAACCCTCAAAAACTTGTTGGTACAGAGAAAGTAAAGCCTCAAGTTGCACCCTAGTCGCTAAGGGATGATTTTCATGACGACGATATTGAAGGAGAGACTTCCAAAATTGCATTAGCTTTACGATTTGTACATGTTGAGAAAGTGATTTGAAGACTTGCAAATGCTTTGGATAGTATCTTGGAACACCTCCTTGAGTAACCGCCTGCAAGTCAGATGTCCAGCGCTGCATAGTAGCAAGAAGCACTGAGAATTGCGCTTTATGAATTTTCTCAGCTGCCTCAAGCCATTGAATACGACCTCCTAGCGACATGGATTGGAGCAAAATTTTAGATGCTTGAATAGAAATAGATAGCTCATCTTTATCATCTTGATTATGTCGGGCTAACAAGCAATCTAATACAGAATATGGTGCCCCACCCTGTTCGTCATAAACTGACTCAATATCAGAGTCATTAAATTTAGTACCGGAAATATTTTTAAGTTGAGATTGAAGCCACTGGATACCTATGGACCTATCAGGTCTTGAAGCCGCAAGGAGTCGACAACGCGAGCGGATGGTGGGAATCACGCGATCTAAGCGATCAGCCAGTAAAATAAATATTGTATGAGGAGGAGGCTCTTCCAGCGATTTCAGTAAAGTATTTGCAGAATCATGTCTTAAAGACTCTAATGGATAAATCAGGATGACACGATTTCCACCTCGATGGGATCCTATTGAAAGGTGTTCAATAGCTTTTCGGATTTCTTCAATCGCAATATTTTTCTTTTCTTTTTTTTCGCCTGAATCTCCATCGCCATCATCAAACGTAGCTTTACCTTTTTTTACAGCCTCATCACTTTCATAGACAGCATGCGGCAATAATCTACGATGAGTCTCAGGAACAAGTGCGATAAAGTCTGGGTGATTTGCAGTATCAAACCAATGGCAAGCCTCACATTCCTGACAAGGTTTAGGCTTATTAAGCCCCTCACAGAGCAACGTTTTGGCTAGTTCCACAGCAAATGCAAATTTACCAATGCCTGCCTGACCATGTATTAAGACTGCACTTGGAAAGTTGTGCAGATCTAGGCTTTCCCTTAAGGGGGTTAGCCATGGTGCGGTATGATTTTTCTCGGAATGGAACAGTTGATTCATTTATAAATTAATTCTTAGGTCTCTTAGGCCATTCCAAATCGATTCTTGGGTTTGTGTAGCATCAACCAAATGAAAGCGTTTCGGATCTTCTTTTGCACGGCGAAGATACTCTTGACGAACGCGTTCAAAAAAATCGAGATCCATTTGTTCAAATTTATCTGGCGCCCGTACCTTTGACCTTCTCGCTTCAGCAACAGAGCCTGGTAAATCAAACAATATAGTGAGATTAGGTTGTAAGAGAGCACCATTTTCGCGTCCCTGTACCCATAGCTCCAATTCACTGAGCTTGATAAGGCTTAAGCCACGCCCCCCACCTTGATACGCAAAACTTGCATCGGTAAAACGATCAGAAATGACAATTTTTCCTGCTTTGAGTGCTGGTTCAATCACTTGTGCAAGGTGTTCGCGGCGTGCCGCAAACATTAATAAAGCTTCGGTCTCCAAATTCATTGGGGACTCAAGTAATAAATTTCGAAGTTGCTCACCCAAGAGAGTTCCGCCAGGCTCTCTCGTCATGACTACTTCTTGATGAGGATAGCGATCCTGCAAGAGTTTACCGAATGCATCAATATGGGTGCTTTTCCCTGCACCATCGATGCCTTCAAAACTTATAAAGTAACCAGGATATATCGTGCTCATGCAATGATTTACTTTATTAGATTCGCTTTAGAGCTAGATTTTCGCTGGTAAAGATCAACCGCGTTCTCATGCTCATTTAAGGTAGTTGAAAAATGACTACTGCCATCACCCTTTGCAACAAAATACAGCGCATTACTTTTTTCTGGATGCGCTGATGCAACAATCGATTCACGGCTTGGCATGGCAATAGGTGTAGGTGGCAATCCTTTGTTCATGTAAGTATTGTAAGGACTGTCTTTGCGGAGATCTGCTTTCCTTAAATTTCCATCAAATCGGGGGCCTATTCCATAAATCACGGTGGGATCGGTTTGAAGGGGCATCCCTTTTTGTATTCGATTTATCAAGACGGCTGCAACTTTTCCTCGATCCGACGATCTTCCTGTCTCCTTCTCTACAATTGACGCCAGAATAAGTAATTCATAAGGGGATCGCAGTGGTAATTTAGGATCTTTTCGCCCCCATTCTTGATTGAGCGTTTTTTGCATTGCCTGGGATGCACGGCGATAAATATTGATATCTGTATCGTCTGGATCAAAAATATACGTATCGGGCATAAAAAGGCCCTCTAAACCTGGATAGCTCAAATTTAAGGTTTGTAGAAGTTCTTTTGAGCTCATCCCTTTAGTTTGATGCGTTAAAGCCAGATGCGAGTCAACGATATCTCGTAACTGCCAAATAGTCATTCCAGGAATAATCGCAATACTTTCTCTCACGCGATCACCCCGAGCAATCTGAAGAAGAACCTTTCCTAGACTGGCTTCTGCTTGCAGAAGGTAGGTTCCTGGTTTTAGTTTTGAACCAACAAAAATAGCTCGCGCACCTAATTGAAAGAAAAAAGGGTTCGATCGAATTCCCTGCTCTCGGGCTTGCTCTGCAATACTAGCCAAGCTTGATTGTGGCTTAATCTTTATTTTATATAGAGGGGCATCTAAAATATCTGCATCCTTTGGCACTACGGGTAACAGAAAGATAGAGGCATAAAGCAAGCAAATAAGAGCGCTTAAACCGAGTAGATAGCTCTGAAATCTTGAAGATTTTGATTTTTTACGGACAAATAGATTTCTGTTCTGAATTTTTCTGCTCATCAGGCTATGATAAAAGGATGATGACTACTTCCCCCCAAAATAACCCTACACTAGACAAGAACAGTTTATCGGGCCTCACATCCCTTTCGCAATGGGGCTTGATATTGATTGAGGGTGCTGATGCCCAAGCATTCCTACAAAACCAACTAACCAATTCAGTAATGGGCATAGAGCCCACTTCACCTCCTCAGCTTGCCCAAACTCCTGCAGCTGTAAGACTTGTTGGCTATTGCAACTCTAAGGGTCGCTTATTAGCAAGTGCATGGCTCGCTTCTTACCGATCCGCCATTACAAATGATCTTATTTTTGCTTTATTTATATCTAAAGATATCGCTGCTTATTTAGCAAAGCGACTATCCATGTATGTCTTGCGCTCGAAGGTAACGGTTAAGGATGTTTCAGATCAATGGGTTATTTCAGGTTATTACAGCAATACTCAACAAATTAGTGGGTTTAATCTGAAACAAGAAGATTTTGGTCTTTGTCTCCCTGAGGTTTTGCTTGATGGACACTCTTATTCGCGCGCTCTTTTGGCGCATCATTCATCGGAATCCATAAACGAACGCAATGAGAATGCCTTAATGCAATGGAATAGCTTGGAAGTACTTAGCGCCATACCAAGAATTGTTTTGGCTACACAAGAAAAATTTGTACCTCAAATGATTAATTTTGAGTCTGTTGCAGGAGTGGACTTTAAAAAGGGTTGTTATCCTGGCCAAGAAATTGTAGCCCGTAGTCAGTATCGCGGAGCGATTAAACGCCGCCTACAATTAGCTTATCTTGAGGGCTACTTTGATGCCGACCTCTGCGCGCCAGGAGTTGAACTTTATCAGAAGAGTGACCCCACTCAGCCAGCTGGAATGGTTGTTTTGTCTGCGCCAAACCCACAAATTGCCAATCGGATTGATTTTCAGATCGAATGTAAGTTAGAGGTGCTTGAATTTGGAGAAATACGGCTTGGTAGTATTGATGGACCTGTGTTAAAAATAGATTTATTGCCCTACTCCTTTTTGGAAATTTAATCGGTTATGTGCCTCATTCTCTTTGCCTGGAAATCACATCCTGACTATCCCTTGGTGGTAGCAGCTAATCGTGATGAATTCTATGAGCGCGATACTGAGGCTATTGGCTGGTGGCCTGAACATCCTCATGTTTTAGCTGGCCGAGATCGTGCTGATGTATTGGGCAGTCCCGGAACATGGCTTGGGTTTACAAAAACAGGTCGTTTTGCTGCCCTAACTAATGTAAGAGCACCAAGTGAAAAGAATCCCGATGCACGAACTCGCGGTGAACTTTCACTCATGTATCTCACAAATACTGAACGTCCAAATGAATTTATTCAAAGTAATGTAAAACGCTTTCAACAGTACAACGGCTTTAATTTACTGATGGCAGATTTAAGTGACCCAGAAAATGCAGAGATGCATTGGGTTAGTAATCGCATGATAATGGGGCAAAACATTCGACCACGTAAAGTATTCCCTGAGCAAGCATTAACTCCAGGTGTATATGGTCTATCTAATGCGATGTTGGATACTCCATGGCCAAAAGTAAATCATCGTGTCGCTGCCTTTGCCCAAACCTTGGCAATGGATCATGGTCAATTAAAAAATGCAGACCACTATTTAAAGCTTTTGGCTGACACTCATGTGGCTAGTGATCATGAACTACCAAATACTGGTGTTAATCGAGATTGGGAAAAAGCACTTTCACCTGCATTTATTAAGACACCCTCTTATGGCACACGTTCAAGTACCGTTCTAAGAATTCGAAAAGATGGTCATTTTGAAATGGTTGAGAGACGCTTTGATGCATCAGGAACAGTAGGTCATGACGTCGTAACTGGAGCGCTCAGCGTAACCCCTGGATCAAATCTGTCTGTCTAACCTAAACTGAACGCTGATCCTCATTAATAACCCTTGCTCCACCTGCATCTTTCGCGGCTAGTCTTTTAATATATTTAAACGTACCAGTAGCCATGCAGCAAACTTCGCCTTGATCGTTATATAACTTAGCTTCACAAAATGCCATCGTCGCAGTGTGGCGAACAGTATCGGCTTTCACGCGGAGAACCCCATTAGCTGCCTGCATAAAATTGTTTTTTAGCTCAATAGTGACTACGCTTCGATCTGATGGGTCACCAGACCTAGCTGCCACCGCCATCGCAACATCCATTAAAGTTAGCAATACACCACCGTGTGCCACTTCCCAAGTATTGGTATGTTCAGGCTTGAGCGCTAATAGGATTTCGCCTTTTCCCATTTCTGCACTTAAGAAACGAACGCCTAAAAGCTTCAAAAATGGGACGTTGAGCTCTTCGCCTAAATTGGCAAGCTGAGTTTGGGGATTAATCTGCACTTGTTTATTCATAGGGTAATTTTAGAGGGTTAAACAGAGTTTGGGAATTCCACCTAGAATAGCCCCTATGGCCTTTACCCTCAATGGCATAGATGCCTGTCAGATCACATTACCTACCCCTATACCCGATCCCTTTTGGGTTGCTTTTTCGCCGTCTTCCGCAGGGCTAGTGAATATCGATTTGAACTCCTCAAATCTTCCTGAAGATCCTGCCTGGTTGGCTTTATTAGCAGGTAATCAACTAGTGACTAAGCAATATGAATTTTCTAGTCCTATTGCGACCGCATATAGTGGTCATCAATTTGGCGTTTGGGCTGGTCAACTTGGGGATGGTAGAGCGATCCTTTTAGGCGATATTGCTGGACAAGAATTACAGCTCAAAGGAGCTGGTAAAACTCATTACTCTAGAATGGGGGATGGTCGAGCCGTTTTACGCTCCTCCATCAGAGAATTTTTGTGCAGCGAGGCGATGCATGGCTTAGGAATTCCCACCACCCGGGCACTGTCCGTAGTTGGATCCAGATTGCCAGTACTGAGAGAGGAAATGGAGACAGCTGCTGTATGTGCTCGTCTTGCGCCTAGCTTTATTCGCATTGGACATTTTGAACACTATAGCTCCCTGAAAAATATTACTCGACTCAAAGAGTTAGCTGACCTTCTGATAGCTGATCATTACCCACACTGTCAATCTGCGCAAGAGCCCTATTTGGAGCTATTTAAAAACATCTCGGAACGCAATGCAAAGTTAGTAGCGCAATGGCAGGCTGTTGGCTTTTGTCATGGGGTTCTTAATAGTGACAACATCAGTGCCTTAGGTTTGACAATTGACTATGGACCATTTGGCTTTTTAGATTACTTCCAAATTGATCATATTTGTAACCATAGCGACCATGGAGGTCGATATGCATACCATCGCCAACCTCAGATCATGCATTGGAATATGGCTTGCCTGGCTAGCGCCCTTATCCCCCTTCTGGAATTAAAGCATTCTGAAAATGACGCTCAGACGATGCTTCGTAATGCTCTTGAAGAGTTTCCTTCGATATATACAGATACATGGCAAAAATTATTTAGAGCAAAATTGGGACTTCAAACAATAGTTGAGGGAGATATTTTGTTAGTAGAGAGACTTTTGCAAGCGATGCATGACTCAAAAGTCGACTTCACCTCATTTTTTAGAGGATTGAGTAACGTCAGTTCACAAACGCCAGTAAAAGATATTTCACTACGAAACGATTTTGTCGATCGTGCGACGATTGATGAATGGTTTAAAGACTATCTAGAGCGTATTAAGACTGAAACTAGCAGCGATATTGAGCGCTCCTCTTTGATGAAGCTAGTTAATCCGAAGTTTGTGCTGCGCAATCATTTGGCACAAAAAGCAATAGAAATGGCTCAACAAGACGATTTTTCAGAAATACAAAAGTTGATGACTATTCTTGCTACGCCATTTGATGACCAACCCCAATACGAAGATTATGCAAAACCACCCCATCCCGGGGAAAATCATATTGAGGTAAGCTGTTCCTCTTAATAAGTAAACATACTTTTGAGATTTCCTTTATGAACAAAACGAATCAAGAATACAAAGAAGTTTTAAGCGATATAGAGTATCGGGTAACACGAGAGGCTGCAACTGAGAGACCCTTTACTGGAAAATACTGGGATCATTGGGATCAAGGCCGCTATAAATGCGTATGTTGTGGAACGCCACTTTTTCTATCGGGGACAAAATTTGATGCAGGATGCGGATGGCCGAGCTATAACGCACCTGAAGACACATCAGCGATTAAGGAAGTTAGAGACGTAACCCATGGGATGATTAGGACCGAAGTACGTTGTACAAACTGCGATGCTCATTTAGGTCACGTTTTTGATGATGGACCCGCCCCCACCGGTCTTCGCTACTGCATTAATTCTGCATCACTCAGTTTTGAGCCAAGCAAGAATGCCGCAGTCAACCCAAAAGGGTAAATATCAAATAGCTGCATAATCTCATCATGAAATTTCTTTTTGACCTCTTCCCCATCATTTTATTTTTTGTCGCCTTTAAATTTGGTGATATTTATACCGCTACGATTGTGGCAATGGTTGCCACAATAGGTCAAATTCTTTGGGTTTACTACCGACACCGGAAAATCGATGCTATGCAGTGGGTCAGTTTAGTCATGATCCTGGTTTTTGGTAGCTTGACGATTTTTTTGCATGATAAAACATTTATCCAACTAAAGCCTACCGCCCTATATTGGCTTTTTTCTGCTGTTTTATTCATCAGCTCCGAATTTTTTAAGAAAAATTGGATTGAGGTTTTAATGGGAAAACAAGTGAGTTTAAAGGCCCAAAATGCTCGCTCTGTATGGTCGACATTAAATCGCGCTTGGGCCGCCTTTTTCTTCCTGATGGGTGCCCTCAATTTATATGTTGCCTTTGAATTTTCCGAGGAGACCTGGGTAAATTTTAAGCTTTTTGGAAGCACTGGATTGCTCATTGCATTCGTCATTATTCAGGGCGTTTGGTTAAGTCGCCACATGGAAAATCCTGAGTCATGAATATTAATCAAGAAAGAATCGTGCTTTTTGAGGCAGATCTTAAAAAATCATTTGATTTAAAACATCTTCTGATTGAAGATGAGAGTCACCTTCATGCTGGTCATGCAGGAGCGGCTACCGGTGGCGGCCACTTCAAAGTAACCATAGTAGCCCCTGAATTCTCCGGTCAAAATCTAGTGGCACGTCACAGGGCAATTTACAAAGCCCTAAATGAGCATATACCAGGGAAAATTCATGCACTCACAATTTCCGCCCTCACCCCAGAAGAGTTCTGGGACTAATAGTGCTTTAATATAGAGCGCTATCCTAATTGTTCAACAAATTTATCTATTAATACACCAAATCCTATGTTTAAAACCCATCATCTTATTTCTATTGGCATTTTCAGTGCCTGTCTATTCTCTACCACTGCTTTCTCTCAAAATGCAGCTATCGTGAATGGTAAGTCGATTCCCAAATCCCAATTAGATAAATTGGTGCAAAAGTCTAATCAGCCTGATACCCCACAACTTCGTGATCAAGCCAGAGAGATGTTAGTGACTCGTGAGTTAATTTTGCAAGAAGCGGATAAACGCGGCTTAATTCAAAAAGAATCTGTTCGAGACCAGTTGGAGCAATCTCGTATGGGTGTATTAGTGGCGGCTGTATTTGAAGATTTTGTTGAAAAGGAAGGCGTTACAGAATCTGAGTTGAAGGCAGCATATGAATCTGTAAAAACGCAATATACTGGCAAGGAATATCACGTCGAGCATATTTTGGTCGAAAAAGAATCAGATGCCAAAGCAATTATTAGCAAGATAAAGGGTGGTGCTAATTTTGAAGAGATTGCTAAGGCAAAATCAAAAGATCCTGGCTCCGCACCCAACGGTGGTGATTTAGGATGGGTATCTGATAAAGCCCTAGTCCCAGAATTTTCAAAGGCTATGGTACAGCTTAAAAATTCTCAGATCACAGATAAGCCTGTGAAATCTCAATTTGGATGGCATATTATCAAAATGCTTGATGTTAGAGAAGTTAAGGCTCCAAGCATGGACGAGATTAAGGATCAATTAAAGCAAATGATCGTATCTGATGAGAATTGGCAAAAAGCGAAGTTTGCTGAAATGACTCAAAAGTTACGTGCCAAGGCAAAGATCCAGTAAGAATTGAAATCTATTTAGCGGGATATTGCTGCGGTCGTAGTTTATGTATCGCCATTCCCGCTAATCCACAAGCAAAAGCGGATATCACAAAGACATCTCTTGGTTGAGAACTCTCCCAGATCCATCCTGCAAATAAGCCCCCTAGAGTACCTCCCAGGCCATATGAGACAGTTGCCATTAAAGCTTGTCCGCGAGCCTGAAGCGGCCCAGTAAACCAGCGCTGTAACAGCTTAGTTGCTGCACTATGATGAGCTGCAAATGTTCCAGCATGCATTATCTGCGCAATGATTAATACAGATGTAATGGGCAAGAAAGCCATTAGTGCAAACCGAATAATCCCAATCCCAAAGGATGCTTGTAAAACAACTTCTGGGTCGAGCCTGCTAAGTACTTTACTTTGGTAGTAAAAGAATACTACTTCAGCAAAAACACCTAGGGCCCAAAATAATCCAATTTGGAATTTGTTATAACCAAGATCAGCCAGATAAAGGGAATAGAAAACATAGAGGGCTGCATGGGCAAATTGCATAAAAAAACCAGATAATAAAAACCAACGTACATCTGGATTTAGCAATACAACCCAAAACTCCCCTTTGACCATCTTATGACGTTCTAGCTTAGGTTCGTGCATTAAGAACGTTATTGCAGCCAATGCAATCAAAACAACAGTACCAACAAGTGGATATAGCTCAATACTATTGCGTTGGAACAATTCACCTGAAAACAGTACCATCACGATGAAGCCTATTGAACCCCAAAGCCTTAAACGACCATAGCGTTTATCAAAGGAATTGTCCTTAAATAAAGCATGTACGGTAGCTGACTCACCAAGAGGCATCAGACTACTGAGGATGATGTGTAAGACAAACATCCAAATAAAGAAACTGATGTAGCTATGTAAAAAATAAATAGCGATAAATACTAACGCTCCAAGGCAAGCACAAAAACGAATGATCCCAATCCGATTAGAGAGGTAGTCTGAGAGCCATCCCCAAGAAAATGGCCCAATAATGCGTGTGACTTGCAGCATCGACATCAAGATTGCAATCTCGATAACGGTAAATCCGCGATCTAAAAAAAATAAGCTGGCAAAAGGTGACACCAGACCAATATAGGCGAAGTACAAAAAGAAAAAGGACCCGAAGGCCCAGCGAACCAGTGGTGTCATTTCATTCGTCTAGGCTAATCCAATTGAGAGCCTGGGCGTGCAGAAGGGATGGGCGGCACAGAAAGAGACACATCGCCACATTGTGCACGGTGACGTAAGGCATGATCCATTAAGACCAAAGCAAGCATCGCTTCAGCTATTGGGGTTGCTCTAATGCCAACACAAGGATCATGTCGTCCCTTAGTCTGAAGAGTAATCGGATTGCCATCAATATCGATAGACTGTTTAGGGCTGTGAATGCTAGAAGTGGGTTTAATCGCTATTGAAACTCGTAGATCTTGACCGCTGCTAATTCCACCTAGTGTACCGCCAGAATTATTAGTAGCAAAACCATCTGGATGCAGTTCATCGCCATGTTCGCTGCCAAGCTGCGCAACAGATCTGAAGCCCGAACCAATTTCAACACCCTTCACGGCATTAATACCCATCATCGCATGTGCTATGTCAGCATCCAGTTTGTCAAATAATGGTTCGCCAAAACCGATGGGGACATTGCGTGCGCGTACTTCGATCTTAGCTCCACACGAATCTCCGGATTTACGCAATTCATCCATATAAGCTTCCAGCTGAGGGACGATTTCAGCATTTGCTGCAAAAAAATGATTTTGATGAACTTGCGCAACATCTTTAAAAGGAATTTCAAGATGTCCTAATTGGCTCATATATCCATAGAACTCGGTGCCATACTGAAGTTTTAACCACTTTTTAGCAATGGCAGCTGCAGCAACCACTGGAGCAGTAAGACGAGCTGAAGAACGACCCCCACCTCGTGGATCACGTAAACCATATTTATGATGGTAGGCATAGTCTGCATGACCAGGCCTAAAGGTGTGCAAGATGTCACCGTAATCTTGACTTCGATGGTCAGTATTACGGATCAGTAATGCAATGGGCGTTCCTGTAGTCTTGCCTTCAAATACACCGGAGAGTATCTCAACTTTGTCCTCTTCCTTGCGTTGGGTCACATGCCGTGAAGTGCCAGGCTTGCGACGATCTAGGTCGACCTGTAGATCTTCCTCGGAAAGCAGCATACCCGGAGGGCAGCCATCCACTACAGCCCCTATCGCAGGACCGTGTGACTCACCAAAAGTGGTAACAGTAAAAAGGAGGCCTAAAGTATTTCCAGACATACCGACATTATGTCATTTGTCAGAAATTTCAGGCTAGATCTTCTTAATTGACACTTTTTTCAGTATCTTCTGGCCAATCACGAATATAGGCCTTTAACATGGTGTTTTCAAAGTCTTGAGCCTCTACGACAGACTTAGCCACATCATAAAAAGAGATCACACCCATCAGCATTTTTTGATCTAGCACAGGTAGGTAGCGAGCATGATCTACTAACATCATACGACGCACTTCATCAATCTCAGTTTCCATATTACAGGTCAGTGGCTTTGAATTCATGACTGACTGGACTTGCAGTCCGTCTAACTTTCCATGATGTTTTGACAATGCAGAAATAACTTCTCGAAATGTCAAAATGCCAACTAATTTGTCATACACCATCACAACTAACGAGCCAATATCATGTTCGCTCATTACTAAAACCGCTGTCTGCAATGCAGTGTCAGGGCTAACAGTAAATAGAGTACTACCCTTCACTCTTAATATGTCACGAACTTTCATCTAATCTCCGAAACGATAATTTCATAGATTCAATATATTCCTAAGACCGCCTTGAATCAAGGCTAAACGACCTGCTTTTAGTAACGAATAACCCTAACAACGCCCTTGCGAACTTCCGGAAGATTTGAAACTAACACTGCTCCTGCAAGCGTAATCCACCATGTTAAATAAATCCAAATCAGGGCAAGCGGAAAAATAGCAAATGCTCCATAAACCGTCTTATAAAAGGCTGTATGGGTAAGGAAAATAGCGAATCCAAACTTCATGAACTCAAAGGTAATTGCAGCAAAAAATGCGCCGGAGATAGCGTCCACCCATAGGATCTTTGAATACGGCAGAATCTTATAAACTACGGCATACACAATGATGGCTAATAATATTGGTGTAACCGTTGCGATAACCCGAAAACCCATTGAAATAGATTTGATCCAGCCTTCAGAGGCACTAAACAAAATACCGCTTAAGTAGATTCCTAGGCCAAGTAGGATGGGCCCTAAAATAGTTGTTGCACCATAGATAAAAATCTTCTTATAGAGTGGTCGTTTTTCGTGAACTTTAAATATTTGATTAAAAGCGCCCTCTATAACAACTAAAGTCATGATCGTAGTAATGACTAGACCAATTAAACCAATATAGGTTAATCCTAGCGCCTTAGATGAAAATTGATCTAGATAAACAAGTATTTGTTGATTAAATCCACCAGGCATATAAGTGTCTAATAGCCAGTAGCGAAAGGAATTCTTGATTTGAATGACGCTTGGCAAATAACCAATTAATATGGTGGCGAGCGTTACCATGGGCACCAAGGATAAGGTGGTCGTAAATGCCAAACTGGCAGCAATTTGCTTTAGATTTTGACCCCGATTGCGGTCCCAGATCTCTTTGGCAAGAGAGAGCCATAATTGGGGGTTACGAATAAGGCGCATCGCCGTATCATAAGAGAAGAATATGAGCCAACACGATATTTTAGTTTTGTACTACTCCCGGCATGGTGCTACTAGGGATTTAGCTCGCCTTATTGCTGAAGGGATCGAATCAGTTCCTGGCGTCAATGCACGCCTGAGAACTGTGCCACCCGTTTCAACAGTTTGTGAAGCCACTGAGGCACCTGTCCCAAGCGAGGGTTCTCCATATGTTGAATATTCTGACTTGCAGGAATGTATTGGTCTAGCGCTGGGATCCCCCACACGTTTTGGCAATATGGCAGCCCCTATGAAATATTTTTGGGATGGTAGTTCCTCCGAATGGATGAACGGTGCCTTAATTGGAAAGCCTGCCTGTGTCTTTACTAGTACAGGAAGTATGCATGGCGGACAGGAGAGCACATTACTCACCATGATGATTCCCCTACTTCATCATGGTATGGTGATCTTAGGCCTTCCCTATAGCGAGCCTGAGTTAATGACAACTACTACTGGCGGAAGTCCATATGGTGTTACCCATCTTTCTCATGCCGATGGGAGTGCACCCATTAGTGCAATGGAACAGCGTTTAGCCAAGGCACAAGGCAAGCGCTTGGCACAAATTGCATTGCGCCTCGTCCAAGCATAAAAGATCTATATGTTTACGAAGCTTCTAGAAAAAAATCCTTATCAATTGATAGCTACCGCTGCATTCGTTGACCTATTTATTCTGTGCGTTTGTTGGGAGTGGTTTATCTCCCCATTACGCCCTGGCGGATCTTGGTTGATTTTGAAAGGTATTCCTCTACTATTTGCTATACCAGGTTTATGGAAGGGCAATGTCTATACAATGCAATGGGCATCGATGTTAATTCTGCTCTACGTTACTGAAGGTTTAGTGCGTATTTTAGAAACCGGCGCCAACTTTTGGATGGCGCTACTCGAAACTATTCTGGCAACTACTGGATTTATTGTTTTGTTGATGTATCTGAAGCCTATCAAACAAGAAGCAAAAGCGAAAAAGAAATTACAGGGGCAAAAATGAATCAGGATTTTCTCATTCAAGTAGGTACTATCTTAGATTCAAAATACGTTCTAACAGAAGATGCAGATAAGGCCCCTTACCTCACTGACTGGCGTAATCGCTTTACTGGAAGGGCTTTAGCCGTATTACTACCCTCGACCTCTACAGAGGTTGCTGCCATAGTAAAGCTCTGTGCCAATACAAAAACTGCTATCGTGCCTCAAGGAGGAAATACTAGTTTATGTGGGGGCGCTACACCTGATCAAAGTGGCAAGCAAATCATTCTTAGTTTGAAGCGCATGAAAAAAATACGTGAAATCGACGTAGCTAATCAAACAATCAGTTTAGAGGCCGGATGTATTTTGCAGACCATTCAGGAAAAAGCTGCTGAACAAGGCTTCTTATTTCCGCTGAGTCTTGGGGCTGAAGGCAGTTGCATGATTGGGGGAAATCTGGCAACCAATGCAGGTGGAACGAACGTACTTCGCTATGGAAGTACTCGAGACTTATGTCTTGGCTTGGAGGTAGTTACAGCCAACGGGGAAATATGGAATGGCATGAAGGGCCTGCGTAAAGACAATACTGGTTATGACCTTCGAGACTTATATGTTGGCTCCGAGGGAACCCTGGGAATTATTACTGCTGCCGTAATGAAGTTATACCCCTTACCGATCTCTCAGTGGACGACGTTAGTTGCCACCCAAAATATTGGTTCTACGATTGCTTTATTGAACTTATTTCAACAGCGGGCCACTTCACTTCTCACTGGTTTTGAAATGATGACTAAAGAATCTTTGGCCCTCATCGACAAACATTTTCCACAGATGGCTAACCCATTAAAAGGAAACCCTCCTTTTACGATTTTGATTGAGCTTTCTGATCATGAAAGTGAGGACCATGTTAAACAGCTTCTAGAATCTATATTGGAGGAAGCTCTTGAGTCTGAGCTCATTTCCGATGCAGTGATTGCAAGCAATCTTAGTCAAGCCAATAGCTTTTGGCATATGCGCGAACATATCACCCTAGCCCAAGCTCAAGAAGGGGTTAATTTGAAGCATGACATCACCATCCCCCTTTCTTCGCTCGATCGCTTTATTAGCGAAACTGATGCCCTCATTAAAGCAAAGTACCCAGGGGTCCGAATTATCAATTTTGGCCATTTAGGGGATGGCAACCTCCACTACAACGTTGCCCCGCCAGAGGGGGTGGATTTCAAAGCCTTTAATGCTGCTAATGAGAAACCAGTTCACGAGCTCATTTATAGCCAGGTAGAGCTCTGTAATGGGTCAATTTCAGCAGAACATGGGATTGGACAGCTTAAGCTTGATGAATTGAGGGCCCATAAAGGAGAGGTAGCCCATGAGCTAATGAAAAGCATTAAAAAGGCTCTAGACCCTCAAAATATCCTTAACCCACGTAAGGTCCTCTCGATTTAAGTGGGAATCAGCAAATATTTATAGATTTTTTGAAATTCTTGTCATCTCAGCCTAATTTAGGTGCGTTGTATGCCCATGGAGGTGACAAATATGTCAACAAGGTTAAAACGTTGGGCCCGCGCAATACAGCAAATTGATCTATCAAAGCAGGTAGACCCTGAAGTAGCGATTGGCTATTTAGACAGTAAGTACCGCGATATTGCTTGGCGTTATATTCGTATTTTGGGCTTTGAGCGCACTATTAGCTTCATGGCTAGCAATAATTTCCACCCAGAATAAACTTTCAGTATTCTTCTCAAATAACTGATTTATATAACTATTTCAGTATATCTCGCTCTTGATACCTTGCTTGCTGACCTTACTATAGCCATCGTTGAGAACCCTCCCAATCAAGTCATTTTGAAGTAGCTCTGGCTTCTTTTCAAAAAACACTGATACCTCCGATTAGGTGCCAAAGGGGTATTCATTGCAGCTAATAAAAAAGCTACTGCAACTGTCACAATCACTTGAAACAGCTAAAAAGAAATCGTAGGATGAAAGGGTAATCCAAAAACTTACCAATATTACTTTGTGGAGAAAAAATGAGTCAAAAGAAACTAGTCAAAGACTTAATGAAGAAGTTAGACAAATTAGAATCAGATCGTGAAAAGCTCATTGATAAGCTGTCTAAGGCATTAGATAAATTAGATAAAAAGGTAGAAAAAAAGGCTGCGATCAAAAAGCCTCTTGCTAAGAAAGTAGTAGTAAAGAAGATACCGGCCAAAAAAGTTGTCCGAAAAAGGACTGCAGTTAAGAAAACAGCAGTTAAAAATAAGGTTTCAGCCCCTGCTCCAGTTGTAGCTATTTAATCGCTGAATGGGGAAAAGATTAAAATCTATCATCCAAGTAGATGACTATGATGCTCAGATAAGGCTTTTGCAAATTGAGCTCGTAAAGCTTCAGCGCCAAATTATTTCTAGCCAGTCACGTTTATTGATCATTCTTGAGGGACGAGACACAGCTGGAAAAGATGGCACTATTAAAAATATCGTAGCTCACCTAAGTCCCCGAGAGACCCGTGTAGTAGCTCTTAGCAAACCTACTGAGCGTGAAGATGGAGAATGGTATTTTCAACGCTATGTTGCGGAACTTCCAACTTCAGGTGAAATCGTTATTTTTAATCGTAGTTGGTATAACCGCGCTGGTGTTGAGAAGGTTATGGGATTTTGTACTGATGTCCAATATCAACAGTTTATGGATACAGTCAATGAATTCGAAAGTTTAATTGTCGGTTCTGGGATACAGCTGATCAAATATTATTTAGATATTGATAAAGAAGAGCAAGCTGCTCGCCTGCAGTCTCGTAAAACAGACCCCCTAAAGCAATGGAAAATTAGTCCAATAGATGAACAAGCACAGAAGAAGTGGAAGGAATATAGCTTAGCTCGAAATGCAATGCTCCAAAAAACAAGCTCAAAACTTGCCCCTTGGATAGTGATTGATGCTAATAATAAGAAGTTAACCCACTTAAATCTCATGAGGGATCTGTTATCGAGGATGGATTATCCAGGCAAAGATAAGAAGCTTTTACTAGCAAATCCAGAAGTGGTAATGCCCTGCCCGCCACTTGCCAAAAAAATGCCTAATTTAGCCCTGTAAATAATGCTTATTTGAAGAATGCGATAGCTTCGCTGATAAGCTCATCTGGTAATTCTTCTGGAATGTAGTGGCCGCAAGCTACGGTTTTGCCAGATA
>JBILYO010000249.1:0-2508 GCA_044377685.1 Polynucleobacter sp. | reverse complement strand
AGCGGATAGCTTAATACATGATCGCCATGACTCTAATCAAGAGCTTATGGCACAAGGTGTTGCGAATATGGTCACACCATTCTTTGGTGGTATGCCCGCATCAGGCACAATTGCCCGTACAGTGACCAATGTAGAAAGCGGCGCCAGTACACCGATTGCTGGCATAGTCCAAGTAATATCGCTATTGATCATTATTTTATTTGCAGCCCCGCTTGCAAAAAATATTCCCTTGGCAGGTCTTGCTGCCATCTTGATGTATGTCGCTTGGAATATGGGTGAGTGGAAAAAGTTTATCCACCTCAAACAGTTCCGTCCCCCTTATCGCATTACCATCTTGAGTGTTTTTATACTGACAGTGGTTATGGATCTGACTATCGCTGTTGAAGTCGGCATTCTGTTGGCCTTCATTACTTTTATTTATAGAATTTCTAGTCTTTCTCGTTGCGAAATGGCTACGACAAAGAATTTTCCGGCACTGGAAAATCAGCAAGGTTGTATTGATGCCTACCGCATATATGGAGCAATCTTTTTTGGAGCCGTGAAACTTTTAGAAAAGATCGAAGAAAGCTTGCCATCTAAAACGTTGCTTCTCGACCTGAAGAACGTCATATACATAGACACTTCAGGAATGGAAACGATGATGGAGCTGACGCTCCTGTGTAAGAGGCGTAATATTCAATTGATCATCTGCGGACTTGATCATCAGCCACTTGGTATGGCTGAGCGCAGCGGGTATTTAAAGATGCTCCCCAAGGACTGTTTTTGCCCTGATCTTTATAGCGGAATTGAAATAGCAACTCATAAATCAACGCTGCTCAAGTAATACAAAAGCCGCCTTTTAATAAAGCCTCTGGCAAGACCCAAGCGCGATATAAACCAAAACTACCTGCAATGAGTAATAGTGAAGCAGCAAAGTATCTAACCCACACGTATTGTCCAAACTGAGTTAATGCTGCAGAAAATTTAGAAATGAGCAGCAGATTGGGTAAGGTTCCTAATCCAAACGCAAGCATTAGGGCTGCCCCAGTCCAAACGTCACCAGATAAAAAAGCGAGAGGTAAGACGCTATAGACTAAACCGCAGGGCACTAATCCCCATAGCATTCCACTAAACCAACGAGATGGTCCACTTGCCATGCCGCCTAAATATTTAACCCAAATATTTGCAATTTTGGAGCTAAGCCATTTACCCCCTGATAGACTTTGAGTATTTCTGAATCGGAGCAGACGGATACCCATAAATATCAATATGAAGGATGTCAGTGCAAATAGGGGTCTTTGAATCGGAATCCAATTTTGTTGCCAAACAAGGACCCCCACAGCTGCTGCTGCTGCGCCCAATACAGCATAAGTAGTCACTCGACCTAGATGCATGACTAGCTGCAGGTAAAAAAGCTCTGATTTGGGCCTTAAGCGGCTCACAGAGTCGATAGGTTGCTCGATGGCAGCCGCTATCCCTCCACACATTAAGGCACAGTGCCAGCCGCTTACTAGAGCGCCCAAAAAGACAGCCAGAAGTAGGCTAGTGGTTAACATTGAGCCAATAAACACAAGGGTAAAAAAAGCAGTTTCTTCACCTTTATAGAATAAACTGTCTAGCAAAGAAACCTCAAGATGAATTACACACCTACCGACTCCCCAACCAGCAAATGCTCTGTGTGCGTCTTAGGTCAGTTTTGCCTTCCGGTTGGACTCAGTAGTAGTGATATCAGCAAAGTAGACACTCTCATTAAAGAACGGGTTCATTTACAAAAAGGTGAGAATCTATATCGCCATGGAGACCCATTAAGTTCGGTCTACAGCGTTCGCTTTGGTACCCTTAAAACAGAATACTGCCTCCAAGACGGACGTCAGCAAGTCATTGGCTTTCATCTTCCTGGAGAAATATTAGGTTTGGATGGGATTGGCGAAGGTCATTATCAATCTGACGCAATTGCTCTAGAGGAAAGTGAAGTGTGCATTATTCGTTATGATGCATTTGAGGATTTAGCCCGTCAAATACCGGCATTACAAAATCAATTTCATAAGATCATGAGCCGAGAGCTGACTCAAGATCAACGTCATCTGCTCTCCCTGGGCACCATGCGTGCAGAAGAGAGGTTGGCTTCATTCTTACTCAACCTATCGCAACGCCTTGCTGCCCGAGGCTATCTCAATAATGAATTTGATTTAAAAATGAGTCGTGTAGAAATCGGTAGTTATTTAGGTATGCAAATCGAAACCGTTAGCCGCATGTTGTCACGCTTCGCAGAGTCGGGACTGATTCAAATAAAGCAACGTCACATTAAGCTGATTGATATGAATGGCTTATATGAACTCGCAGGCATTCCTAATCCCGATAGAACTGCCTGTGTTACTTCGGACATCCCTATAAATCTAGTTTAAATCAAGCCGTTGTCAACTTCCTTTTCACCTTTTGATTCAATGCCTGGAAGGATGTAGGCAGTTAAGGCGCTAGACACGGCACAGAAGGCCCAAATGATAAAGAAACCAATGGTGTAAATGCCCT
>JBILYO010000100.1:0-7778 GCA_044377685.1 Polynucleobacter sp. | reverse complement strand
GGCCTACTGAGCCAAGCAGGAGGGTATAACCATCTTTCTCTGCTCTGGCGACTTCCGTAGCTGCAATCACGCCACCACCACCAGCCTTGTTATCTACGATGACAGTTTGTTTCCAGGCCTCGCCAAGTTTTTGCGCTATGGTTCGTGCCAAGATATCCGTAGCGCCACCAGGAGCAAAAGGACTAATAATTTTGATGGTCTTATTAGGATAAGTTGCCGCAGGATCTTGAGCTTGACTCAAAGTACTCAAGCTCAACAAAAGTAATGTAGGAATGAGTCGAATCATTCTGCTGTGGAATAGGGTCATTTTAGTGCCTTGTTAAAAGGTTTCATTTGTATCATCTGTGCAGTTTATCTTTAAATGAGTTTATCTGAGTGATGAGCTTGAGATAATCAGATCATCTTCACTTTTTATTATTGCAAGCGCTATGAACAATCCATCCTTTTGCCGCCTCCTGTTGATGTTCTTACTACAGTTATTGATTACATCTGAGGTATTGGCAAATACACTGATATTGATCTGTACACGTACCGAGCGTGATTTTTCAGAAACCTATGAGCTTAAGATGCAGAGCGCTAGTTCGGCAAATCCCAGTCCAAAGGTTTACTTGGATGGACGTGACTTAGATGTGATTGGCTCGGAAGGCCGGCAGTATGTTAAAAACGTCACTATCACTAAACAAAAAGCCTCTTATTTATTAAGCACTCAATTTGATGCCGAAGTTCTAGAGGGGACATCTTATTCGGCAGGGTCCGTTACATCTATAGTGACGATTGATCGTGAAACAGGAAAGTTACGTAAACTCGACACTATCCAAGGGGGCATACTGGGCGCAAGCTTAGGTGATGGTACTAAATCCTATGAGGAGCAGTGCGTTACTCAGCCTTAAAGACCTTCTTCTTTAATTGGGATCGGTCACAAAACCCAGCTTGGTTAATCCTGCCCGACGAGAAGCAGCTAAGACCTGCGCTACGTATTCATATTTAACGGATTTGTCGGCGCGCAAGTTAATCTCAGGTTGAGGCTCCTTCTGAGCCGCTTTTTCTGCATAACCATCAAAGGTCTTGAGATCAATCGCCGTACTGTTCCAAAAAATCTTCCCATTAGCATCAATCGATAACTGCACAGATTCTGGTTTGATTTCATTACGCACGCTATTGGCTTTTGGTAACTCAACCTTTACTGCCTGCTGCATCACGGGCAAGGTAATAATAAAGATAATCAACAATACCAACATGACGTCTACCATCGGCGTCATATTGATTTCAGCCATGATGCTATCTTCGTTCTGTTCATTTTGTAGATTAAAAGACATACTTATTCTCCAGAATGAACGCGTGCACCGGTGACAAAATAGGCTAGCAAGTCATTCCCAAAACGATTGAGATCGGTCACTAGTAATTTATTGCTGCGATTAATGGTATTAAATCCAAGTACCGCCGGAATCGCTACTGCAAGACCTAAAGCAGTCATGATCAATGCCTCGCCAATAGGGCCAGCCACTTGGTCAATCTGCGCACTTCCAGAACTGCTAATTGCGACAAGAGCGTGATAGATTCCCCAAACGGTACCAAAGAGACCAATGAAGGGGGAGGTAGCCCCCGTAGAGCCCAAGAAGGTCAGACCTTTTTGAAGTTTAGCGGCAATGCCATCAATGCTATTTTTGATACTTCTAGCCATCCACTCAGAGTAGTTCAGTGTTTGCAAAAGTTCGCGATGATGAGCGGCTTGGCTTTGATGATGGAGTGAGGCTTCAGTAGAAGCCTTAGCAATTTGATAGTAAGGATTATTAGCGTGCTCACTAAACGCTTGCAGACCCTGCTCAAAAGAGGTCGCCTGCCAGAATTTTTCAAGCTGAGGAGAGAATTTACGCATATTACGTAACTCCCAAAAGCGGGTGAGCAAAATGACCCAGGTTACGATCGAGCAGAAGAGCAAGGCTAGCGCTACAAAACGCGTCACGGCGTCACCTTCAAGCCAAAGATTTGCTAAGCCAAATGGTGTATTCATAGTTATTGATTCTTTAAATTAAATTTGATTAAAAGGTTAGTAGAAATTCTGGTTGGCGTTCCATTTACTAAAAACGGCTTGAAGCGATAACGTTTGCCAATGTCTGATGCTGCGCGATCTAATCTGGGAAAAGTACTTGAACTAAGCATTGCAATATCTTCAACGGCGCCAGTTTCATCGATAATTAATTTCACAACCACCTCACCTTGCTCGCCTGAGCGCTTTGAAAACGAAGGATAGTAAGCATCAGCATCAGGCTGATAGACGACAACCAGTTTACCAATGTCGGTCTGAATGGGTGTGCCGCTTGCACCGCCAGTGGTCGAAGGCGCGACATTGGCGGTGGGTGGGGTGACTTCACTCTTCGTTTGTGGGCTAGTCTGTTGGGTTTGAGGCTGTTGCTGAGGCTGCTGTTGAGCTTGGGTGGGGGCAGGGGTTGGCTTATCGGCAGATTTTTCATCTACCGTTTTTTTCTTCGGTTCGGGCTTCGGTTCGGGCTTCGGTTCAGACTTTGGTTTGGGTGGAGGTGGGGCTGGGGCTGGGGGCTGCTGACTCTTATCAGCAGCTTCAGGGCTCACTAGATTTGCCATCACCCGTGTATCTTCATCTGGTTTGCTTGGCTTTGCACTCCAGTTGAAATAGTCTAAAGCAGGTAAAACATGCAGTAACAGCACAATAACAATAACAATGCGCTCTGTTTTATTAAACGGAATATAGGAACCCAATTTTTGTAGAAAAGTGCTCATCAGATATTGCCTAAGAACTTAGCTTGAACATGATGTGACTGCATATCGCTATATATCAATTCATTAGCCATTGCCAATAGACTATGCTCATCCTTACTGCTAATAAAAGTGAGCTGCTGCTTGCCATGTTTAGCATTTAAAACTACTGTTGCTTCTAGCTGCCTTTTCAGTTGCTTGACTACAGCCTCACTCGTATCGATGATGGCAATGGATTCCCCGAGCAGCTTTCGAATCGCTTTCCGTAAAAAAGGATAGTGGGTGCATCCTAAAACCAAAGTGTCTGCACCAGCATCTTGGATTGCTTGTAGATGAACAGCCAATAATTCTAGAGCTGCTTCACTATTGGCTTTGCCAGCCTCAATCAGCGGCACTAAGCCAGCGCCTGCTTGCTTGATGAACTGACAGTTACTAGGAAGTGTGGCTAACAAGGCGTTGAACTTGTCACTCTTTAAGGTAGCTTCGGTAGCCAAGACACCCACAATACCATTTTGGGTTTGCATTGCAGCAGGCTTTATTCCCGGCTCTACTCCTATTACTGGAATGGCCAAGCTATCCCGAATCTGTGCAATCGCTTGCGCAGTAGCGGTATTGCAAGCAACGACAATAGCATCACAACCTTCGTCTAAGAGATGGCGACATAGCACCAAACTTCGATCTGTAATCCAATCGCTAGAACGCTCTCCATAAGGAGCATTTGCTGAGTCGGCTAAATAGATGTAGTCGTGCTGCGGCAATTGACGAAGGGCCTCATCCAAAATGGATAAGCCTCCTACGCCAGAATCAAATACGCCGATGAGTGCCAACGTGTGCTTTTTAGTTAACTGGGTTGATGAACTTAGACAATCTTGACTGGAATGCCAGCAATTTTGGCTTGCCAGTTACGAGGACCTTCGTGGTGCATCGAAATACCTTCAGAATTGACGGCAACGGTAACCGGCATATCTTTAACATCAAATTCATAGATCGCTTCCATGCCTAGATCTGCAAATCCGACCACCTTGGATGTCTGAATCGCTTTAGAAACAAGATAGGCAGCGCCACCAACAGCCATGAGGTAAGCCGATTTATGTTTTTTAATCGCCTCAATTGCTTCGGGCCCACGCTCTGCTTTACCAATCATGGCGATTAAGCCAGTTTTTGCCAGCATCATCTCAGTAAATTTATCCATGCGGGTTGAAGTGGTAGGTCCAGCTGGACCAACCACTTCATCACGAACCGGATCAACCGGACCGACATAATAGATCACACGGTTTTTAAAGCTGACTGGTAATTCTTCGCCTTTAGCCAGCATATCCTGGATGCGTTTATGAGCAGCATCACGACCGGTCAAGATTTTTCCATTGAGAAGGATTGTCTCGCCTGGTTTCCAGCTGGCTACTTCAGCAGGCGTTAAGGTATCCAAATTCACCCGCTTTGATTTCTGAACATCTGGAGTCCAAGTGACATCTGGCCAATCAGATAAAGAGGGCATCTCTAATTTAGCTGGACCATCACCATGTAAATGGAAATGAATATGACGAGTGGCCGCACAGTTTGGAATCATTGCCACTGGTAAGGAGGCTGCATGAGTTGGGTATTCCATAATCTTGACATCGAGCACCGTGGCCAAGCCGCCTAGACCTTGAGCTCCAATGCCAAGCTTATTTACTTTGTCATAAATCTCAAGACGTAACTCTTCAGCTTGTGTTTTAGGACCACGAACAATCAACTCTTGAATATCAACTGGTCCCATTAAAGATTCTTTTGCCATGAGCATGGCTTTTTCTGGAGTGCCACCAATACCAATTCCGAGGATTCCTGGTGGACACCAACCCGCACCCATCGTAGGAACAGTTTTTAATACCCAATCTACGATGGAGTCAGATGGATTTAACATCACCATCTTCGCTTTATTTTCAGAGCCACCACCTTTAGCGGCGCAAATCACTTCAACATCATCACCCGGAACGATTTCATAATGGATGACAGCAGGGGTGTTATCACCCGTATTTTTGCGTTTGCCAGCAGGGTCACTCAACACTGAAGCGCGCAGCATATTGTCGGGATTGAGATAGGCACGGCGTACGCCTTCATTCACCATATCAGTGACGCTCATGGTGGCATCGGGCCATTGAACATTCATACCAATTTTAAGGAAGACAACAGCAATTCCTGTATCTTGACAAAGAGGGCGGTGACCTTCGGCACACATGCGGCTATTGGTTAATATTTGGGCAATTGCATCCTTAGCGCCATGTCCCTCTTCAAGCTCATAGGCCTTACCCATGGCAGCAATAAAGTCCTTGGGGTGATAGTAGGAGATGAACTGAAAGGCATCTGCCACACTTTGAATCAGGTCGTTTTGTTTGATATTTGTCATTGTTTTTGCCTGTTTTATAAGGTTTGAGCTATTTTAAGGGTTTGCCATAGAGCAAATCCTGAGTGTTTTCGCTTATCTTCTAAGGTCTTAACTGGGTAATTCCGTCATTGTGCGATATTTTCGCAGATAAAGATTGATGATTATTAGATAGAGGGCTGTAAAGCATGGAATCGTTAAAGCAAGAAAACCGCGTTTTTAACCCACCTACAGACTTTGTCAAGGGTGCTGCCATTTCAGGCATGGAAGCGTATAACAAACTGTGCGCAGAAGCGCAGAATGATTATGAGGGTTTCTGGGCACGCCTCGCCAAAGAGAATATCCATTGGAAGAAACCTTTTAGCAAGGTATTGGATGAGTCCAAAATCCCTTTTTATAAGTGGTTTGAAGATGGCACAACCAATGCTTCTTATAACTGTTTAGATTTCAATATTGAAAAAGGTCTTGGTAATAAGACCGCCATTATTTTTGAAGCAGATGACGGCAAAGTGACTAACGTCAGCTATCAAGAATTACTGGATCGCGTTTCTAAGATGGCCAATGCATTGCGCAAAATGGGCATCAAGTCTGGTGACCGCGTCATTATTTATATGTCTATGTCAATTGAAGGCATTGTTGCAATGCAAGCGTGCGCGCGTATTGGTGCAATACATTCAGTGGTATTCGGTGGATTTTCTGCAAAATCTTTGCAAGAACGGATCGTTGACGTTGGTGCTGTAGCAGTGATCACTGCCGATGAACAATATCGTGGCGGTAAAGAATTGCCCCTCAAAATCATTGTTGATGAGGCTATTGCATTAGGTGAATGCGAAAAAGTGAAAAACGTTGTTGTATATCAGCGGACCGGGCGCTCCATTCCGATGCTTGCTGGTCGTGATGTATGGATGCATGACCTTGTCGCAAATGAATCTACTACTTGTGAACCAGAGTGGGTCAGTGCCGAGCATCCTTTGTTCATTCTGTATACCTCAGGGTCTACCGGCAAGCCAAAAGGCGTTCAGCATTCCACTGGTGGATACCTCTTGTGGGCAATTCTCACAATGAAGTGGACCTTTGACATCAAGCCAACTGATGTGTTCTGGTGCACAGCAGATATTGGTTGGGTAACCGGCCACTCCTATATTACTTACGGCCCATTGGCTGCAGGTGCTACTGAAATTGTTTTTGAAGGTGTGCCAACCTATCCTAATGCAGGTCGTTTCTGGGATACGATTCAAAAACATAAAGCGACCATTTTTTATACTGCACCTACTGCCATTCGTTCACTCATCAAAGCATCTAGCAATGATGAATTGGTTCATCCAAAGAGCTATGACTTATCTTCACTGCGTCTCTTGGGTTCAGTTGGTGAGCCAATTAATCCTGAAGCATGGATGTGGTATTACGAAAATGTAGGCGGCTCACGTTGCCCAATTGTGGATACTTTCTGGCAAACCGAAACTGGTGGCCACATGATTTCGCCATTGCCCGGTGTTACTCCGATGGTTCCAGGCTCGTGCACACTACCTTTGCCAGGCATCATGGCAGCAATAGTGGATGAGGCGGGCGCTGATATTCCCAACGGACAAGGCGGCATCTTGGTTGTGAAACGTCCATGGCCTTCTATGATTCGTAATATTTGGAATGATCCAGATCGTTTTGTGAAATCGTATTTTCCGGAAGAGTTGGGCGGAGCTTTGTATCTTGCTGGTGATGGTGCAATCCGAAATAAAGATACTGCTTACTTCACCATCACTGGACGTATTGATGATGTCTTGAACGTTTCTGGTCACCGTATGGGCACCATGGAAATCGAGTCGAGCTTAGTAGCTAACCCATTAGTTGCTGAGGCAGCAGTAGTAGGTCGTCCTGATGATATGACTGGTGAGGCTATCTGCGCATTCGTAGTGCTCAAGGGCGGTCGTCCAACTGGTGATGAGGCTAAAAAGATCGCAACTGATTTGCGTAATTGGGTGGGCAAAGAAATTGGCCCTATTGCTAAACCAAAAGATATTCGTTTTGGTGATAACTTACCGAAAACCCGTTCTGGCAAGATCATGCGACGTCTCTTGCGAGTGATTGCCAAAGGTGAGGAAGTGACTCAAGACACCTCAACCCTTGAGAATCCTGCAATTCTGGAACAACTCAAGCAGCCCATCTAGGCATTCCAAGGCAAACCCTTTCGGCAAACGTATAATCAGTGGTCTTACGGAAGGGTGGATGAGCGGTTTAAGTCACACGCCTGGAAAGCGTGCGTAGGTTAATAGCCTACCGCGGGTTCGAATCCCGCCTCTTCCGCCAGTAGCACTAAAACCATCTTCGGATGGTTTTATTATTTTTAAAATCCCGTAATATTCCAATACGACACAAAACCTCAAAATACCTCAATGGAGACAATATGATATTTGCAATTTTGCTGATGGATCGCCCTGGCACCGGTGAGTTACGTATTCAAGTAAGACCAGAGCATCGCGCTTATCTTGCACAATTATCTGATCGCATGGCCTTTGCAGGCCCTTTGATATCCGATGATGGTAAGACACCGATTGGTAGTCTATTGGCAATAGACTTTGCGAGTAGAGCAGATGTAGAGGCTTGGTTACAAGATGAGCCATACACCAAAGCAGGAGTTTATGAAAAACCAGTGATTCATGCTTTTAATAATATGTGGGCGCAAAAGATGGGC
>JBILYO010000099.1:0-7799 GCA_044377685.1 Polynucleobacter sp. | reverse complement strand
CCTGCTGTGACTTTCGCATTGCTACCCCTGATGCTCGCTTTGGAGTTCCGATTGCTAAAACACTCGGAAATTGTTTATCGGCTAGTAATCTAGCGTGGTTAGTCAGTCATTTAGGTGTTCCGATTGTCAAGCGCATGCTGTTATTGGCAGAAATGATTTCTGCGCCAGAGCTATTGAAGCAGGGCTACTTACTGAAGATTTGCGAACCCCAAGATCTCGATCAAGAAATCCATGCATTGGCTGAGCGCCTGGCATCCTTAGCCCCAATCACGCAAAAATCCTCAAAGCTCATGCTGGCAAGACAAATTGCCAATCAAGCAACGAATTGTCAGGATTTAATTAGTGAGACCTATGCTAGTGCTGACTTTAAGCATGGCGTTACATCTTTTTTGAGTGGGGTTGCTCCAAGATGGACCGGAAAGTAACTTAAGCTAAAAATAGCTCTTGAAGATTATTCAGATAGCGTAATCCCTGAGGGGTTCCTTTTAGAACTGTGGGATTGGGATCAAGCAGACCCTTTTTACTCGCCTCATCTAATCCTTTGCTAATAGAGCTCAGCGGAAGTCCTGTACGCTCAGAGAAGGTATTGGTAGCTACACCATCCGTTAGCCTCAAGGTGTTGAGCATAAATTCAAAAGGCAGATCGGTAGCAGGAATGTCTTTAGACTCTATTAATCCGTTACCTTTTTGTTCCATGGCCTGCATATAGGTTTCTGGATGGCGTTCACGAACCTGACGGGTAACTTTGTCAGGGAAAGAAATTTTTCCATGAGCACCAGCGCCAATACCAATGTAATCACCAAAGCGCCAGTAATTTAAATTATGTTTGCACTCCATACCTGGCTTGGCATACGCAGATATCTCATAACGTTTAAATCCCGCTTTAGTCAGCAGGTCTAGGCTTTGCTCAAAAATGGCATCCACGACATCTTCGCTAGGCAGCTTAGGCGGAAAGTTAGCAAAGTACGTATTGGGCTCAAGAGTGAGGTTATACAAAGATAGGTGGGGCGTCTGAAAAGTTAAGGCCGTTTCGACATCCTTTTTGGCATCATCCAAGGTCTGCATAGGGAGGCCATACATTAAATCTAAATTGACTGATTTGAAATGTTGCAAAGCGATTTCAATAGCACGCTTTGCTTCTGCTCCATTATGAATCCGTCCCAAGGCTTTAAGCTGTGGATCTTGAAAACTTTGAATACCCAAAGAAACACGAGTAATACCCGCTTTTGCAAAGCCCGCAAATTTCTCGGCCTCTACTGAACCAGGATTGGCTTCCATCGTGATTTCTGCATCGGGTTCTAAATGGATACGTGCGCGTATGGCAGACAGCAAGGTATCCATCCCCTGGGCAGAGAGTAGGCTTGGCGTTCCACCACCTATGAAGATGCTATGCACTTGTCTTCCCCAAATACGAGGTAGCTCGGTCTCTAAGTCAGCAATGAGCGCCTTGATATAGCGAGTTTCATCAAAGCCATTAGAGGCCTGGAGATTCGATCCAGGTAGGACCTCTTTGATTTGATGTGAATTAAAGTCGCAATAAGGACATTTCTTTTCACACCAAGGAAAATGAATATATAGCGACAGAGGTGGGAGCGCTTTTAATACAATTTTATTGGTGTTGCTGCTAATCGCCATCACTTAGCTCGATCTTGTAATTGAGAAATCAACTCGCGCAATGCTTTGCCGCGATGACTCAGAAGATTCTTTTGCTCAGGAGTCAATTGGGCTGCAGTCATTTTGAGATCAGGTAAGAAAAAATGAGGGTCATAACCAAAGCCATGAGAACCGATTGCTTCATCCAAAAACAAACCATGCCAGCGAGTCTGCACAATCAATGGTTCAGGATCATTCGCATCTTGCACCATCACTAGAGCGCAAACATAATGTGCTGCTCTATCTTCAACGCCGTGCAGAGCAGTCATTAATTTTTGATTGTTGGCGGCATCATTAGCAGGTTCACCTGCATAGCGTGCTGAGTAGACGCCCGGCTGACCGCCTAAGGCTTTGACGCAGATGCCTGAATCATCAGCCAGTGACGGCATGCCACTGGCAGCGCTAGTATGACGTGCTTTGGCTAAAGCATTTTCCACAAAGGTATGATGCGGCTCTTCGCTCGCAGGAATCCCTAAATCTCCTTGAGGAATGACCTCAAAATCTAGGGGCGCCAATAGCTCTTTAAATTCTCGCAGCTTGCCGACATTATTAGAGGCTAAGACCAGTTTTTGCATACTTTACTGATTATTTTAAGGACTGGATTTGCATTTGGGTTAACTCGTCAATCCCTTGTTCCGCGAGATCCAAAAGAGCATCTAGTTCAGCTCTAGAGAAGCTTGCTCCCTCAGCGGTACCTTGTACTTCAATCATGCCGCCTTTACCTGTCATCACCACATTCATATCAGTGTCACATGAGGAGTCTTCTGGGTAATCCAAGTCCAGCACAGGAATTCCTTGGTAAATGCCAACTGAGATTGCTGCAACACTGTCGATGATGGGATCTTTGGAGAGTACGCCGCTGTTGAGTAATTGGTTTACTGCATCACGTGCAGCAACATAGGCGCCAGTAATCGAGGCAGTGCGTGTACCGCCATCAGCCTGCAAAACGTCACAATCTAAGTGAATCGTGCGCTCACCTAAAATTTTGAGATCAAAAACGCTGCGCATGGCACGCCCAATCAGGCGCTGAATTTCTTGGGTACGTCCAGATTGTTTGCCGCGTGCCGCTTCACGATCACTACGGGTATGGGTAGAGCGGGGCAGCATGCCGTACTCCGCTGTAACCCATCCTTCACCAGATCCTTTTTTATGGGGTGGCACCTTTTCTAAGATGCTGGCTGTACACAGCACCTTAGTATCACCAAAGGCAATTAGTACTGAGCCCTCAGCATGCTTGGTAAATGCTCTGGAAATGCTGACAGGGCGTAATTGCTTTGGAAGACGTCCGCTAGGGCGGCTTATATTGGCTGGGTTTGTGGCGCTCATGAAATTTGGTCCTGTGGTTTAGCTATCAATCTACAATGTTCCTATGATATCGAGCATGACTGGTTATGGCAGCGCTTCCCGCCAAGTCTCCCTAGGAGGGGGTGTGGTTGCTGATCTGCAGGTGGAGTGTCGGGCTGTTAATAGCCGCTTTCTAGATTTAGGCTTTCGTCTTCCGGATGAGTGCCGTGGGGCTGAACCTGCCCTTAGAGAAATGGCGACTCAAGAGTTGTCTCGTGGGAAAGTGGAGTTTAGAGCTGCTTGGCGGGTTAACGCGGGAGCTGCTTCTAGTAGTAAAGCTCACTCACACGTTTTGGGGGCTCTTAATAAAGAGCGTCTTGATGCTTTATATACCCTTCAAGAAAAAGCACAGGAAGCTTTTCCGAAGGCAACTGAGATGACGATCTCCGATATCTTGCGCTGGCCTGGTGTCGTTTCAGAGCCGCGTGGCGAGGAAGATGGTTGGATTGCTGCCACTGTCGAGGCTGGACGTGCCGCTCTAACTTCATTAATAGAGAGTCGCCGCACTGAAGGTAAATCCTTGGTTGGCGTGCTCACCAACATCACAGGCAAGATGCGCGAGATTGTCGCTGTAATCGAACCCAAAGTACCTCTTTACGTTTCACAGTACCAAGAGAAGTTAACCGAGCGCTTGTCTGAAGCCTTGGCCGCTCAAGAGCAGTCTAAAGGTGGCCCAGAACTGATGGAGCGGATACGCCAAGAGGTGGTGCTCTATGCCGTCAGAATCGATGTAGCAGAAGAGTTTGCCAGACTAAAAACCCATTTGGAGGCTGTAGATAAAGCCTTGGTGGGTAAAGGTCCTGTGGGTAAGCGCCTAGATTTTCTGATGCAAGAACTCAATCGTGAAGCCAATACATTGAGCTCTAAGTCAGTATCCGAAGAATGTACTCAAGCTGCATTAGAACTTAAGCTCTTCATTGAACAAATGCGTGAACAAGTACAAAACTTAGAGTAATCCTTACAATTAACTTATGACCAGCCCGATTTTGTCTCCCTCCTATCAAGGCAGCATGCTGATGATTGTGGCGCCTTCAGGTGCCGGCAAGTCATCCTTAGTCAATGCTTTGCTGCAAGATGACGCTGGTTTGAAGTTATCCCTTTCAACAACTACTCGTGCACCTCGGTCAGGAGAGCTTGATGGGAAAGATTATCGCTTTGTCACAAAAGAAGATTTTGTACGTGAGCGTGATGCAGGACAGTTTTTGGAGTGGGCTGAAGTGCATGGCCATTTTTATGGCACCTCTCGCCCCTGGATTGAGTCACAGATGATAGCGGGTAGTGATGTCATGCTAGAGATAGACTGGCAAGGAGCACAGCAGATTCGCAAGATCATTCCATCAACACAGTGGATCTTCATTTTCCCGCCATCAATCGAGGCCCTAGAAGAGCGTTTACGTAAACGCGGCCAGGATGATGAAGCTACCATTGAACGCCGCTTGGCTGCCGCTCATATTGAGCTTGGGCATGCCCATGAGGCTGATTTTATTGTGGTCAATGACTCCTTTGAACAGGCCTTGGCTGACTTAAAGCATATTTTGGCCGCTAGCAGGCTTCGATCTGGCCCCAGCATGGCCCGCAACCCAGCGCTTTTGAAGCGTCTTGGGGTGTAATCAGTTATCCTATAGGTATTGAAGCTAAATTAAGTGAGTTCAGCATGGCACGTATTACTGTAGAAGATTGCCTTAAAACCATCCCAAATCGTTTTGAACTAGTCTTGGCGGCAACTTATCGCGCTCGTCAATTAGTTCAAGGTCACTCGCCACGTGTTGAGTCCAGAGATAAAGCCACTGTAGTTGCTTTACGTGAAGTGGCTGCTGGTGTGACTGACCGTGACATGTTGACCAAAGTACCTTTGTAAAAAAGGAGTTCCGGTGTGGAGCTCCCTTTAGGTTCACCAAAATCATCGGAATATTCTGGAGGGGTCTCACCCAATGAGACCTCAGGTTTAGCTGGTCAAGCAGATCTTTTAGATACTGAACCAAAAGCGAATAAAAAATCCATCTTAGCCACTTTGTTGGCACACTCTAGTCGTCATTTATTTGGGCCCACCTCTGCTCCCAAGTCGCCGCTAAAACATCAAGTTGTATCGATCGAAGGCTTATTAGCAAAACTAGGCTATCTCAAGCCAGATGAAATAGCACTCATCAAAAAAGCATTTCAGTTTTCTGATACCGCACACCTAGGTCAGTATCGACATAGTGGCGAACCTTATATTACTCATCCTGTAGCAGTTGCTGAACTTTGCGCCACTTGGCGCTTAGATGCGCCTTCAATTATGGCGGCCTTATTACATGATGTGATTGAAGATACCGGCTCCTCCAAAGCAGATCTAGTAGAGAAGTTCGGCAATAAAGTGGCAGAGCTAGTTGAAGGTCTTACTAAGCTTGATAAATTAGAGTTTCAGAGCCATGCAGAAGCTCAAGCAGAGAGTTTTCGTAAAATGTTTATGGCGATGGCTAGGGATGTCCGCGTCATCCTAGTGAAGCTGGCTGATCGTACTCATAATATGCGCACCTTAGATGCGGTACCGATGGAGAAGCGCCGCCGAGTGGCTGCGGAAACCATTGAGATTTATGCGCCGATTGCTCACCGCTTGGGTTTAAATATTATCTATCGCGATTTACAAGATCTTAGCTTTCGCTTTGCCATGCCGATGCGGTTTAGAGTCATTGAAGGCGCAGTTAAACGAGCGCGTGGCAATCGTAAAGAAATGGTTGAAAAGATTTTGCAGGCCACTCGGATGGCATTTGCAAAAGCTAATTTAGAGGTAGATCTTAGGGGTCGTGAAAAAACCCTCTTTAGCATCTACAACAAGATGCGGACTAAGCACTTAAGCTTCTCACAAGTCTTAGATGTCTATGCTTTTAGGGTAACCGTGCATGGTATTGATGAGTGCTATCGCGCCTTAGGTTTGTTACATTCCTTGTACAAGCCAATGCCCGGAAAATTTAAGGATTACATCGCCATTCCTAAGCTCAATGGCTATCAATCACTACACACCACTCTCTTAGGACCATCTGGTGTACCTGTTGAGTTTCAAATTCGGACAACAGAAATGCATGCTGTTGCTGAAGCCGGAGTTGCAGCGCATTGGGCTTACAAGGATGGCTCACCTGATATGAGCGAAGTTCAAAATCGCGCTCATCAGTGGCTACAGTCTTTGATTGATATTCAAGATAGTAGCGGTGATTCACAAGAGTTCTTAGAGCATGTGAAGATTGACCTTTTTCCAGACGCAGTCTATGTCTTTACCCCTAAAGGCCAAATTCGTGCTTTGCCGCGTGGCGCTACCGCTCTTGATTTTGCATACTCTATTCATAGCGACATAGGTAATACCTGTGTTGCTGTCAAGATCAATGGATTACAGTTGCCCTTGAGAAGTGAATTGAAGAATGGCGACATTATTGAAGTAATCAATTCAGCTAATTCACAGCCCAATCCAGGTTGGCTAGCATTTGTGAGAACTGGTAAGGCACGTGCTTCAATTCGGCATTCCTTGAAAACAAAGCATTATGCAGAGTCCTTGCAGTTAGGTGAGCGACTCCTAGCGAGTGCTTTACGTCAGCAAGGAGTTGATGGTGCATTAATTACCCCAGAAATTTGGGAAAAACTCATGCATTGGACTGGCGATAAGAATCGCGAAGAGGCTTGCGTCAATATCGCATTAGGAAGACGGTCTCCCCAAGAGCTTGCCATCCGCTTAAAAATTCTGATTGATGATGAAGGTGGATCTGAGCAGATGCGTCTTGGCGCCGCAGATTGGGTCGCGCCCTCTCAAGAGATCCATCATCATCAAAGGCAAGCTATTTTGGTTGATGGGCGTGAAGGTAATTCGATTAGTTTTCAGACTTGCTGTCATCCCATTCCCGGTGATAGCATCATCGGTTATCTCGGTAAAGGTGAGGGCCTACAGGTTCATACGAATGAATGCCCAATTGCATTACGTATGCTTTCAAAAGATAGTGATAAGTGGGTTGAGGTTGAGTGGGGTAAAGAGCTTAATCGTGAGTTTGAAGTTGATCTTGCAATAGATACACTGCAGGGCAAAGGTGTTCTCGCTCGTGTCGCAAGTAGCGTTACCGCTGCTGATTCCAATATTATGAATGTTTCAATGGAAGACCGTTATAAAGAAGACTCAGTCACCATACGGTTTACGATTCAAGTGTATGACCGACTCCATTTATCCAAAGTGATGCGAAGTCTGCGAACTAACCCAGACGTAATGAGAGTGATTCGTACTCGGGCAATTTAGGCGCATTGCTCAAAGATATTGGACATTCAGAATTTCAATTTCAGCAGGGCCGGTGGGTGTTTGAATATTGACACAATCACCCAGTCTTGCCTTAATTAAAGCCTTTGCAATTGGCGATACCCAGCTCACATGTCCTTTATCTAAATTGACTTCATCGACCCCAACAATGGTGATGATCGTTTCCTTGCCAGCCGACGAACCAGTCACTAAGGCGTAGGTTACGGTGGCACCGAAAAAAACTTGTTGAGCGTCTGCATCACCAGATTGACGTGCTGAATTATCGACAACTACAGCAAATTCAAGACGTTGGTTTAAAAACCGAATTCGGCGATCAATCTCCCGCAGACGCTTTTTTCCATAGATATAGTCACCATTTTCGGAGCGGTCTCCATTAGAAGCGGCCCAATGGACCACCTTGACAATTTCAGGCCGATCGAGATTTAAGAGCTGTAGAAGCTCTTTTTTAATGCGTTCGTGACCTGCAGGGGTAATGTAGTTCTTCTCTTCCATGGCATAATTATGGCTGTTGCGGCTGTAGCTCAGTTGGATA
>JBILYO010000247.1:0-2529 GCA_044377685.1 Polynucleobacter sp. | reverse complement strand
CTTTAATTACCCAATTAAAATCGGTAATCACCTGTTTATAGCCAAGGCCAACTAAGGGTCCTCTAACCATATCGTAATCACCGCCACCAGAATACATTCGAGTACTGGCATAACCCAACTTTACAAATACTAACTTATCAATTCCAATAGGATATCCAGGCGCTACATAAATGCTGTAATCTTGGTTCTTGATAGCAGAAACCCAATTGGTTGCGCTGCCTTGTTTAAATTGGTCGCCCCCACTTTCGCCTGCAAAAGTAATCGTGTAGCTAGAACTTTTTGAATCGACTAAGTTATATTCAGCGCCAAAGCCTAATAAGAAATTGGGATGCAGCAAAAAACTATAGCCAGTAGCGGCTGAAAAGGTTAAGCTGTTTGCATTGGGTGCTGAAGCAGCATAAGGAATACCCTGATATGGAGGTTCGGTAATCGTTCCACCCGTAAAGGAATATTTTAAGACTTCATAACCTATTCCCATTTGGGAAAAGCTCTCTTCGAAACGTGATTGAGAATAGACGCCGGAGCTTGCGCCAAAAACCATCAAAATTATAGAAAATCTTAGAAAGCGGGCCATATTATTGCCTCTTTAATAGATTACTTACTACTCCATGACAATAACAGCATAGTGGAATGTTGGTTGCCCAACTATTATGTGGATCCCTTTAGAAGACTAGAAGCATGACCGCATCGCAGGTGGTCAGATGGTTGAATGTCTAATTTGTCGGTTTAGCCGACAAAATGAAAATTGATACTACTGTAAGTTAACCCCAACTTTTTTCCCTGCCTCACAAATATCATGCCAAGTTTTATCATCAATTTCAAAGCCATTTGCTAATCGTAGTGCCATCATTTTTCGTTCGGGCTCGCCTGCTAGCATCACCGGAACACCAGCCTCGCTGGCTGGACTTTGATATACCCAATCAATAAATGAGTTTGTCTCTAATTCAAATTGCTCTTTTGAGCTCATGCAAATGGGGTTGATCAAAATCGATAACATCCCATTCCAGATAGCACGTTTTTTTACTTTCGGTGGCTTCCAAGTGCCACCCCCAGTTAATGCACCACCCAGCAATTCACAGGCTATGGCCAAACCCGAGCCTTTATGCTCTCCAAAAGGCATTAAGGCTCCTAAATTACCGGCAGCATCTGGCTTTACAACAACTCCTGGATCGGTGGTAGGCAAGCCCTGTTGATTGATTAAAAACCCAGGGCTGACTTGTTTGCCAGTATTGTGAGCAACCCGCATCTTGCCCTGCGCAGAGCGACTAGTAGCAAAATCTAAAATAAATGGTTCACGATGAGTAATCGGTACGCCAATACAAAATGGATTGGTACCATGTCTACCTATACCGCCACCCCAAACAGCTACAACTGGAGCAGAAATAACATTCACTAGGTGAATTGAGACTAAGCCTTCTGCTGCAGCCATTTCAGCGAAATGCCCAATACGACCCAAGTGATGAGCACGCGATAAGGACACAATACAACTACCTAATTTTTTTGCCCTAGAAATCCCCATCACGATTGCTTCTTCACCGACAATTTGCCCAAAGCCTCCCTGCCCATCAAGTACTAACATACTACCTAGGTCGCTTGTTACCTTAATGCTTTGATTGGGCTGTAAAGATCCTTCTTGAAATGATTCGATGTAACGTGGAATCATTCCCGCTCCGTGGGAATCATGTCCCTTTAAATTTGCCTCAATCAAGTTTGTGCTAACCCGCAAGGCCTCGAGCTCAGAACTACCAGAAGCTCTAATTATTTGAGCAATTTTAGTTTTTAGATCTTCAGCATGAAATATTGGCATAGTAAGTTAGTTTATCGTTTCTCATCTTAGATCATGGATCTTTAACGCCCTACCCAGCACGATTCGAACGTGCGCCCTGGGCCTTAGAAAAATTCATTGCTGCTTGATAGTCCATAAGATTCAATGACTTACAGCGTAAAAATGATACTGTGTAATAAACTTTATGCCAGACATACAATGGGATCTATGACTACTAATTCCAAAAAATCACCATCTATCGGTCTCATTGGCCTTGGCGCCATGGGATTAGGCATGGCCAGCTCTTTGCGTCGTAATGGCTATGATCTAAATATTTGCGATGTACGATTCGAAGTAGCTGAGAATTTTGCATTGGCTGGGGGGGTGGCGTTTAAGACACCTTCTGAGCTAGCAAAAGTATCTGACATCATCATTAGTGTGGTTGTCAATGCAGAGCAAACTGAAACTATCCTGTTTGGTGAACATGGTGCAGTAAATGAAATGAAGCCAAAATCACTCTTTATCATGTGCTCAACAGTTGATCCTAATTGGTCTGCTTTGCTTGAGAAACGCCTAAATAATTCAGGATTTCTATATTTAGATGCTCCCATCTCTGGTGGTGCTGCAAAAGCAGCTGCTGGCCAAATCACAATGATGACCTCTGGTCATGCTGATGCATATCAAAAAGCAGAAAATATCTTAGAGGCCATGGCAAGTAATATTTACAAATTAGGCGATCGTGCAGGATTTGGTAGTAAGGTAAA
>JBILYO010000098.1:0-7834 GCA_044377685.1 Polynucleobacter sp. | reverse complement strand
AAATGGAGCGTGATGAGGTCTGCCCCAGCCTCTTCTGCTAAACGTGCTGCCCTTAAAGGATCCGGATAAGTAGTACCCCGCGCATTACGCAAAGTTGCCACGTGATCAATATTGATCCCAAGTTCCAGGGCATTAGTGCTTTTCATCTCAATAGATTACTAGATTTTCTTCAAATCAATCAAAATTTGACGGGTTGTCAAAACCTGATCTTGGAGATGGAGCCCCAGTAAGAACCGCATGAGCTGCTTACTTTCGGCAAGAGTCTCTACATCAGAAAAATCGCCAGCAGCAATAGCTAAGAGCGATTTTCCAGAAAGAATAGGCCAGTGCCCGGGGTCATCAGCCTGCACAGGCCTCACACCTCGCTCGGGCTGGTAAACATACTGATCTATCGCTATGGGAGCTTCATTTGTTTCAACGCATCGATCAAGCGCCGCTGCATAACCCGTCTCTTGTAAAAGGGAAAGCTCAAAGGGACGCAGAATCTCTTCCAAACCCTTAGATTCAAATTCAAGATTAGATAATGCATTAATTGTTTGAGAATAACTATCGTAAAGTTTTTCATATTCATCTTCACGCGCTAAAAACTTAACCAACAACTCATTCAGGTAAAAACCGCAAAGAAGAGCATCCCCTACTAGCGAGGGCATACCCCCAACCCACTCTGATTTAGTTAAAGTCCGTAACTCCGATTTACCGCTCCAAGAGACTAATAGTGGCTGGAAGCGCTGTAAAACTGGTCTTAATGTAGAGTGTGGCCGTTTGGCGCCTTTAGCAATTAAGGCCATACGGCCATACTGCCGAGTAAATACATCCAAAATCAAACTAGTCTCTTTATACGGAATACTGTGTAATACAAAAGCCGGCTCATCAGCAACACGAATCGAGGCCATCTGCTTTATTCCAAACCTTGTGCCCGTAGCTCAGCGCGATCATCGGCCCAACCACGCTTTACCTTTACCCAGGTTTCTAAAAATACTTTACCGTCAAATAGCTTTTCCATATCAATTCGCGCATCGGTAGAAATCTTTTTGAGGCGCTCACCTTTTTGACCAATAATCATCGCCTTGTGACTGTCACGATCAACCAGAATAGTGGCAGCAATGCGGCGCATCTTACCGTCCATTTTAAATTGATCAATTACCACAGTGCTGGTGTATGGCAATTCTTCACCGGTAAAACGAAATACCTTCTCACGCAGAATCTCAGCGGCTAAGAAACGCTCACTGCGATCTGTAATGGTCTCGCCATCATAGACAGGGGGCGCTTCAGGTAAATATCCCTCGAGGACATCGAGCAGTCTTTGAATATCGCCTGGGCTCTTCGCGCTCATCGGAATGATTTCAGCAAACTCAGACTTCTGATCTTCATGACCACCCAATTCAGACCAAGACTTTGCCATTTCTTGAATAAAGTTGAGTAAAGCTTGATCGCGCTCTGAAGGGGTCTGAAAGCGGCTATTAAAAAGATCTAATTTATTAAGAACCAACACCACCGGTAAATCATCAGGCAAGAGCTTTAATACCTTCTTATCATCTTCACCAAAATAACCCGCCTCCACTACAAAGCAAGCAACATTCACATCCTGTAATGCTGTAGTGACAGTTCGGTTCAGTGCTTTATTTAAGGTATTTAATAAGCGGGTCTGAAAACCTGGCGTATCAATGAAAATAAACTGGGCTTCTTCGCGATTCTGAACCCCTAGAATGCGATGACGAGTCGTTTGCGCCTTACGAGAAGTGATGCTGATCTTTTGACCGACTAATGCATTCAAAAGAGTGGATTTACCCATATTGGGGCGCCCCACAATGGCGATGGTGCCACATCTAAACACGATTAGCCCTTCAGCTTAAGGTTCAATTGCTCTTCAGTCACTTCTTTTTTAGCTGCTTTTTTCTTAGCTGAACGAGTTTTCTTTGGTTTACGTGATTCTTGGGGTAAGGCTTTTAATACTGCTATGAGTGCAAGCTTAGCAGCAACCTGCTCGGCTGCACGCCGTGAGGCGCCTTCGCCTTTCACGCCTACCTTTAGGTTGGGGATAAGGCACTCCACTTCAAACTGTTGATTATGGGCAGCGCCACTAGTACCAATCACGTTATAGGTTGGTAGCGGCAATTGGTAGCTTTGCAAACACTCTTGTAATAAGGTTTTATCGTCCTTACCTAATGTCATGGGATCTACCTGGGCAAGAATTACCGAGTAGAGTTTTCTAAGGCATGCTTTGGCTGCCTCAAAACCACCGTCCAGAAAAATGGCGCCAGTAACAGCCTCCAAGGTATCAGCCAATATCGATGGGCGACGAAAGCCGCCACTCTTTAATTCGCCCTCACCTAAGCGCAGATAATCTGACAGCGAAAGAGTTTGCGCAATCTCATATAGCGCTTGCTGTTTGACTAAGTTAGCCCGCACACGGGAAAGATCACCTTCATCTAAATCTGAGTAACGCTCATAAAGCATTTCTGCAACAACGAAATTGAGGATAGAGTCACCCAAAAACTCTAAGCGCTCATTATTTTTTTTACTATGGCTACGATGGGTAAGCGCCTGGTTTAATAACTCAGGTTTTTTGAAGCTATACCCAAGTCTCTCTTGAAGCGGTGCAGTTTCTATGACGGCGCGCGCATTCATGATATTTACTCAAAGCCTCCAATACGACCGAGATTGCCTAAATTTAACCAAACAAAGAAGGCTTTTCCAACCAGGTTCTTCTCAGGAACAAATCCCCAATAGCGAGAATCAGCGCTGTTATCGCGGTTGTCTCCCATAGCAAAATAATGACCAGCGGGCACCTTACAGGTCAAACCAGTTTGCTGATACTGACAAAATTCAGCGCCGGGAAAACGCTCTGCCGGCAAAAATCCAGCAGGACGATCAGGATCATTCAGAATATCGTGACGATTACCGCCTAAATCAGCCGGGAAAGTTTCAGTAAACCGCTTGGCATAGCGCATATTCTCGGGATCAAGGTATGGCTCACCCCCACTGTATTGCAAAGGCTGCCCATTGATAATCAAGCGCTTATCTTGGTATTCAATGGTATCGCCAGGTAGCGCAACAACCCGCTTGATGTAGTCGACCGACTCATCGCGTGGATATCGAAATACGGCAACATCTCCACGTTTTGGCGATCCCATATCAATCACTTTTTGATTAATGACTGGTAAACGGATACCGTAGGTAAATTTATTAACCAAAATAAAGTCACCGATTTGCAAAGTCGGAATCATGGATCCCGATGGAATTTTGAAAGGCTCAATAATGAATGAGCGAAGTACAAACACAGCACAAATTACTGGAAAGAATCCAGCCGTGTACTCCAACCATAGTGGCATACGAGCAATACCTGCCTGCAGTCGCTGGGGTGCGAAGTACAGTTTATCGGCTATCCAGGCAATTCCAGAAATAATCACCAAGATAAAGAGAATCAGTGCAAAGTTCATTAACCCTCTACCTGTAAAATTGCCAAGAAGGCTTCTTGTGGAATCTCCACATTACCCACTTGCTTCATACGCTTCTTACCTTCTTTTTGTTTCTCTAATAACTTACGCTTACGTGATATATCGCCGCCATAACATTTGGCTAAAACGTTTTTGCGCAAGGCTTTGACATTTTCACGGGCAACGATATTGCTACCAATCGCTGCCTGAATAGCGACATCAAACATTTGGCGTGGAATAATACCGCGCATCTTAGAGACTACCTCACGACCACGGTGCTGACTATTGCTCCTATGGACAATAACCGAGAGAGCATCAACCCGATCACCGTTAATCAAAATATCAACTTTCACTACATCAGCCGGACGATATTCTTTGAAATCGTAGTCCATCGAGGCATAGCCCCGTGAAATAGATTTGAGACGATCGAAAAAATCCATCACAATCTCTGCCATCGGTAACTCATAAGTCAGCTGTACTTGTCGACCTAAATAGTTCATACCCGTCTGAATACCCCGCTTACCGACACATAATGTAATGATCGAACCTACATACTCTTGAGGCATGTAAAGATTAACGGTAACGATCGGCTCCATGATGGTATCGACCTTACTAGTCTCAGGCATTTTTGATGGGTTATCTACCATCAAGATGCTGCCATCGGATTGCTGCACTTGATACACCACAGTTGGTGCGGTTGTAATTAAATTCATATCGTACTGGCGTTCTAAACGTTCTTGTACGATCTCCATATGCAGTAAGCCTAAGAATCCGCAGCGGAATCCAAAACCTAAGGCCTGAGATACTTCTGGCTCATAAAGCAGAGAAGCATCATTGAGTTTTAATTTCTCAAGAGACTCACGCAGTTGATCGTATTCGCTTGCCTCTACTGGATATAAACCAGCGAATACTTGAGACTTTACTTCTTTAAATCCTGGTAATGGAACGACAGCGGGCGTCCGACCAACTTGTCCGACGGTATGTGTAACGGTATCGCCTACTTTTGCAGCCTTTAATTCCTTAATCCCTGCAATGATAAAACCCACTTGACCCGCACTGAGTTCAGGACGATCAACTGACTTTGGGCTAAAGACGCCTACGTGCTCCACTAAGTGAGTCGAGCCATTAGCCATCAGAGTAACTTTGTCTTTAGGTTTGAGGGTGCCATTAACAACACGAACTAGCATCACCACGCCAACATAGTTATCAAACCACGAATCAATGATGAGGCACTGCAATGGCGCACTCGCATCGCCTTGCGGTGGTGGTACACGACGAATCATTTCCTCAATGACTTCATGAACTCCTAGGCCAGTCTTTGCAGAACAAGTAAGCGCATTGGTAGCATCAATCCCAATCACATCTTCAATTTCTTGTATGGCACGCTCAGGATCAGCTTGTGGCAAATCAATCTTATTGAGTACCGGAACCACTTCAACACCTAACTCGATAGCGGTATAGCAGTTCGCTACTGTTTGCGCCTCAACACCCTGACTAGCATCTACTACCAATAAAGCGCCCTCACAAGCCGATAAGGAACGACTGACCTCATATGAAAAGTCCACATGCCCTGGGGTATCAATCAAGTTGAGGTTATAAATTTTGCCGTCTTTGGCCTTGTAATGTAGTGCCGCAGTTTGGGCTTTAATAGTGATGCCACGTTCACGCTCAATATCCATTGAGTCCAGGACTTGAGCCTCCATCTCTCGATCAGAAAGGCCACCGCAAAGCTGAATAATGCGATCAGCAAGTGTCGATTTGCCATGATCAATATGGGCGATGATAGAAAAATTGCGGATTAAATCCATAGCGTCTAATTAGGTCATTCAAAAAACGCCTTGTCAGAACGCACCACAATGATGCGCTGCAAAAAGTCGTCTTAAAAGGATTGTAATGGGTGGCGCCGATTTGGCGCCTAAGCCCATTTTTAGGCCTTATTTAGCCTTATTTTGGCCTTACAGGGATCACCAAGGTGCTGTCTGCACGGCGAACAAAGACTGGAACAGCCTTATTGGCGTCAAGGCTTTTGACTAGGGTCTCGAACTGTTTAACCCCAGTGATATCAGCATCCCCAATGCGGATAATGACATCTCCTGCGCGTATTCCTGCTCTAGCCAACGCCCCATCTCCAGCAGTGGTCACTTCAACCCCGCTTTTGATATTGAGCTCTTTCTTTTTAGCATCAGACAAATCGGTGACAGTCACTCCTAATGCATTGGTATTTGCGCTATTTGACGATGGTGTATCTGTCTTTTTACTAGCTGCCTGCGTCGACTCGCTATCACCCACAGTGACGGTTAGTTCACGATTAGCGCCCTTGCGCCAAACCTGCACAGTGGCAGTAGTACCAGGTTTTGTTTCCCCTACTAAACGTGGTAAGTCAGTAGATTTTGCAATTTCACGTCCATTAAAACTGAGGATGACATCACCAGATTCAATACCACCTGCAGATGCAGGACCTCCAGGATCAACGTTGCGAACGTATGCACCCCTTGGTTTACCTAGACCTAAGCTCTCTGCAACCTCTTTAGTCATCTCGCCCAAAGCAACGCCTATTCGACCGCGCGTCATTTTGCCGCTGGTTTTTAATTGATCAGCGACACGCATCGCTTCATCGATTGGAATAGCAAAAGAAATACCCATGTAGCCACCTGAGCGACTAAAAATTTGGGAGTTAATACCAATTACTTGGCCAGCAGTATTGAGAAGTGGACCGCCCGAGTTTCCTGGATTTACCGCTACGTCAGTTTGAATGAAAGGCAGATAATCACCAGTATCACGACTTTTGGCCGAAACGATACCAGCAGTCACTGTATTCTCTAAGCCAAATGGTGAGCCTATAGCCAATACCCACTCACCCACTCTCACTCTTGAAGAGTCCCCTAAAGGCAACTTAGGCAAGTCTCGCGCTTCAATCTTTACTACTGCAATATCAGTGCGCTTATCCAAGCCCAATAACTTCGCTTTGAATTCACGTTTATCCGTTAAGGTGACATAGATGGTATTCGCGCCCTCAACTACGTGAGCATTAGTCAAAATCAAACCGTTGGATTCAATAATGAAACCTGAGCCAACACCACGATCTGCTTCTTGTGGTTTGCCTGGATTGGGTTGTGCTTGTTTAGGTGTACTAGGAACACCTGGAATTGGAACACCAAAGAAGCGGCGAAAAAACTCTGCCTGTTCCTCGGGCATTCCAGGAATACCGCCTTGGGCTTGCTGAACTTGAACCTTTTCGGTAGTACGGATATTCACCACTGCCGGACTTGCTTTCTCAACTAAGTCAGCAAAATCAGGAATCATTACCCTTGGATTTTGCGCAGAGGCAACGGGTATAAACGAAAGGTGGCCAAGGCTCATGACCGCCAATAGCGCAATAAAGTACTTTTTCATAATGCTAGCCTACTTTGTATAAACCAAAAAATGGAGATAAGTAGGATCTTAGGGCAACTTGCCAAAAATCAAGGTGCCATTAGTACCACCAAAGCCAAAGTTGTTTTTAACCGCATAGTCAATCTTCACGTCCCTTGCTGTATTGGCACAGTAATCCAGGTCACATTCAGGGTCTTGATTAAAGATATTGATCGTTGGAGGGGACTTCTGGTGATGAAGCGCCAGAATAGTGAAAACAGACTCCAAGCCTCCAGCGCCCCCCAAAAGGTGCCCAGTCATCGACTTGGTTGAGTTAATTAAGGTTTTTTTAGCGTGATCGCCCAAGGCCGCTTTAATGGCTTCTGTTTCATTCTTATCACCTAAAGGTGTAGAAGTGCCATGAGCATTAATGTATTGAATTTGATCAGGATTTAAACCTCCATCTCGCATGGCATTGATCATGCAGCGTCGTGGCCCATCCATATTGGGTGCGGTCATGTGGTAAGCATCACCACTCATACCAAAGCCCAGCAGCTCACAATAAATTTTTGCGCCCCGAGATTTAGCGTGCTCATACTCCTCAAGCACAATCACTCCCGCACCTTCACCGAGCACAAAACCATCTCGATCCTTATCCCAAGGACGTGAAGCAGTTGCAGGATCATCGTTGCGAGTAGATAAGGCTCTTGCAGAAGCAAAGCCCCCAACACCTAATGCTGAGATCGTGGATTCTGCACCACCTGCAAGCATGACATCCGCATCACCGTACTGAATCAAACGAGCAGCCAGACCAATGCTATGCAATCCAGTAGTACAAGCGGTTACTGCAGCGACGTTCGGACCCTTCAGACCAAACAAAATACTGAGATGCCCAGAAATCATATTAATGATTGAGCCTGGCACAAAGAATGGTGAGATCCGACGAGGACCCCGAGCAAGAAGCTCAGCGCCAGTCTCTTCAATCATGGGCAGACCACCAATCCCAGAGCCGACCATCACACCAATGCGCTCTGCATTTGCCTCGG
>JBILYO010000246.1:0-2559 GCA_044377685.1 Polynucleobacter sp. | reverse complement strand
TTAACTTACCTAAGTCATCAATACGCCAGCGCGGAGCATCAGAACAGGCTTGTGGATTGAGATGTTCATCCACAAAGCGCATCACAAATTGAATATGGCCCTGAGGCTGCATATTGCCACCCATCACACCAAAAGCCATGGCAGGCTGATTACCTTTAGTTAAGAACGCAGGAATAATAGTGTGGAAGGGGCGCTTGCCTGGGGCTACTTGATTAGGGTGACCATTAACCAAGCTAAAGCTCATGCCGCGATTATGAAAAGCGATACCACCTGGTGCGACCACTCCAGAACCAAAGCCTTTGAAGTTCGACTGGATATATGAAATCATCATGCCAGATTGATCTGCGGCGCAAAGATAGACAGTGCCGCCGGAGTGAGGATCACCAGGGCCATAAGTTCCTGACTGATTGTGATCAATTAAAGCTGCGCGACTGGCTAAATATTGTTTATCTAAGAGCGCGCTTGGAGGCATCTTCATAGAAGATGAGTCAGATACATAAGCATAGGCATCTGCAAAAGCCATGCGCATTGCCTCAACTTGCAAATGAATACGTTTTGCAGAATTGGCAGGGTATTGTTTTACGTTGGCTGCTTCTAAAATGCCCAGTGCAATTTGAGCTGCTATGCCAGAACCATTTGGTGGAATCTCATGCAAGGTGTATTCACCATAATCAAATGCAAGAGGCTCAACCCATTCTGTTGTGTAGTTGGCAAAGTCCTGCATCGTAAAGCAACCACCCGTTACTTGTGCAAAGTCCACCATTTGTTTTGCTAGGGGACCTTTATAAAAGGAGGCTGTTTCTGTTGCAGCGATTTCCTTAAGGGTTTTAGCCTGTGCTGGGTAGCGCCAAATCTGACCTGCAGTAGGTGATTTACCATTTAATAAAAACGATTCAGAAAATCCAGGTTCATTTTTTAGAACAGGAACTGCTTCATACCATTGACGTGCAATCACTGGAGAAACTGGAAAGCCATTTTCTGCATAATCAATCGCACGTTTGAAGAGCTGTGCAAATGGTAATTTGCCAAACTTGCGGGATAGTTCAATCCACCCGGCAACTACGCCCGGGACAGTGACAGTTTTCCATCCAATCAAATCCATAGCAGACTTACCTGCAAAATACTCAGGCGTCCAAGCAGCAGGAGCACGTCCAGAAGCATTTAAGCCATGGAGTTTTTTGCCATCCCAAATCAGTGCAAAACCATCGCCACCTATACCATTCATGGTGGGCTCTACAACTGTTAGAGTGATAGCAGTCGCCAGCGCAGCATCAACAGCATTGCCACCATTTTGGAGTGCTTCTATACCGGCTTGAGTCGCTAGTGGTTGTGAACTCGCTACGGAATTTCTGGCAAGGACTGGAGCGCGACCGCCACCAAAGGGAGGGGATATCAACATAGGAGTATTTATAAGAGACGAGTTAGAAAAATTCAGTCGTTTAGTCGACCTTGATATTGGCAGACTTGACTACTTTATCCCATTTATCATGCTCTTTATTGGTGATTTCAGCTAGCTGCTCTGAGTTAGCAAATTGTGGATGAATTCCTTGTGTGGCCAAACGTGCCTTGAAATCAGGATTCGTCAAAATCTTCCGAATCTCACGCTCTAATTTTGCTACTACAGCTGGCGAAGTATTTTTAGGTACATAGACAGCAAAAAAGTTTTCAACTTCAAATTGTTTCATACCATCTTGTCCAAGTGTTGGGACATTCGGTATCAGAGGTGAGCGCTCTGTAGCAGCAATAGCGATAGGACGTAGCTTGCCACTTTGGACATGGGGTAAAGAAGCCGTCACACTATCAAACATCATTAAGGTATTGCCGGCAATCAGATCGGGGAGGGCAAAGCTACTTCCTTTGTAAGGGATGTGTGTTCCGCTTGCTCCAATACGTTGCATGAACATAGTAGATTCAAGATGAGAGAGACTGCCATTGCCTTGAGAGGCGTAACTAAAGTCACCCTTTTTAGATTTAATGAAGGCAATCAGTTCGGTAACATTCTTAGCGGGTACATTGGGATTGACGACAATTAAATGTGGCACAGTTCCGACTAAGGCAACCGGTATGAAATCCTTGCGTAGATCAGCAGGAGGATTTTTAAATAGCGCTTGTGAAATAGCTTGATTAGTCAGGGCGCTAAAGTGAATGGTGTAACCATCGGATGCTGCTTTTGCAGCCGCTCCTAAACCAATCATGCCGCCAGCACCAGGTTTGTTTTCCACTACTACCGATTGACCCAAGGCTTCACCGAGGGGTGCCATCACAGCACGTGCAAAAACGTCAGTAGAGCCGCCAGCAGGAAAAGAAAGAACCGCAACAACTGGTTTTTTAGGCCAGTCCGTTTCAGGTGCGCTGATAGCTACATTAGCTAAGGAAAGGGATAGTAAAGTGCCAGCGATAAATCGATTAACAGAATTCATTTAAGCCTCTTGTGATCCTTTGCGGATATTGCAAAGTAAAAGTTAAAAAAATAGCTTGTACGGCGGATAAATAAAAATACGATAGTATTCAATTTTGTTTCATTAGGCGCTAAAGAACATTAGGATTGATTATGCAGCC
>JBILYO010000097.1:0-7875 GCA_044377685.1 Polynucleobacter sp. | reverse complement strand
CATTTGTGATTCCCTATGGCATTGAGCATATCGCCTCTACCGGTTTAGATTTATGGCTTGGCGCTCTTACATATGGCTTTACAGAAGTGGTCTTACTCTTGAGCGGTGATGAGGATCCAGCTTATCGCGCAACGCTTGAAGAGCAGGCCGAGCTTGCCAACGCTATCCTGAAGGCTTATGGCTTTGATGAGCGTATTCATTTAATCATGGCCCAATCAGCCGACGATTTGCAAACAGTTTCTAAAGCGATGGCTGCGCTGCGTCAGCGTGGTGCTCTAAATCCAATTTGTACTCCTGCCAGTTTTGGTTTATCTACCCAGAAACGGGAAACCGTTGAGGCAGTGCTGCAACATTTGCAAAAACAAGCAAAGACTCCATTGCCAGAGACAGGCGTTGCTTTACCTAATTCATCTTTATTAGGTGGCTTACTAATTAATAAAGATGCTTGTACCTTATGTATGTCTTGCGTAAGTAGTTGTCCTGAAGGTGCTCTCTTGGATAATCCAGATGAGCCGATTCTCTCCTTCATCGAAAAGCAGTGCGTGCAATGCGGTATTTGTGTGCAGACTTGCCCTGAGCAAGCTTTGACCCTCAACCCCCGCTTACAGACCGTTGAACAGCGCAAACAAAGAACAACTCTGAATGAGACTCAGGCATTTAATTGCATCAGTTGTGGGAAAGCTTTTGGAACCCTAAAGATGGTGGATCTCATGTTGAGCAAGCTGGGTGCTCATAGCGCCTTTGCGGGTGTTGCGATGGATAGGCTCAAGATGTGTAGCGATTGTCGAGTAGTCGATATGGTGAAGAAAGAAACATGAGTGAAATTGAGAAAGCAGTAGCGATAGATAGTTTGTCAACGGAAGTGGGAGATGTGGGTCTACCAGAGGATTTGGCTAGAGCTGATCTCTATGGCTTAATTGCCAGATTTTTTCATCTGCCGCCAGACCAAGCGCTTTTAGATCAAATTGCTGCCACAGCCGATCAATACGATGCTGCTGATGAAGCACCTTTAGCTAAAGCCTGGATGGATCTGGTTGAGGTGGCAAAAAATAATTCAGCCAAGGCTTGGCGGGATGAGTTTGATCTGAATTTCATTAGTGTTGGTAAGCCCAATATTGTTCCCAATGGATCCTTCTATATGGCGGGCCACCTCAATGAGAAACCTCTGGTTAATATTCGCAGGGCTTTAGACGAATTTGGACTTGAAGCTGCTAAAGATGTCACCGAGACTGAGGATCACATTTCAGCCCTTTGTGAGGTCATGCGCTATCTAATTGCAGGTGATGATGTAGAGATATCAAACCTTACAAATCAAAGGGTTTTCTTCAATGACCATATTCGTCCTTGGTACGAAGATTTATGTAATGCCATTGATGCGATTTCAGAGATGCATCTCTACCATCCAGTCGCTGCGCTCACTAGAGAGTTTCTGGCAATTGAGGGTCAGAGCTTTGACATGATTTGATGCTGCATCGCATCAAAGGGATTACCCTGATCTCTTATAACTATAAATACATCTACATATGTCAAAAATGCAATTACCAATTACACTCATACTAGGTTAAGAATAATTAAAGAGGAGCATGCCATGAGCACTAAATCCAAAGTTGCTACAAGCGATGAAAACAAGCAATCTCGCCGTAAATTTTTTATTGGTGCAGGTGCCACTGTTGGGGCAGTAGCTGTAGTTTCCCAAACCTCTATTGGTAAAGCTGTTATTCAGGAAATTGGTAGCACTGTGAAGGCTAAAAAAGAAGGACAAGAAATCACAGCTCATATGCGTAAGTATTACGAAAGCACCATGCTTTAACTAGCGAATGCCGCTAAGTATTGATTTAACTATTACTAAATAAAAAACTTTTTCAGGGACCACATATGAGTCTGACTCGTAAATCAAATACCCCACAAAGCAGTCGCTCCACATCACATTTGATTGGTAGCTTATCCCGCGGCTTAAAAGCAGCGGTACCCACCATGGATCGCCGAACTTTCTTAAAACGTTCGGGAGTCGGCGTTGGTGCTGGTATTGCCGCTAGCCAACTAACATTGGTGCAAAAAGCAACAGCAGAGCCTAGCAAGGCAATGCTGGATGGCAAAGGCAAGATAGAGGTCAAGAGGACAATTTGCACCCACTGTTCAGTAGGCTGTGCTACAGACGCTACTGTTGAAAATGGTGTTTGGGTTCGTCAAGACTCAGTATTTGATTCACCGATCAATATGGGCGCTTACTGCGCCAAAGGTGCTTCACTGCGCGAACATGGCCACGGTGACTATCGTTTGCGTTACCCAATGAAACTGGTTGATGGAAAGTACCAGCGCATTTCTTGGGACCAAGCACTTACTGAAATTACTGCTCAGATGAAAGAGCTGCGTACTAAGTACAGCCCAGATTCACTATTCTTCATTGGCTCATCTAAGCACAACAACGAACAGGCTTACTTACTCCGTAAGTGGGTTTCTTTCTTTGGTACTAACAATACAGACCATCAGGCTCGTATTTGTCACTCCACAACTGTTGCCGGTGTAGCGAACACCTGGGGCTATGGTGCGATGACCAATAGCTATAACGACATGATGAACTCTAAAGCTGCTATGTACATTGGTTCGAATGCTGCAGAGGCGCACCCAGTCTCGATGTTGAGCTTGTTGCATGCTAAGGAAAATGGCTGCAAAGTGATTGTGGTTGACCCACGCTATACCCGAACAGCTGCAAAGTCTGATCAGTTCGTACGTATTCGTTCAGGCACTGACATTCCTTTCCTATTTGGTGTTCTGTATCACATCTTTAAAAATGGCTGGGAAGATAAAAAGTACATCAACGACCGTGTTTACGGTATGGATGAGATCCGCAAAGAAGTAATGGAAAAGTGGACTCCTGCAAACGTAGAAGAAGCTTGTGGCGTTCCAGAGGCAGAAATGTATAAAGTTGCTGAAACTTTATCGAAGAATCGTCCTAGTACTGTAGTTTGGTGTATGGGTCAAACGCAGCACACCATTGGTAATTCCATGGTTCGTGCCTCATGCATTTTGCAGTTAGCCTTAGGTAACGTCGGTAAATCGGGCGGTGGTACGAATATTTTCCGCGGCCACGATAACGTTCAGGGCGCAACAGACGTAGGTCCTAACCCAGATTCATTGCCTGGCTATTATGGTTTGGCTGCTGGCTCATGGAAACACTACGCAACAGTATGGGGCGTTGACTACGAGTGGATTAAAGGTCGCTATGCTCCAGATATGATGGAGAAGTCTGGTACTACCGTCTCACGTTGGGTTGATGCTGTTCTTGAAAATAATGACATGATTGATCAGCAGACCAATGTCAAAGGTTTGTTCTTCTGGGGTCATGCACCTAACTCGCAAACTCGTGGTCTTGATATGAAGCGCGCGATGGATAAGTTGGATCTCTTGGTTGTGGTTGATCCATATCCAAGCGCAACTGCTGCGATGGCTGCAATGCCTCCAGTAGAAGGGCAGTCAGTAAACAAGAATCGCAATGTGTACTTATTGCCTGCTGCAACCCAGTTTGAGACAGTTGGAACTGCTACAGCTTCTAACCGCTCATTGCAGTGGCGCGAGAAAGTGATTGATCCCCTCTTTGAATCGATGCCTGATCATGTGATCATGCAAGCATTTGCTGATCGTTTAGGTTTTGGCGAGGAGCTATCAAAGAACTACAAGATGCTCAATTCTAAATTTGCTGGTAAGCAATGGAGAGAGCCTGAGGTCGAATCTATCTTGAGAGAAATTAATCGTGGTGTATGGACGATTGGTTACACAGGTCAAACTCCAGAGCGCTTGAAGGCTCATATGAGAATGGTTGCTACATTTGATCCGAAGACCTTAAAGTCACGCGGTGGTGTTGACCCGGTAAGTGGCTACGACACTACTGGCGATTACTATGGTTTGCCTTGGCCTTGTTATGGAACTGCTGCAATCAAGCATCCAGGTTCACCAAATCTCTATGACACTAGTAAGAGTGTGATGGAGGGTGGTGGTAACTTCCGTGCCAACTTTGGTATTGAGAAGGATGGCAAGACCTTGCTGGCAGAAGATGGCTCTTACTCAAAGGGTTCCGCAATCAAGACAGGCTATCCAGAGTTCGATCACGTATTCGTGAAGAAGCTCGGTTGGTGGAATCAGTTGACTGAAGATGAGCAAAAAGCTGCTGAAGGTAAGAACTGGAAGACTGACTTGTCTGGCGGTATTCAGCGCGTCGTTATGAAGAATGGTTGTCATCCATTTGGTAATGCGAAAGCTCGCGCAGTTGTTTGGAACTTCCCAGATGCAGTTCCAATTCACCGTGAAGCTCTTTACAGTACTAATGCACCGATGATGCGCAAGTACCCAACGTCTGCGGATAAGAAGAATTTCTGGCGCTTGCCAACGCTTTATAAGACCGTTCAGGATCAAAACTTGAGCGAGAAGCTGTATGAGAAGTTCCCAATTATTTTGACCTCAGGTCGTTTGGTCGAGTACGAGGGTGGTGGAGACGAAACTCGTTCCAACCCATGGTTGGCTGAGTTACAACAAGAAAACTTCGTGGAGATCAATCCTAAGGCAGCAGCAGCTCGTGGTATTAAGAACTGGGATTATGTTTGGGTGAAGTCGCCTACTGGTGCCAAGATCAAGGTGCGCGCTATGTTGACCGAGCGCGTTGACCAAGGTACTGCATTCGTACCATTCCACTTTGCTGGGTGGTGGCAAGGCAATGACTTGCGTAAGTATTATCCAGAAGGCGCTGCCCCAGTCGTACTAGGTGAAGCAGTGAATACTGCGACTACTTATGGTTACGACCAGGTGACGATGATGCAAGAGTCTAAAACCACTATGTGTCAAATCGAAAAATTTGCCTAAGTTAAAAAATAAAGTCAGGAGAGCACAATGGCAAGAATGAAATTTATCTGTGACACAGAACGTTGCATCGAATGTAACGGTTGTGTCACCGCTTGTAAAAATGACAACGAGGTACCTTGGGGTGTGAATCGTCGCCGTGTTGTTACGGTAAATGACGGCATCATCGGCCAGGAAAAATCAATTTCAGTGGCTTGTATGCACTGTAGCGATGCACCCTGTATGGCTGTTTGCCCAGTAGATTGTTTCTATCGCACTGATGAAGGTGTTGTCCTTCATGACAAGGATATTTGTATTGGCTGCGGCTACTGCTCGTTTGCCTGCCCATTTGGCGCACCACAATTCCTCAGTCAAGGCGCCTTCGGCTCCCGCAGCAAGATGGACAAATGTACCTTCTGTAGCGGCGGTCCTGAAGCAAATGGTAGTGTTGCTGAATTTGAAAAATATGGCCGTAATCGTTTGGCAGAAGGTAAGTTACCGCTCTGCGCAGAAATGTGCTCTACCAAAGCTTTGATTGGTGGCGATGGCGATGTTATTGGTGGCATCTTTAATAGACGTGTAGCTATTCGTGAAAAGAATGGCAAGTACGCTGGCTCTAAAGCCTTTGGTTGGACTACTGCTTATGGCGGGCCAGATACTCCGGCACCAACGCCAACGGCAGCTGCAAAAATTCCAGGAGCTAAATAATGAAATTTAATTTCAAAACTCTTGGGCTGTGTTTTGCAGCAGCAACTTTGTTGGCCGCATGTTCGGAGCCACCAGAAATTGCAGCTAAAGCGGCGAAGCGTCCTGACGTTGCCCCATACATGGGCGCTGATAATGGTTTCATGACTAAGAACTGGACTCCAAAGAATCAACCCAGTTGGACTGAATCCGTTGATAAGCGGACTCAGGGTCAAAATGAATACAGTCGCGTTAAGTGATCAACTAAACAACAATAAATAAAACGAAAACGTTTAAGGACATGTGTATGAAACGATCATTTTCTAAAGTTCTACGCACTTTGGTGGTGGCTGCTGGTTTGTCTCTGACTCTGGCGAGCGGAATGAGTTATGCAGAGCGCGCAGCAATGGCGCCTTTGCCTTCTCCTAGCGGAGTAGACATTCCCCCTTCATCAGTGCCAGCTAATCCCAATAGCCTCTCTAAAGGAACTCAAGCCCAGTCACAACCAGCCAATCCATCTATCTTTACATCTGCTAATAGTGATCCATATAACTTTGTTAGCATCCCAGACAAAGAGGCTAGCGTTCTGATTCAGCGTTCTGGCGAGCAATGGCGTGTGATTCGTAACGGTGTAATTACTGTTTTCGGTGGTTGGTTAATGGCGATTGCCTTCTTCGGTATTGCTGCTGTGTTTTTGGTCAAAGGTCCGATCAAATTGCATGCCCCGATGACTGGTCAAAAAATCAAACGCTTTAGCGGTTTTGAGCGCTTTACTCATTGGGTAATGGCAGCTAGTTTTATCGGTCTTGCTTTAACTGGTATTTTGATTTTGTGGGGTAAGTACTTTGCAATGCCGATCATGGGAGGGGTTGCTTATGGCGCCTTCCTCAATATCTGCAAAAATATTCACAACTATTCTGGTCCCTTATTTACGCTCAGTATCATTATTTTCTTCTTGCTCTTTGCGACTAGAAATATCCCAGGGCAAGGCGATCTGACTTGGATTAAGTCATTCGGCGGACTGTTCGGTGGTAAACATCCTCCTGCCGGTTTCTTCAACTTCGGTGAGAAGATCTGGTTCTGGTTTGGTATGACCTTCTTGGGCTTGGTGATTTCGGGCTCTGGTCTTGTGCTAGATATGATCGTGCCGTTTATGCAGGTTGAGTACATCCGCGGAACCATGCAGATTGCTAATATTATTCACGGCGGTGCATCAGTTCTAATGATGACTATGGCTATGGGTCATATTTACATCGGTTCAATTGGTATGCAAGGCTCTGCTGATGGCATGATGTCTGGCTACGTTGATGCAACCTGGGCCAAAGAGCACCATGAGCTCTGGTACAACAAAGTGAATAAATAAGGACAAAGCCATGAAAAAGATCATTGCTTTTATATTCTGCGCATTTACTTCTGCTTCCATATTTGCAGCTTTGCCTCCGTTAACACCGGAAGCACAAGAGGCCAAGAAATTGGCTGATGCTAAGACTGCGTATGCCGGTCGAGTAGGTGCCTTTCAGTTATGCCAATCAATCAATAAGGTGGCTGATCAATATAGAGTTCCAGGTACACCAGCACCTGCTCCTTGTACTGCGCCGCCACCTTTTGTTGCCCCGGGTGCTGCTCCAGCGGCAGCTAAGTAATCAGTCTGATATCAACTCTTGATGTAGGTAGCGTTTAGCAGCTTGTGTTTGAGGATCAGCAAAGAAAGGACCTACGGGTCCTTTTTCTTTTATTTCACCATGATCAATAAAGATGATGTATTGCGCAAGTCTTTGTACTTGAGCCAGTTGATGTGAAGAAAAAATAACATCTGTTTTTTGTGCGTCAAACTGGCGAATCATTTCTTCAACTTGCTCAGTAGTATTTGGATCTAGGTTTGCGGTGGGTTCATCTAGCAAGACTAAGTTTGGCTTTTGCAAAATGGCACGCGCAATGCAAAGCTTTTGCCTCTCGCCGGCAGATAGCTTGTGAGCAGGACTGGAGACTAGAGTCCCCAAGCCAACCTGTTCGATGACTTGCTCAATTTCTGCCGCAGTAATGGTGGAGTCCGCATCCCTGACCATGCTGATATTCGCTCTAGTAGAGGCTTTAATCATGGGAGTGTGATGTAAAACCAGTGCAGTCTTATTGGCAAATGAGTAGCTTACTGTTCCAGTATCTGGTTTGATGAGCCCATCCAACAACTTTAAAAAGGTAGTTTTACCTGCCCCATTTGGACCAATGCAAGCAGTAATGCGATCAGCCGGAATAATCGCGTGCTGAATATTGAGAATGATGCGACCATTACTTTTGACAGTGATATCGCGTAGCTCAATAAATCTTTCAAATTGCTCGGTCACATTAACCATAGCGACGCTC
>JBILYO010000009.1:0-24659 GCA_044377685.1 Polynucleobacter sp. | reverse complement strand
GCTAACTCAGCCTCATATCCTACGTTGCCAACATCTGGCGGTATTAATATGGGATCGTATGGGCCAATCACAGTGCAAGCTGACCTGACGAAAATAACAGGCTCTGTTGGATATGCCATTGAGCGCTCATCCAACGCATCAGTAAAGTTATATGCAGCCCCAACAATCTTTCCTGGATTGAGGATTGGAGAACATATTGAAATGCTATCGAGACTCACTACAGCGGCCTGATCATAATGACCACTTTCAATTTTACTTGTGATTTTCTTAGTGATAGAAGGCAAGCCTGCTATCACCATCTCAAGTAAATTTGAACCTGCGCGCCCAATAATGTCACTACAACTGACATGTGAAAGATCTAATACGTGCAAAGAATCGCTCAGTAATACTCCTACTGCAGGCGTTTGCTCACCTTTTATAAATGTCAAATAGCGCATAACTACAGTTTACGCAACTCGGTATTGATCAAGAATTTGTCGATTTATCTCAATGCCAAGACCTGGACCCTTAGGCACACTCACCTTACCGTTACGCTGAACAATGGGTTCAACAGACAGTAAATCGCGGAATGGATTTTCACATTGCTCAAACTCAAATAGCGGAGGATTACCTTTAAAACTAGGCGGCTGATCTGGAAGTGCTGCCAAGAAATGCAAGGTTGCAGCAACACCAATGACAGATCCCCAAGCATGCGGTACGCACTCTACCCCGTGAGCGCTAGCAAGGGTTGCAATCTTACGGCATTCGCTGATACCACCCGCAGCACAAACATCAGGCTGAACTATATCCATCGCCTTGCGGACCACAATATCTCTAAAGCCCCAACGGGTAAATTCATTCTCGCCACCCGCTACCGCCATATCAAGGGCACGAGTCACCTCAACATAGCCATCTAAATCCTCTGGAGATATAGGCTCTTCAAACCATTCAATATCCAATTTTTCAAGCTCGCGACCAATCTTGATGGCTTGGGGCACAGTGAAACAATGATTAGCGTCAACCATCAGTCGCATATCATCTCCCACTGCCTTGCGGACTGCTTCTACTCGCCTGATGTCTAGCTTTAAGTCGCCTAAACCAATTTTCATCTTGATAGCAGTAAAACCATTTTGCTTAAACTCAATAGCCTCTTCCACCGCTTCTTCAATCAAGCGATTCATATCAATAAAATATAGGCCTGTTGCGTAAGGAGTCACCTCATCTCGATAGGAGCCGCCAATTAACTTATGAATTGGCTGACCACAAGACTTACCAATAATGTCCCACAGGGCAATATCAATTCCGCTAATTGCAGAAATTGCCATACCAGTAGTACCGTAGTCCTTGATACGGTTATAGAGATCTTCCCAAATCACCTCCACATCAAATGGATCTCTACCAATAATTCGAGGACCAAATTGGGTATCAATAAATGCTTTTGATACTGCTGATGGCCCGTAGCACTCTCCCCAGCCTACGATGCCATCATTTGTCTCAATCTCAACAATACAAGAACCCCTCGTTTTATAAATCCAACCTCTTGAAGAAGTGAATGGCTTTTCTACAGGTGCAGAAACAACGTGACAGGTAACTTTTTTGATTTGACTCATCAATACTCTTTCAATTTCTGATATTTATTTTTTTGGTTCAGAAAATACTTTTTTGCCAACTACTGCCAAAGTGTTTGTTACAGCAACAACTTCAGCCGCTAGAGCTTTTCCAGTAAGGCTATCGACTCTTGAGCCACCCTCTTCTGAGGCAGACCTAAAACGCGGATCCTGAATCGCTTTATTAAAAATAGCGATTAATCTTTCTTGAATTTCAGGAGGTGTTTTTGCAGGAGCAGCTAGATATGCCATCTGCACAAGTGGTCCAAATGGAAAAACGTTGTACCCTTTTTCCTTGAAGGTGGGGACATTGGGCATTGTTTTAATTCGCTCATTCGCAAATACTCCCAAAGGTATCACCATATTGGAATCAATCTGCGCCTTACTTTCAGATGGTTTTAATACCGCAGCATCAATTTGCTTACCTGCAAGGTCAACGATCACCTTAGAGCCACCGGTATATGGAACAGTAATGATGGATGAATTCACAACATTACCCGTCATCACAGCAAAAATATGATTCAAATTATTACTGCCAGGAGTTCCAACAGAAACTTTGCCTGGGCTCTTTTTTACCATTGCCTCAAAACTATCCAAATCTTTTGCGGGTCCATCTTTCGGGACAAGAAGTAATAATTGATCCGTTGTTACTCGCGCTATTGGAGCAAACTGCTCATTTTTAAGAGGTGTTAAACCCTGAGCAATCATCGCCATGGTAGAGCTAGTGCCCATTCCAATGGTGTAGCCATCGGGCTCTGCATTGGCTACCTTTGTCATGCCAATCGTTCCTGTTGCTCCAGCAACGTTATCGACAACGACTATGATCCCCTCATCAGCCAGAATTTTAGAAATCAATCGAGCTGAAATATCGTTTGATCCACCCACATTCCAAGGCACCACCAGCTTTATCTCCCTAGTTGGGAAATCAGCAGCCATGGCAGAACCAAAAGCCACAAAGGCCCCCAATACAGAAGTCGCCATTACGGTAACGGCTTTTTTAAAAGTATTCATATTTACCCCCCTTTAGCTAAGAAACATCCCAATGTTATAACAAATAACATTCATTTAAGAAATAGCTGATTATCCCTCACTTCCCTCATAGGTTTAATCCAATAAGTTACAGATGTCTAGGCGGGCGCTATCAATATCAGCACGAATGGCTCGGGCAACACCAATACCATCCCCCTTCTTTAAGGCATTGAGGGCAGCCAAATGATATTTATGTCTTTTTTGCCCTGGCTTGTACTCTGGCAAAGCCAGATTTAATGTGGGCCCGCAGCGCAGCCAAGCCCCTTCAATTGCCTGAAGCAGAATAGACTGATTAGCCAACTTATATATTCCAAAATGGAACTGATAGTGAGCATCCAAATAGGATGCAAGGTTTCCAGTTTCGGCTAAATTTCTCATATGATTCAAAAGCTTAGAAATTTCATTGATTTCTGCTTTAGTAGCATTTTTAGCCGCTGCCTCTGCTGCTAATGGCTCTAAGCTACTGCGTATTGCCATCAATTGACCGAACTCATTGGACGTCAATAAAGGCACTGAGGCACCTCCACCCTGCCCAACGCCACCTCTTTCAAGGACATTTTCTGCGGCCAGGCGATTAATCGCATCACGAACAGGTGTCAGACTAATGCCAAGATCCTGCGCAACTTTCCGCAAAATAATTCGCTCACCAGGAACGAATTTACCTGCTAATAAGGCGCTTCTTAAAGATAGGTAGGCTTTATCCCAAAGGGTATCCTTATTGATGAGCTTCAGACCACCCTTAGCAGTGTTTGGCATGAGATATTTTTCTTAAAAAAGAGGTAAGGGCTAATATAAATCAAATTTGAACTTACTTTTAGCAAGCCCCCCAAACTACATCACTAGTCTTGCTAGAGTAAAAAAGAGCATCCCGACGAAGATCGTTGCCAAAATACTTCTAGTGAATAAAAAGCCAATGACTCCGCCGATTGCCCCAAATATTTGAGGAGAGTAGAGATTTAATTCAAATAATTGAGTTACAGGATCCTTCATAAACAATACTTCAGGAAGAACGATTGCAATTAATGCGGCAGTAGGCGCATAACGTAAAAACTCATGAACTGTTTCTGGAATGGGGAATTTTGAGCCCACCAATAACAAGGAAGTTCTGGTCAAGATACTCACTAACATCAAGCCAAAGAATGCTATCCATAAATCAATCGTACTCATGCCTGCCTCTGCGGAAATTTTTTATCCATCAATATTGCAGCAAACACAGCAGCAATCACGGAGCAGACAATCGTCAACCGATATGGCAAGTTAACAGTTAGTACACAAGTAATTGCTGCAACCAAAGCTGAGACTACTGCAGTTTTATGCTTGATAGCAGGAATAATCAAAGCGAGTAATGCTAAGGGCCCTGCAAATCCTAAACCCCAAGAACTGGGTATGTCTGACCCAAAAAAAATAGCAATTAATGCACCTATTTGCCAAAAAATCCAATGGGCTAAGATCATTCCTAAAAAATAAAGAATTTGAGTATTAGAGCCATCAGAGTTATTTGGCGATGGAAACTTTTCTATAAATTTCGCAAAACTCATATCGGTATTGATGGTTCCGATACCCAATCTTTGCAAGAAAGAATACTGTTTGAAGTGCGGTTGAATAGTTGCACTAAAAATAATAAAACGAGACATCACAATCAGACCGGTCAGCCATATCGTCCAAAAAGGATAATCGCCATTAATTAATGGCATGACGGCCAATTGCGATGAACCAGCGTAGACCATAATATTGAACCAGAAAGTATCTACCGGACTTAATCCAGCGCTCAGCAAGCTGATGCTAGTCACAAGTGACCAAGCCACAATTCCTGGCGATGACTCAACCATCACCTTGACTCCTTGCAAAAAAGGAGGTTTGCGAAAGAAATTCAAATTAATAAGATACTTTCTTATTTGTAATTAAAAATGTGATGCTCATTATGACATTAAGAATTGATTGAATAATGAACTATCCTTTCGTAGATACATCCATTGAAAACCGCTATTCTGCAGCTCCAAGAAGAGAATAAAGAAAAGTAGGATCACCCTAAATATAAGCTCCTATAGAATAGGATCTATGAAACCAACTATCAAAATTGACTATGTATCTGATGTAGCTTGCCCTTGGTGCGCCGTAGGATTGGGTAATCTTAATCAGGCGATTTCCCAGTTAAGTGATCACGCTCACTTTGAGGTGCATTTTCGGCCTTTCGAACTCAACCCCAATATGCCAAAGGGTGGTCAAGATGCTATCGAACATCTCACCGAAAAGTATGGCTTAACTGCAGAGCGGGTTAAGGCTAATCAAGCCAACATACGATCAAAAGCACTAGAGGCAGGATTTGTGTTTCATCCTGAAGGTCGTAAACGGGTTTACAACACATTTGATGCTCATCGTCTTTTATATTGGGCCGCAAAAGAATATGACCTACAGAAACAAGCCGCCCTGAAAAAGGAATTTCTGAATACTTACTTTTGCCTAGCGCTCAATTTTGATGACCAGCAAAATCTATTGGAGGCAGTCACCCGTGCTGGACTAGACCCTCAAAGGGCACAGGAAGTTCTGAGTGGTAGCGAATTTACCAATGAGGTGCTAGAAGAGAAAGCTACTTATACAAAAGCTGGCATTAGCTCAGTTCCCACTATCATTCTTAATGATCAATACCTTTTGCAAGGAGCTCAGCCTTCTGAGTCATTTGTAGAAGCTTTTGAGCAACTCATTCAAAAGAGTTAAAAAAACCAACGATAAGGTACCGGATGAAAAAATACTTAGCCGCATGGTCTATCTCGCTAATCTGCCTTATATCTGCTAATGACTCTTGGGCTCAAGAATGGCCCAAAGAACGCCCCATTAAAATCATAGTTCCTCAGGCTGCAGGCGGCACAAATGATATCGTCACTAGATTAATTGCCACAGAGCTCAGCAAATCATTAGGTCAATCGATTATTGTTGAAAATAGGCCTGGGGCATCTGGTGCTATTGGAATGCAAGTTGCTGCATCATCGACTCCCGATGGATATACCTTTGCAGTGGCTTCTGACAGCATTGCCATCATCAGCGCAACTAAAGAATCCTTGCCTTGGAGATTGGGCAGAGATTTGATTGGCGTTTCTTTGCTAGGTGATCAACCAATTGGTATAGCAGTATCTAGTCAAACACCATACCAAACCTTGCAAGAACTCATCAATGCTGCCAAAAATAAGCCAGATACACTTTCTTATGGAACTTCAGGACAAGGAACAAATCAGCATTACATTGGTGAATGGCTGGCCAAGTCTGGTAATTTCAAATGGCTTCACGTGCCCTATAAAGGTGGAGGTCAAGCGATTATTGACTTAACTGGTGGGACAACCCCAGCGGCAGTCCTTGGCTTTGCTCCACTACTTTCTCAACAAAAAAAGGGTGGTATCAGAATTTTGGCGATTACCAGCGCCCAACGAAACATATCTGCACCAACTGTGCCAACACTTAGCGAGCTTGGCTTTAAAGACATTGTCATTAATCAATGGGTTGGCATAGTTTCACCAAAAAATTTACCCCCATCAATTCTGAATAAGATGTCCAAGGAAATTGGGATAATTTTAGAAAAGCCGGAAATTAAAGCTAAATTACTAGACATAGGCTTAACTGCAAAGTCGATGTCTGCAAGTGAATTTGAAATATTTTTGAAAGCCTCAATACAACGTTGGTCAGAGTTGAATAAAGCCCTTCAAATTCCGATAGATTAAAACTGATTTATTGATAGACTAAATGACATGATGAATACACCAATGAATACCCAGCCTAATGTCGTTTTAATTCTGGCGGATAACCTTGGCTGGGGCGAATTAGGCTGCTACGGTGGTGGCGCAATTCGTGGAGCGCCAACACCTAGAATTGATGCCCTTGCTCTAGAAGGTACGCGCTTTCTAAACTTTAATGTAGAAAGCGATTGCGTGCCTACTCGATCAGCACTGATGACTGGTAGGCATCCAATCAGAACTGGTGCTATTCAATCTGTACCTGCTGGATTACCTCAAGGAATTATTCCTTGGGAAAAGACCATAGCAGAATTATTTTCAGATGCAGGATATGCAACTGCCATGTTTGGAAAATGGCATCTAGGTGATAAAGAAGGTAGATACCCAAAAGATAGAGGCTTTGATGAATGGTATGGCATCCCAAGAACCACTAATGAAAGCATGTTTTTTGATTCAATCGGGTATGACGAGTCTATTGTTGAGCCCCCATACGTCATGGAAGGTATCAAAGGAAAGCCAGCAGAAAAAAAAGAGTTATACGATTTGGAGATGCGTCGCAAGATTGATGCTGTACTAACAGAACGTAGCTGTGAATTTATCAAACGCAATGCTAATAAAAAACCATTTTTTCTATATGTTCCATTGACGCAACTACATTTTCCAACACTTCCGCATCGTGAATTTGAGGGGGCTTCTAAACATGGAGATTTTGCAGATTCTTTAATCGAGATGGATGCAAGAGTAGGACAAATAATAGACGCTGTTGATCAAAATAATTTAAGCGAAAATACTATATTCATATTTGCTAGCGACAATGGTCCAGAATATCGAAGGCCTTGGAGAGGAAGCGCAGGAATGTGGACAGGAACCTACCATACCGCTATGGAAGGCGCCTTAAGAGTGCCACTGATTATTCGCTGGCCTAACAAAATACCGGCCGGGAAAGTCACAAATGAGATGATTCATGTGGTTGATTTATTTCCAACTCTTGCTCAACTCGCCAACTTAGAGGTGCCCAAAGATCGAATCATTGATGGACTGGATCAAAGTCAGTTTCTGATAGGGAAGCAAGAGAAATCCAATAGAGAGGGTTTTGTTTACTTCATCAAAACAGAATTAAGGGCTGCAAAATGGCGTGATTGGAAAATGCACTTTGTTTGGGAGATAGAGCCAAATGCCGGGGCTAATCATCTTGAAACACCTTATCTATTTAATATAGTACAAGACCCAAAAGAAGAATCGGATGTGAATTCAACCCAAGGCTGGGTTAGGGGTCCAATTCGTAAAATGATAATCAATTTTCAGAGCTCGCTAAAAGAACATCCAGCTATTCCACCAGGTGCACCAGATGATTTCCAGCCAAAATAAAGTATTTCCTCTCAGCAGTTAAAAATATCAACTTGGCAGCTAAATATGGGTGTTGATATATTTGCACACGCATTAGCGAGAAAGATTGCTAGCCTCTTTACTCGGATAGATTCACTAACTTTTTACCGTTTAGCAGCTTCTTTTACTAATTTCAAAATTTGACTGTCTTTTCTGATTAATTCATCTAGGATAGTGAAGTGATTTAAGCCGTTTAATCGTTGCAAAGTTCCTATTTGACCCTTGCTATTTCTATATTTAAAAAAATCTACCGTCTGCTTTTGTATCTCAGATAGCTCATCCTCACCTACCAATAGATCTAGAGGTTTATCAAAATGTGTTGTATTCAGAATTGGTGAATACCTCGTAGCCATCTCAGCATCAAGTTGCAATAGATTATTAACATAGCAATGGCGCATTGGTTCTAAATCATAAATACCGCTCACGCCTATAGTCGCATAGACATTAGATTGATCCATGACTGATGCTGCCAAGTGCGCTCCTGCAGACCAGCCCAACATGCAAAAACCTGGAAAGCTTTTGCGTTCACGTCGCACCTTACTTTCTATAGCATTTAATCCATTTCGAATATCGAGAACAATTTCATTCATTGCGGCATCAGGTGCCAGTCGATAACCCAACATTGCAACAGAAAGGCCTTGCTCAAGCATGGGTGGCACGATAAACGTAAAGTCATCCTTTGAGCGGTTCTGCCAAAAACCACCATGAATAAAGACCGCAATAGGTGAATCATTACCCGCAGAAAAATAATCGTAGGACTGCCTTGTCACTTCCCCATAAGAGATGCTCAACTCGCCTGTCAAATGCCTTCTAAGCTCAAAACTAGTATCGGTCCAGCGCTGAGTTAATTCTGAACTATTGGGCACTGCTAAAGAATTGTTATAGGCTCTATCTAGTTCTTCTCTACTCAAATTTTTCCACATAACTTAGGCTACTCTTTTTCTAAAAGCTTGCGCAATTCCGTTTTCAGAACTTTTCCATAATTATTTTTTGGCAGGCTTTTCAAGAAATAATATTTCTTGGGACGCTTAAATCGGGCAATGTTTTCTAGACAGAGTGCATCAAGCTCCTGCTCTGTAATAGATTGACTAACTACAAAAGCAACCGGAATTTCTCCCCACTCTTCATCCTTCTGCCCAATCACTGCAACCTCTATCACTGCTGGATGCGTTATCAAGACTTCCTCTAACTCACGAGGGTAAATATTAGATCCCCCCGAAATAATGAGATCTTTTGATCGATCCTTTAAGGTTAAAAACCCATCATCATCTATATAGCCAGTATCTCCCGTGTAAAGCCATCCATCTCTCAAAGTCTTAGCGCTTGCTTCTGTTTGATTCCAGTAGTACGGCATCACCACATCGCCTTTTGCAATGACTTCACCAATCGTGCCACCTGGAACTTGCACCCCTTCGTGATCCACAATCGCTACTTCCATCATCGAATGGGGAATACCAACTGAAGCTATACGTTCCTCCCATTTAGGATGGCTAGTATTTGCCAAATGTTCACGGGCCAATACTGTAATCGTCATAGGACTTTCTCCCTGACCATAAATCTGAACTAATTTGGGTCCCAATACTCTCAGAGCATGTTTAACATCCTCTATATACATCGGTGCGCCACCATAGACGATAGTCTTGATACCTGAAATATCATTGGGTTGATTTTCTAGATAACTCACTAAACGCTTCACCATTGTCGGTGCAGCAAAGAAGGATAGATTTCCTACTGTCTGTGATAAGCCAATTAACTCTTCTGGATCAAACCCGCCCGACTTTGGAATAATATGTTTAGCCCCTCGCAACATAAAGGGGTAGTTGTAAAGACCTGCTCCATGTGACATCGGTGCTGCGTAAACAATTGCATCGCCTATGTCAATCTCATCCACATCAGTGAAATAACTCATCGTCATGGCCAATAAATTACGATGTGTTTGAGCGACACCCTTTGGCTTGCCAGTTGTACCTGAGGTATAAAATAATGAAGCCACATCTTCAAGCTCGCGTCGCAATATCTGAACAGCGGTAGCTGAGCATGTCTTTTCGTATTCTGTAGAACCTAGAACAAGCATTTGTTCGGCAGAATAAGGAATGTCTTTAATAGCGCTACTAAGTTCATCAGACACCATTAAAACTTTAGCGCCCGAGTCCTCCAATATGTAACTTAACTCTTTGGGATGTAACTTATGGTTAATGGGCACAGATACTGCCCCAATCCAATAGATAGCATACAAAGCCTCAAGATATTCTTTACAGTTCGCCGAGAAAATAGCTACGCGATCGTTGGGCTTGAGCTCGTATTTTGACTTCAAGCCATTCCCAAGGCAAGCAACTCGGGAAGATAATTGCTCATACCTTAAATATGCTTGATCACCTACGAGAATCGCTACTTGATCGGGGAAAACTTTGGCACTGCGTCGCAGCAGCTCAGCAATATTCATCTAATACATTTCTATAGCAATTGCTGTTGCTTCACCACCGCCAATACACAGCGATGCAACCCCCCTCCTTAAGCGCTGCTTTTTCAATGCCCCCAACAAAGTGACAATGATTCGGGCGCCTGAAGCACCAATGGGATGACCCAAGGCACATGCCCCTCCATGAATATTTACTTTATCAATAGGTAGAGCCAGATCACGCATGGCAGCCATTGCAACGACTGCAAACGCTTCATTAATTTCATAAAGATCGACATCTTTACTTGTCCAGCCTATTTTGCTGAATAACTTTTGGATTGCACCAATCGGTGCCGTTGGAAACAGAGCGGGAGTATGCGCATAATTAACATATCCCTCAATACGAGCTAAAGGCTGCAGTTGTAATCTATTGGCTTCAGACTCGCGCATGAGCAGTAAGGCAGCGGCACCATCAGAGATCGATGAAGAATTGGCTGCTGTAACGGTGCCATTTTTTTCAAAGGCTGGTCTTAATTCTGGGATTTTTGCAATATTAATTGAGAATGGCGACTCATCTCGATCAATAAGCACATCGCCTTTTTGATTTGATACCGTCACTGGGGCAATCTCCCATTCAAAACTCCCGTTTTGACTTGCCTCCTGTGCTCTAGTAGTAGATCGCATTGCAAACTCATCCTGGTCTTTCCGAGAAAATCCATAAGTAGATGCACAATCTTCAGCAAATCCCCCCATTAAGCGACCACGGCTTTCGTAAGCATCCTCCAAGCCATCCAAAAACAGATGATCCATTAATTGTCCATGGCCCAAGCGATAACCGCCTCTTGCTTTAGCCAATAGATAAGGCGCATTGGACATTGATTCCATACCACCTGCAATAGCAATTCCATAAGACTGAGCAGTAATGCCATCACCAGCAATCATGACAGCCTTCATACCAGATCCACATACCTTACTAATCGTAGTGCAGCAAGTAGATAAAGGTAAATTAGCCTGTAAAGCAGCCTGACGAGCAGGAGCTTGACCAAGTCCCGCCGGCAAAACACAACCCATCAATACTTCTTCTATGAGCTTAGGATCAATGCCGCTCCGCTCAACAGCGGCCTTAATAGCTAATGAACCTAAAGAGGGAGCAGCTAATGGTGAAAGAACCCCTTGAAAGGCACCTAAAGGTGTTCTAGCTGCTGAAACAATCACTATTGGATCTAGAGGCATTTCTTTGAAGTCCTAATTTTGCATGCTTAAAGTATAGTATTAATAGCTTAAATAGCTAGTTTGTTTCTATTCTTAAGAGTCATCCTCTAGTAAGCAACTTAACTATCCAACAGATGTCCGGTCTTCACAAAAATCGTACAGCCCTCTTTGCTAAAAGGTTTATGCATACTGAGATGAGGACTCCTAATCCATGAGCCAGTCGGATAACGACCATGTTCATCTTCAAATACGCCAGCGACTACAAAAATTTCTTCACCACCATAATGTTTATGCGGATTAAAGTAAGTCTGCGGTGCCCACCTCACTAGAGTAGAGCCCATACCTTGTCGCATCAAAGGCATGACTGTTAATCCAGGGACCATTCCTTGTAACCATGGAGCGGAGTGAGTGTCTACAATCTCTCGCTCAATTTGCTCAGACCCAAGATGCCTTAACTTTACAAAAAGAGTACAACCTCCTTCACTAAAGGGTGCATGGGATGACCCAGGAGGATTCATGATGTATGAACCAGCAGGATAACTCCCGGTCTCATCACTCAATACTCCATCTAAAACTAAAATCTCTTCACCAAATTCATGGACATGAGATGGAAATCTTGCTCCTGCTTGATAACGAACAATCGAAGTGGCCTTAGCAAGTTCATCACCCTTGCGATCAAGCATGCGCCTCTCGACTCCGAATGAAGGACTTAAAATCCATGGGAGATCATGATGATCAAGAACCACGCGCTTGCTATAGTCAGAATGAATATCCATTAAGTAAATCTTTATAGTGATTTGTTATTATGTATAAGAATAACAATAGAATGAAATTAATGCTGAATAAGTAAAACTACCCAATTTATGTCGTTCAGTTCAGCAAGTGGCTCTAGGGAACAACTAACCATCATTTAGTTGGGCTTCAAAATACCACGTATATTATTAATGATTCAATTATCTGATTAAACATCTCTCAAAAGGCCTAGTTACATGAACTGGATAAAGCAATTTTCTCTAGAAAATGAGGTTGCAGTCATCACTGGTGCAGTAGGTGGCTTGGGTCGAGAGTTAGTCAAAATTTTATATGATGCTGGGGCTAGTCTTGTACTAGCTGATACCGATATAGCAAGTCTGCAGTTGTTTTCCAAGGAAATAGATCCTTTAGGTCAAAGAGTTCTTGTTCAGCAATGTGACGTTACTAATGAGAAGGATATTCTTCGCCTGATAGAAAAGGCAAATGATCATTTCCACAGAATCGATGTATTAGTCAATTGCGCAGGAGTTTTAGGGTCTGATCACTTGTTATTCGATCTTACGGTAGCAGATTGGGATCGGATATTTGATGTGAACTTAAAAGGTAGTTGGCTGGCTGCTACCCATATCTCTCAATACATGGTTGCACAACATATTGAGGGAAGAATTATTAATATTTCATCTTCTCTGGGATTACGCTCTCAACTCAAGCGCGTACCCTATGCAAGTTCTAAGGCTGCAGTAGAGCATCTAACGCGGAACTTAGCGATGGAGTTGGTTCAATATCATATTAGAGTAAATTGTTTGGCTCCAGGCTGGATGAATACTCCCATGGTAGAGGGAATCTTAAATGGCCCAGATGGGAAAAAATGGCGCGCGGCTATTCCGATGGGGCGTGCTGCGGATCCATCTGAATTAGCTGGTCCATTGATCTTGCTTGCCTCTAAGGCATCAAGTTATATGACAGGCACTATTCTGCGAGTAGATGGTGGTTATGCCTACTGCGGGATTGAGCTACCAGAATAAGTCTTTTATATATGGTTTAGTAGCGCCCCCCTAAGTCATTGATTTCAAGGCCTAAGAATGAGGAAAGCTTAAACTTCATTAATATAGTAATCAAGATTTACACTCTTCAGAAAAGCTTAAATGCAGCTACTTCCAAATCCCTTTCGCGCGTTAGTCATTGGCTCCTCTGGAACTATTGGTGCTGCATTGATGGAGCTTCTTCAAAAGAATCCCTTATGTTCAGATGTCGTAGGAATTCATCGACATTCAGAATTTCCAATTGATTACCATCATCTAGACTCTATAGAATCTTGTGCTGATGCACTTGCACTAACTGCACCTTTTCAACTCATCATTAATACGATTGGGGTTTTACACACCAACGACTGGATGCCAGAAAAGAAACTTGATGATGTCAATGCTGAGCAACTGACAGAGCTCATCAAGATCAACGCTATTGGTCCAGCACTCACCCTACGCCACTTCTCTAAATTACTCGATCCCCAAAGTAGCATCATGGTTAGTCTCTCTGCCAAGGTCGGTAGCATTGAAGATAATCGCCTAGGTGGATGGTACAGCTATCGTGCTTCTAAGGCTGCACTCAATATGCTGATCAAAACAGCCTCCATTGAATGGGCTCGTACAAAACCGAATACTATCTTAATCGCAATGCACCCTGGTACCGTTAACTCCAGACTCTCAAAACCATTTCGCGGCGAGCAAATAGGAAGACCTGCTAATGATGCAGCTGCAGATATGCTACAAGCTATCGCCAATTTAAAGAAAGAGGCTTCGGGAAGTTTTATTTCTTACTCAGGAGAAAAATTGCCCTGGTAAGAACTAAAAAATGATTTAGATCTATGCCTTAGGCGCCTTTTTCCTACAAGCATCTGAGCAATATTTAACAGTTTCCCAATTTTTGGCCCATGACTTTCTCCAAGTCATTTCTTTTTTGCAGACGACACAGGTTTTGCTAGGCAGATAACTTTTATTACCCTTAAAAGAGGTAGCCATATCAAGCCCTAGAGATCATCCAAATGATTCAATAGATAGCCTGCATGCTTTTGGATCGACTTCTGATCTTCATCGCTAATTCTCTTCAGGTTTGCCGTCATCAACCTTGTTCTCGGACTAGATTCAAATTGATTTCGATGTTTGATTAAGAAATGCCAATATAAAGTAGTGACGGGACAAGCATTCTCTCCAAAGCGAACTTCTGGTTTGTACTTGCAAGAGTCGCAATAATTACTCATACGCTTGATATAGGCACCACTTGCAATATAGGGCTTACTAGTAAAGCGCCCGCCATTTGCAAATAAAGCCATGCCCGCAGTATTGGGAAGCTCTACCCACTCAATTGCATCAACATAGATTGCCAAATACCAGTCACATACCTCTGAGGGTAAGATTTCCGCTAGCAGTGCAAAGTTGCCGGTGACCATGAGGCGTTGAATATGGTGAGCATAGCCATACTGAAGCGTCTGACCAATTGCATCTTTCATGCAGGCCATATTGGTTTGACCTGTCCAATACCATTTGGGTAGAGGGCTTTGATGATCATAATAATTATCTTGAGCCATCTTGGGCATGTCCAAGTAATACATGCCTCGTACAAATTCTCGCCAACCTAAAATTTGCCGAATAAATCCTTCAACTGTAGAAAGATCTAAAGAGTATTTTTTCCAGGCCTGTAACACAGCGGCAATGACTTCTCGTGGATTGAGTAATTTCAGATTCAGTGAGCTTGATAAAATCGAATGCCAACCAAACGGAGTATCAGTCCACATCGCATCCTCAAATACCCCAAAATTTCTTAAACGAAATTCCACAAAATAATCTAGAGCCTCTAGAGCTTGTGCACGGGTTACTGGCCAACGAAAATCTTCTAGCGCACCTGGATGACTTGAATAAGTCTTACTAACAAATTTAAGAACCTCTTTAGTAACCGTATCTGGTTCAAATAAGATGGGGGCCTCAATGATGCCAGGACCCTTTTTAGAATAAGGCTTTCGATTATCCTTATCAAAGTTCCATTGACCTCCTTCTGGATTTCCTTCGCTATCAACCAAGATGTTATGGGTCTTACGCATTAGGCGATAAAAGTATTCCAGTCTCAACTCTTTTTTACCAGCGGTCCAAGCAATAAATTCTGAGTGTGGGCAATAGAAATGATCGTCTTCACGCATCTCTAATGTGATCGATAACTCCTTTGCTAATTCTTCTATCTGCTGCCTTAAACGCCATTCACCTGGCTCAACACAGATTAGATTGGTAATCTGCTCTTGGATTATTTTTTCTTTTAAGGTCTCCACTATTGATAGCGGTGAACTTTGAATGTAAGTCAGAGGATAGTTGAGCTCTTTTAGCTTAATCGCAAAATGCCGCATTGCCGATAAAAATAGGGCAATCTTTGCTTTATGGGACCAAACATATTGAGCCTCTGGAATTGACTCAATCATGACTATCTCATCAGTCTTTACATTAAAAGCTCTGAGAGCGGCCCCATTTAAATCTAACTGATCTCCAAGAATCAGTACTAAGCTTTTAGGAGTATTCATTTATTTTTATACTGGGTTGGACAATAAGCACGATCAACTAACTTACTTCGAAGAGCAACATGCTTAGTTGCCCTCCCAGTGACCCGCTTGCGCCATAACTCAAATGAGCCTCGCTTGAGCTCATGGCGCATTAAATGAATCACTTGGGCCTCTGATAGACCAAACGATTTTTCAATTGCGTCAAATGGAGTGCGATCTTCCCAGGCCATTTCAATCAGGCGGGATATATCTGATTCGGAAAGTGTATTCGATGGGAATCTAGGCACTATGTCAGTTTATGACTTATTTACTAAACTTGTACTTGTTGCTAATTTCTCTAAAAATTCTGTAAGTTTAGAGTGGGCAGACCGGGAGCTCCATCACCTGTTTTTTATAAGCCCCTGATAGCGTCTTTTTCAGTATTTTATAAATATCGAGATCAAATTCAGCCTCTCCAGCTTCTACCAATTCGTATAGTTCATCTTCATTAATGGCGGTGCCAAGATAGCACCATCTATCAATCACGATCATCTCGCCACCCTCTTTAATTGCTATAGGCCCAGAATAAGGCCATACCTTTACCTTAAAAAGGTCTAATACCGTTTTCAGTTGTAAGTTGTGCATGGCAATCGGAGTGAGATTCAGACATGCGCCACCACATTGCTTTACTTGATATCCAAAGCAAGATTTACCTTCAACCCTCTTTTCTAAACCAAGTAGTGCCTCACAAAGATGATGTTTTTTAGCTATCGCTTTTAAGTAAGAATGTGCCTCTCGTTTACTATAAAACAAACCATATAAGTTATCTTGTAAGCCAGGCGCCAATTGGCGATGTGTTACTAGCACCGGAGTAAGCACTCCAACATCATTTTCAACCAAACTCCAGCCGCAAAGATCTTTCGATCGACGAAGCTTAATATTCATACTAGGCATACGCTCTTTAATTAATTTAGATTCCAGTATTAGGGCGCCAAGCTCTCCGCTAGTTTCGATCCAATCAATATCGCGAATTTGCAAAGAAAGCTTCATTTCTTTTCGCTTTGTTAAGGCGCCTTGAAAGTGTCCCATGACCCTACTGCGCAGAGAAATGCTTTTACCGATATACAGTGGAGCCTTATTTTCTCCATAGAAGATATAGCAGCCAGGCCCATCAGGAATTGAGTCCATTAGTTCCTTGTCTATATTTGGCGGTAGACTAGGATTACCAACGAGTTGATTGATCACTTCATTGAGTTTTTCTTTCCCGAACTTCGATTCACACACTTGCCAAAACTGTAATAATAAATCTGCATCACCCAGCGCGCGATGACGAGCGCTAACCTTCAGATGATGGGTGTTAATAATGGTGTCTAGATTATGGCGGGGCTGATTGGGGAAGAGTAATCTTGAAAGCTTTACGGTACATAAAACTTTTGGCTTAAAGTCAATGCCGATTCTCTTAAAAGAGGCCTTGATGAAGCCGTAATCAAATCTAGCATTGTGGGCAATGAATATTTTTCCATCGAGCTCTTGCTTTAGTTCTCTCGCCACTTCATCAAAACTTGGCTGATTCTCAACCATCTGCGGCGATATACCAGTCAGTCTTTGGATGTTTTGAGGAATAAAGGTTTGTGGGTTGATTAACTGCTCCCATACCTGAATCTGATTATTCGCTAGAGTTTTGATTCCAATCTCAGTAATCCGGTCGCGATCAAAATGTGACCCAGTGGTTTCAATATCAACAAAAGCTAAATTAGGGTAAGCGTCCTGCTTGTTATCCACGCCAAATATCTTTAGAAGTTTAGTTTACTGGTGAGTTTTTATTGAGATATTCAGCAAAGCTAAAAATGGAGTTTGGACCGCGAGGGAATTCTTCAACCTTTTTAAACGGGGTATTGGCCACTTTTTGGCTTTCTACTTTAGGTTTTTTTTCTTGCGCAGCTTTAGCTTTAGGCTCTGTTACAAAATATGACTTTCTTTCAGGGGCAACTTGTACCTCACTAAAGCGCGGAATGTAGTCTTTGATAGCAGAAGCCAAAGTGACATTCGAAATGCAATTCATCATATAAGCCTCTAGTGACTGATAGAGATCTTTTGCAATATCCGATACTTCTACTTTTCTTTTTTTAATTCTATTCATGGCCAAAACAATATCTTTAATCGTAATAATGCGAGGATCTTTTGAAAGTTGATAGCCACCATTTCGCCCTTTAATCCCGATGACTAGCCCTGATTCCCTCAAAGGTCGCAATAACAATTCAATGCGACTAATCGACATATCGAGCCTTTGGGCTATTTCCGGCACGGGTACAAACTGGCCATTAGTTGAATGGCTTGCAATATCAACCAGAGTGTCCAGTCCTACCTTAACTGCTTTAGTTACTTCCATGATGTTTTTGGTATAAAAGTTAGATTAGAGCTAGTATGAAACTGATTTAAACTTTGTGCTGCAGTGCATTAATTAACCCTTTTTACCCCATGGTTGAAGCTCTAAGAGCTCAATATCTCTCGATCTTTCGCTTGCTGCGCTTATTTGGCTACTGGATAGCTAGCGCAATCATTACCCTGGTATGAAAGCGCAATTTTCCAATGGCTCATACTCATGTCGAACACCCAGAAAAACATAGGGGTTATTGAATCTTGTTGCGCTCTTGGGCCTTTGCCAACTGGTCAGCACTTCTTTGTTGAAAATCGACCATATTGTGATAGCCCATTTGATAGCATGGGCAATGCTGACCCAGAATCCAGCGGGCGAGCTTAATGCGTAGTTTTTGAATCATTTATAACTCCTTGTATTGGTTATTGAATGTAAACGTAAACGTGGTTTGGTGCTGAGTTCAAAAAAACAGTGGGGGCATTTAGATATTATTGGGTATCAGCAAAGATGGGATAAATCCATTACATTGATTAGATGACTGATTCCACCCCCTCCTTCCGCAAAATACCTTTATTTCCACTGGGCACCGTACTCTTTCCAGATGGCGTGATTGCTCTCAAGATTTTTGAGGCTCGCTATCTCGATATGATCAAGCAATGTCTAAGAGAAAAGACAGAATTTGGTGTTGTGAGCGTTATCAAAAACCAAGATGTCAGTGAAGAGGACTTATCCCTATCCTTTTCTAAAATTGGTACTCTAGCCCAGATTGAGGACTTTGACCCTATCCAGCCAGCTCTTTACATGACTAAGTCATTTGGTACGCAGCGCTTCAAGCTATTGAATTGCAAACAAGAAGCCAGTGGACTTTGGATTGGCGAAGTGACGCTTTTAGATAATGATCCTCTCACCTCAATTCCTCAAGAGCATCACAAGGTAGTCAAATTACTAGATGAAATCATCTCGGTGATACAAAGTGAAAATCTTTTAGGTGATGCTCCGTTTAAAAAACCATACAAGGTCGATGATTGTGGTTGGGTCTCTAACCGCCTTGCAGAGCTTTTACCAATCTCATTAGCCCAAAAGAATCATTTGCTAGCACAGACCAATCCCAGAATCAGACTTGATTTGATTACGGAAATTATTGAAGATGACGATTTAAGAAATCCCATGATGCATTAAAACCATGCTTGATGAGCTCATTCGCAATACGATTTGGGAAACGGTAGGGGGAAATGAACCCACTGCAGCATTTTGAGTCCAAAGCGTAATCCTGCCGCAAAATAAATATCGATTCAAGCTATTCTAGAGTTTTCATTTATTTAGCGCTGACACCCTACCCCCCGATGAATCAAAGCTCCTTATTTGGAATCAATCTAAGCCAATACAGGCTAAACCTATTGCCCATGGATGGATCAGCTCAATACCTTCCAGAATTGATGAGTGCAGAAGAGAGTGTTAGCCTATTTAACCAGCTGCAGAAGTCACTTCGATGGGATGCAGACCAAGTCATGATGTTTGGGAAGTTAGTAACAACTCGACGCAAAGTAGCTTGGATAGGAGATCCAGAATGCGCCTATACCTATTCCGGAGTCAAAAAGAGTCCACAAGCATGGACACCAGAACTTCTGTCAATAAAGACCCAACTAGAGGAACTCACTCAATCTGAATTTAATTCCTGTCTACTCAACTTCTATCATGATGGGAATGATGGCATGGGTTGGCATAGCGATGACGAAAAAGAGCTCGATACCAACTCCCCAATTGCATCACTTAGTCTTGGTGCACAGCGTAAGTTTGCCTTTCGTCATAAAGTAGATAAAACCACTATTCCTCTTTATTTAGAAAGTGGTAGCGTTCTAATCATGCATAGCCCTACTCAACAGTTTTGGCAACATACTCTACTGAAAACAAAAAAGGTAAGCAATCCTCGTATTAACCTGACGTTTAGAAAAATCACTCTAAAAAAATGAGTCATTCTGGCCCTCAAAAGACTATAGCTATTATTGGTGCGGGCTTAGCAGGTCTTAGTTGTGCCACCAAATTACAAGCACAGGGCTTTAAAGTTCAAGTATTTGAAAAAAGTCGTGGACCTAGTGGTCGAATGAGTACTCGCAATGGCAAGGACTGGACAGCTGATCATGGTGCTCAATACTTTACCGCAAGAGATCCTTTATTTATTGAAGAGCTCAATCACTGGATCAATGCTGGCATATCAGCAGCATGGCATCCACATATTAAAGTCTTTGAGAATGGGCAATGGCATGAGAGCGCTTCAACTGAGAAGCGTTATGTAGGCATCCCCGCCATGAATTCTCCCGGTAAGCATTTGGCTGAGAACTTATCGATGCACTTTAATCAAACTATTAATCAGATTGATCGCCAAAATGATAAATGGCTTATTCATAGCGTGGAATCGGGCAATATTGAGCAACAGTTTGATTGGCTAGTATTAGCGCTACCTGCAGTACAAACTTTTACCCTCTCTAATTTAGTAGATAAGTCCATTGAAGAGGCGGACGCTCAAATTGAGATGATGGGCTGCTGGACGGTGATAGCTTCCTTTGCAGAAAAATTAAATATGCCCTTCGATGCCGCCTTCATTAATGGTGAAATTATTGGGTGGATTTGCAGAAATAATTCGAAACCAGCGCGGCAAGGTTTGGAAACCTGGACAATGCATGCTAATCCGCAATGGAGCCAACAATGGATTGAGCTTGAAAAAGAAGAAGCTGGAAAGCGTATTTTAGAGTGCGCAAAAAGACTAGGTTTAGTTTGTCAGAATGCCCAAATCTCTGTACATCGCTGGCGCTATGCCAGTGGATCTATGGATGCTAATCCTGGATTTAGAACCTATCAACACTTCAAACTGGGACTTTGTGGGGATTGGCTTCATGGCGGTAGAGTAGAGGGCGCGTGGTTAAGCGGCTATAAATTAGCTCTCCAAATTAAAAATGACTACCAGTAAACTGTATTCCTATGAATATGATAAAAACCAATGCTTGTATTGACTTAAAAGATCTTCAGCTTCAGACACAAATAGGGACCTATGGGCCCGGGGCTGTCATACCTAAGCAACATCTTTTAGATTTAACCCTTTGGATTGACCCAAAGCTAGTCTTCATTTTAGAAGATCTCATGGAGAATGTATTTGACTACGATCCTCTAGTGATTGAAATTGAAAGGCTAGCTGGCGATGGTCATTATGAAACCCAAGAACGATTAATGACACGAATAGTTCAGGCTTGTGCAAAATATCCCGAAATTGAATCCCTTGAAATTAGCCTGAGAAAGTCGCCAGTTTCCAAAGATTCTGGCTCGCTTGGAGTTCGCCTCTCGGTAGATCAAACTACCCTGGATAAATTGAGAACCGCCAATTAGCATAAATAAGCCCTAATCAGACTTAAACCCTCGTCATAAAATTGACGAACTTTTTTAATCAATCTCATTTAAGGCTTGCTAAAGATGGCATTTGATTTTGATACCCCCACAAATAGACTAGCAACGGATTCTATTCGCTGGGATAGCTTTAATAGTAAAAAGGTGCTGCCTTTATGGGTAGCTGATATGGACTTTAAATCTCCGCCATGTGTGATTGAGGCCGTGAGCAATAGAGTACAGCAGGGAATTTATGGCTATACCCATAGCCCCCATCAAATGAACGCGATGATCGCGGACTACCTGCAAGAGCAATACCAATGGCAAGTAGATCCAGATTGGATTGTCATTCTGCCCAGCGTTGTCTCTGGACTGTATACAGCCGTCCAGCAGCTCACTAATAAAGATGAAAGTATTCTGGTTCCTAATCCAATCTACCATCACTTACGTCTTGCTTGCTCTAGCGCCAATAGACAATTTCAGGAGATGTCTCTTGAACTCCAGGATGGTCGCTGGGTATTGCCAGGTAACCCATTATCAAACCTGATCACTAATAAAACAACATTAGCTCTGTTCTGCAACCCTCAAAATCCTGGCTCTACTGTTTTCACTCGAGAAGAGCTCAAAGAGTTTGGAAATTTTTGCGTTGAGAATCATTTATGGATTTGCTCTGATGAAATCCATGCAGGACTTGTGCTCGAAGAAAATAAAAAACATATTCCATTAGCCAGCATCAGCAAAGACATTTCTGAGAAGACCATCACATTAATGTCTTTAAATAAGACTTTTAACTTTCCTGGAATTGGCCTAGCGTGGGCTGTAGCAGAAAACCCTGTCCTACGCAAAGCAATTCAGGTTGGACTTCACCAAACCATTGCACCACCGTCTTTACTTGCATACACCACAACAATGGCAGCAATCAAAGAAGGCGAACCGTGGAGGCAAGAGTTAATCCAATACTTAAGAGGTAATCGAGATTTAATTCAGGAAAAAATTAACAGTATTAAGGGATTAAGCATATGCAAAATGGAGGGCAGCTACCTAGCATGGATTGATTGCACAAACCTTCATCATCAAAATCCTTATCAACTATTCTTAGATCATGGTCTTGCTACCTCTCCTGGTAGCCAATTCAATCGAGAGCAATTTGTCAGACTGAACTTTGGAACGCAAAAAAGTAGGCTTGATCAAGCCATGAATATCATTGAATCCTGCGCAAAACGTTAATCCCAGTAATCTATCAGTAGTTCATTGCTCCTTTAGCAATATCATTAGGGCTTGAGCCTTAGGCTAAAGAATAATAAGGGCAAAATTATCTGTATATTTAAGCTATCAATTACATTGGAAGATCATGTCATGATTTGTCAGCACATCAATTAAAAAAGAAGAAATTTATGCCTAGGGAAAACGCGGAAGAGCTTTCGATGCAGAGCGCAGCAATTGTGGGAGCTGGACTCATGGGGCATGCGCTTGCGGCCGTACACGCCATCGGTGGCATGTCAGTTCAGTTGTTTGACAATGATGCCGCGCAGCTGAAGAAAAGCGAAATGTTGCTTTCTAAGATCTTCAACTCGCTCAAGGAGGGTGGCGTCCTTACAGACCAAGACCGGAACCAAGCCCAAGAAAGAATAGCTTTCGCAGTGGATCTGCCCTCAGCCTTGGAAAGTGCGGATCTCATTCTGGAGGTGGTACCTGAAAAACCAGACATTAAACGGCAAGTCTATGAAGAGATTGATCGCTTTGCGCGCCTAGATGCGGTGATCGCCAGTAACACTTCGTACCTTAATATCTTTCCTTTTGTTGCGCCACGTCGTCAGAAGAATTGCTTAATCGCTCATTGGTACACGCCTCCCTACATCATTGATCTTGTTGATATTGTTCCCGGTCCGGAGACGGACTCAAAAATTATTCACGCAATGGCAGATCTCTATCGAAAAATGGGAAAGCATCCGATTGTTTTTTCTAAGTTTATTCCCGGATACATTGCGAATCGTTTACAGTCCGCACTGAATTTAGAAGCATTTCATCTCCTGGAAGAAGGATTCTCACCAGAGGACATTGATAGCTCGATCCAACATGGACTCGCGCTGCGTCTGTGCTTGTTAGGACAGCTAAAAAAAGCAGATTTCACTGGGCTAGAAATGGTTCGTAATGGACTAGCCTCGCGCGCCTACTCGCCCCCCGAGGCCACAGGGAAGAGCATTATTCTTGATAAGCTCATTGAGCAGGGGAGAAAGGGGATCTTCTCTGGCAAGGGTTTCTATGACTATAACAATACCCCCGTCGAAGCACTGCTCGAGGAACGAGATGCTGAACTGATAGCTCTAAAACTTGCACTATTTAAAATAAAAAAATGGAACAACAAATGATCAACGCCAACCTCACAGGAAAAACAGCAATTGTCACTGGTGGTGGATCCGGAATAGGTTTAGCCTGTTCGACAATGTTTGCTCAATCCGGAGCGAAAGTCGCAGTCAATCACCTACCAAATGATCCAACCGCACTTGAGGCAATCGCCAAATTAAAATCTCAAGGCTATGATGTCATCAGTGCACCAGGAGATGTTTCAAATCCAGCAAGTGCTGAATCCATGATTGAAAAAGCAATTCAGTCTCTTGGTCGTCTCGATTTTTTAATTAATAACGCCGCCACACCAGGCGCTCCCGAACCAATTCCACCATCCGAACTCGAAAAAATGACTGAGGATTTTTGGCACACCCTGCTAAGTACAAATCTGTTGGGGCCATTTAGATGTGCTAAAGCAGCAGCTTCTGCGCTGAAAGCTTCTGGTGGGTGTGTCGTGAATATGGCTTCTATCGCCGGACTCGGCACCCAAGGGAGCAGCATTGCGTACGCTGCTAGCAAATCCGGTGTTGTCAGTCTGACCCGGAGCCTAGCTCGCGGACTTGCGCCCGAGGTTCGCGTTAATGCAGTCGCACCTGGCCAAACAGCGACTCCATGGACTGAAGGCTGGAGCGACTCACGCAAACAGATGGCCATTGACAAATCTGTTCTCAAAAGGAGAAGTACCCCTGAGGACATTGCTCAGGCCGTCTTATTTCTATGCGCTGGTGCGCCTATGATGACGGGTCAGACTATTGTGGTGGATGGCGGAATGACGCTCTAAAGCGCAATCTTCCTCAATGAGCGATTTCGTTGCGGATAATTCGAAAAAAACATTATTGTGGTGACCTGCCTAGGCGAGACTACAACTGGGGCTATTTCTGGTATTGATTTTGGTTAGCAGCCAGTCCTTATGCCATGAAATTTCCACCATTAACATCTATAGTGACACCCGTTA
>JBILYO010000244.1:0-2592 GCA_044377685.1 Polynucleobacter sp. | reverse complement strand
GTTTTCATGCCAAATTTTCCGCTATCCACGCGCTCACTTAAGCACTTTGCAATCGTAGGTGAGTTATTTAAGGAAGGATAAATCGTCGCTCCTCCAGCAGCATGGATTTCTAACCCTGCATGATCTCGCTGCATTGCTGGACCCGCTGCGATATAACGAAAACCAAATCCAAAGCGGACTGCTTTATCGATATCTTCAGGAGTACATATACCTTGATCTACCATCGAGAATGCTTCACGTGATAAGGCATGTTGCAAACGATTAGCCAAGAATCCGGGTAAATCTTTTTTAACGGTCACTGGAACCATGCCACAAGCAGTCATCAACCTAGTAAGACTGTCGGCAACCATGGGTGAAGTTTTCTCGCCATAGACTACTTCTACACAAGGAATCAAATGGGCTGGCATAAAAAAATGCAGGCCAATCATTCGCGCCGCTGTTTTCAAACCGCTCGCAATTTGGCTAATTGGAAAGCTAGTGCTATTACTAGCTAATACGGCTTCTGGCTTTGCATACTTCTCAAGCTTGGCAAATAATTCTTGTTTGATATCTAAGCGCTCAGGCACGCACTCAATCACCAAATCCACATCCGACCAATCGACTTCTTCTAAAGACCCAGCAGTGCTAAGTAAATGAACACGATTTTCGTAACCCAACTCAGCTAGGGTATTTGCAAAATAATCTGGCAAAAGGGCTCTGCGTTCAGTGGTAGGCTCAACCACCTGCACAGCACAACCGCCGCGTGCGCAGACAGCGGCTACATCTGCGCCCATAGTGCCCCCTCCAACAATGACTACTTTAGTTTCGGCTGGGGTAAACAACATGACATATTCTCCTCATAGGGGGCGCAATTTTAGGCAAAAATCCTCTTACAATGGGTGCATTATTCCAATAAAAAAGTTAGTGAGACATGATCCCCGTCAATTCGGTGCTTGAGGTCGGCCATTTCCCTGAAATTATGCAGGCAGAAATTGATCGTCGCTTCACTCCAATACTCCATCCTGATCCAGCAGCCCCAGCACCTGAAGGCCATTTTGCGGCCATCTTAGTGCGCTCTAACATTACTCTGCCTGAAACCTTAGTTAGGCAAATCCCCAGCATCAGAATGGTATCAACCTGTGGTGTTGGTTATGACAATCTTCCGCTGGCTTACCTTAAAGAGCGGGGAATCAAAATCAGCAACACCCCAGGGGTTCTCAATGACGCTGTTTGTGAGTTAGCGATGGGGGTAATGCTCGGACTCTTACGGCGCCTGCCTGACGCCCAAGAGCATGTCAAAAGTACCGCTTGGTCCAAGGGTCCCTTTAAAATTACCACCACCTTATCGGGTAAACGAGTAGGTATCGCTGGGATGGGTCGGATTGGGCAAGATTTAGCTGCACGTCTCTTACCCTTTAAGGTGGAAATTTGTTACAGCGGACCCTCTCCTAAGAACCTGCCTTACACCTATATCAAAGACATCCAATCATTAGCAGAGGCATGTGATGTGCTTTTTTTAACCTGTCCAGCCACACCCGATACCGATAAAATGATCAATGCTCAAGTGCTTGAAGCTCTTGGCCCCAAGGGTTACTTAATTAATGTTGCTCGTGGCAGCGTGATTGATGAGCCCGCTCTTTTATATGCACTGCAGCATAAAAAGATTGCTGGCGCAGCCTTGGATGTCTTTGAAAATGAACCTAATCCCAATATTGCCTTCTTAAATCTTGATAATGTACTGTTAACGCCTCATATAGGCAGTGCTACCGCAGAAACACGGATAGCAATGACTCATTTAGCAGTAGATAATTTAGAAGCCTTTTTTAACCAGCAGCCACTTCTGACAGAAGTAAAAATTTAATCGGAGCAAGAATGACTATTTCCCTACACCCTTCAACATTGCCTGCAGTGCTATCGCCAGTTTTAACACCCTTCAAAGGAGATGGTAGCCCTGATGCACAAAAATTATTGAAGCAATGCAACTGGTTAGAGGCTAATGGTGTTGGTCAAGCAATCTTTGGCACAAACTCAGAAGCAAACTCTATGTCTGATCCACAAAAAATGAGTACGCTAACAGCGCTCATCGAAGGTGGACTCAATCCCGAACACATGATGCCGGGTACCGGCGCCACCTCGATTGATGCAACCGTTACCATGACAAAACATGCGGTTGCACACAAATGTGCTGGCGTTCTCATGCTTCCACCCTTCTATTACAAAGACGTTGCTGATGATGGACTCTTTGCCTATTTTTCGGAGGTGATTCAAAAGGTAGGTAGCTCAGCCCTGAAGATTTACATCTACAACATCCCGCCCGTTACCAAGATTAATAAAAGCTTGTCATTGCTTGAGCGCCTAGCCAAAGAGTATCCAAAAACTGTGGTTGGCATGAAAGATAGTTCTGGTGATTGGGCTTATACAGAATCCGTTATTAAGTTACTAGCGCCTTCTGGTTTCCGGGTTTATGCTGGTAGCGAAGTTTTCCTGATGCGTACCCTGCGAGCTGGTGGGGTTGGGTGTATTTCTGCTACTGCAAACGTCAATCCAAAAGCAATCGCTGATTTAGCAGCGCACTGGAGAGAATCCGATGCTGATCAACGTCAAGCAGACTTA
>JBILYO010000243.1:0-2608 GCA_044377685.1 Polynucleobacter sp. | reverse complement strand
GCTTGTATTGCTTGGCTCAGGGGAATTAGGTAAAGGGAGTGCATATAACTGCATTAACCCATTTTTTCGTTTAAATGTCCGCGAAGACCTGCCCTCAGTGTTTTCTGAGGACCCATTGCATTTTGCAAGATGGGCAGAAATACATATTGATGATCCTGAGGCAAAAACGGATGCAGGCTTTTTTTATCGACGGTCTGACTTTGGTCGCTACATTTCTGAGCTTGTGGCTAAAGAGGCTGGTTCAGAGCAGATTGAACGAATTACAGCAACAGCAACTAATTTATATAGATCTGATAAGCATTGGCATATTGAGACAAGTAATCGCGGCACGCTGGTCACCAAAAAAACGATTATTGCAACGGGTAATCCGCCACCAGTTTGGCCCTGCCATGTGACCAACCATCAGCTTACAGATCTTTCGCAGCTCATAGAAAATCCATGGTCAGGTCATGAATTGACTAATATTGATGCACATGAAGAAATTATTTTGCTTGGCGGTGGGCTAACCGCTTTGGATGCGATTAATGCTCTAGTCGGTCAAGCACACCGGGGCATGATAAAAGTGATCGGCCCAAGAGCTATATTTCCGCCATCACAAGCGCTATGGCGTCGACAAAAAGAGCCAAAATGGCCACAAAAATTAACACCAGCTCAGCTGGTAAATTTTATGCGCAATCATTTACCTTATATTTCGACATCAAGCATTCAGTGGCAAAGCGCTTGGGAAGAATTAAGGCCAAATTTAAACTCGATTTGGCAAAGGTTTTCATCACACCAGCGTCGAATTCTTTTTAAGCGCTTGGGCTGGCTTTGGTCGCTGTATCGCTTTAGGGCATCACCCCAAACAATTAGTTCTTATAAAAAGTTAGAAGCCAATAATCAAATTCGATTTATATTGGGACGCGCTCAAAAAATTGATACTGAACAAAAAGTGAAGGTGCTTTTAGATAATGGATCTATTGTTGAGGGCGACAGAATAATAAATTGCACTGGGGTCGGGCGCGACCCGTTTCTGAATAAGATGATTCTCAATCAAACCACATGTGCTGATGCACTCGGACAATCGATAGCAGTTGATGCTCAATTGAGAGTGATGAAGTCAATCAACGAGCATTGCGATAGGTTATGGATGATTGGGCCCGCCACCATGGCTAGCTTGGGCGATGTCATTGCCGCTAGCTCGATTGCTAAACAGGCAGAGCAGTTGGCCTTAGAGCTTGTTCGGGACGCATAATCGTAAAATAGCAAAGCCAAGCACATTTTTCAGGCTAAAACACGGCTTAATTGTTCATTTGCAGTCTTGGCATGCAAAATGTGATGGCACTAAAAAACTGCAATGAATATAGGGCGAGTTCTTATGCGGTAATATTTGCCTAAGATAGACTAGAAAAATTTTCCATGTTTTTAAAAAAAATACACCCAAAAGATGCACCTATTGCTGCAGCTGCCATTATCGGAGCCTGTAGATTGAACGGATGGACTCACGAACTTCAGCCTCAACTTTTACATGTGCTTTTTAAAAACCTTTTAGACTTTGAGTGCGACTTCAAAACTTTTCCTGGGTCCAGCGCAGAGGCAGTAGGAGCTGTATTTCAAGATCACGAAAGTCGAAGTGAAATCATTGATTTGATGTTAATGGTAGAGACCTTATGCGCTGAAATTCCTGAAGAGGTAGCCAGCTCAGTTTCTGCATACGCAGAATATTTTGGTGTTGCTAATGAGAGAATTAATATGCTTAGAGATTTGGCAAAACACTCCATTGCAAAAGCACAAGAGGATTTCTATCGAAATAATTATTTTTCAGATAAAGATTTGGCGATTGAAAATTTTCATGCGCTTGTAAAAAATTATGGCTTGCCTGCTTATGTATTAGGCGTCAAAGATGATCCTAAAGAGCTTATGCGGTGGGAGGCCCTATCCAATTTGCCGGAGGGAAGCCTTGGAAAAGGGCTTTGGAGTTTTTATAAAAAAAGAGGTTTTGTTTTCCCTGGAACTGCTGGCGGGTGCAATTCTGCTGTTGCTCATCATGATTGGATTCATGTATTGACGGACTATGACTCAGATGGTGTTGGCGAGATTGAAGTAGCTGCATTTTCAGCTATGGCTACAAGTTCAGATTCTCCCGTGATGAATTTTTTAGGAGTACTAAGCATTTTTCAAGGAGGCCTCTTAAAGTCTCTTGTCGCTAGCGCGAATCCACATCTTGGCCACGATTTAGAAATTAGCAATGGCATGGAGCGAGTGGTTGATGCATTGCAAAGAGGGCGCGAATGCAATGTAGATCTGATTGAGGGTATGAATTTTTTCGAATATGCCGACCGCCCCCTAGAAGAGCTAAGAACCGAATGGAATATTCTTCCAAAAGCCCCAGCATTTTCAGCGTAAGGACATCACTACCTTCGCTTTGTTTAATTGAGACCGACTTAGAATTTCGAAGAAATTAACAGGCTTAGCTAAGACCAGGCTGTATTGAGAGCCCTTTTCAGGCCAAACACAGTTTCATTTATAATTCTCACTCTTGGCCTAGTAGCTCAGTCGGTAGAGCAGAGGATTGAAAACGTAGGATAGAGGACTCGAACAGTTCTACTCATTGGATCCTAGCTGGACA
>JBILYO010000242.1:0-2609 GCA_044377685.1 Polynucleobacter sp. | reverse complement strand
TCTTGCCTTCTGGCGTTTTAATGGGGCCAGGTGTAGTTGGTAGGTAGCGATTTAAAAATTCACGGAAAGGGCGTTCGCCAATAAAGCAAATTCCGGTGGAATCTTTTTTACGGGCGTTAGGAAGTGCAATTTTTTCTGCTATTTTGCGTACTTCTGTTTTGGGTATTTCCCCTAGAGGAAATAAAACATTGGATAGTTGAGCTTGGGTAAGGCGATGTAAAAAATAGCTTTGATCTTTACTAGCGTCTATAGCTTTTAACAGCTCCACTTTACCTGCCTGATGTCGCACTCTGGCGTAATGGCCAGTAGCAATGGCATCAGCGCCCAAACTCATAGCATGGTCTAAAAAGGCTTTAAATTTAATTTCAGCATTACAAAGAACGTCGGGATTAGGAGTTCGCCCTGCAGCGTATTCACGTAAAAAGTCTGCAAAGACCCTTTCGCGATACTCAGCTGCAAAATTGACCGCTTCAACATCGATACCAATCAAGTCCGCAACCGAGACCACGTCAAGCCAGTCCTGGCGGGCTGAACAATATTCATCGTTATCGTCATCTTCCCAATTCTTCATAAATAGGCCAATGACCTCATAGCCCTGCTCTTTTAGCATCCAGGCGGCAACTGACGAATCTACCCCTCCAGACATGCCAATGACGACTTTCTTAGGCTTTATGGGTGGAATTGAGGAAGAATTAGGCTGGCTCATCAAAAAAATGCGAGAATACTTTATAAATTGGTAGCCCCCCTATTGTAGAAGTCTCAACCCGATTTCGCAGGAATATAGGCAAAAACCAAGCCGGCAAACCTGGGAGCTAACTAAGTAGGTAAAACCTACCCTGTTTATCTATAAAATAGATCTTTTAAAAATTTTGCTTTTGGAGACATGCCATGCGCATAGGAGTGCCACTGGAAACAAGGCCCGGGGAAACTCGAGTAGCCGCAACACCAGAAACCGTTAAAAAACTAATTGGCCAAGGTCATACCGTTGTCATTCAAAAAGATGCTGGTTTACATGCTAGTCAGCCTGACTCCGCATATGAAGCAGTAGGTGCCACGATTGGCAGTGCTGCAGATGCCTTTGGTGCAGAGCTGGTACTTAAAGTGCGAGCGCCAGAAGTGAGTGAACTCAAGCAAATTAAAGCGGGTAGCGTGCTGTTGGGCATGCTCGACCCATTTGATAATGACAACATTGCTGCAATGGCCGCACAAGGTGTGACAGCATTCTCATTAGAGGCTGCTCCACGCACTACTCGTGCACAAAGTATGGATGTACTCTCATCACAAGCGAATATTGCTGGCTATAAAGCAGTTCTGGTTGCAGCTAATGAATATCAACGCTTCATGCCAATGCTCATGACTGCTGCTGGCACTGTCAAGGCAGCGCGTATATTAATTTTGGGTGCTGGTGTTGCAGGTCTTCAAGCAATTGCAACAGCAAAACGTCTTGGTGCAGTGATTGAAGCATCTGATGTACGCCCTGCTGCTAAAGAACAAATTGAATCATTGGGTGCTAAGTTTGTTGATGTACCTTATGAGACAGATGAAGAGCGTGAAATCGCAAAAGGTGTTGGTGGTTATGCAAGGCCTATGCCAGAAAGCTGGATGAAGCGTCAAGCTGCTCTGGTAGCTGAGCGCGCTCAACAAGCTGACATCGTGATTACCACCGCATTGATTCCAGGTCGCAAACCTCCAGTACTGCTGCACAGCGACACTGTTACCAATATGAAAGCTGGATCAGTAGTGATCGACTTAGCCGCTGGCAAAGGTGATAACGGATCTGGTAATTGTCCGCTGACTCAAGCAGACAAGATTGTGAACGCAAATGGCGTAAAGATTGTTGGCTATACCAATTTACCAAGCATGGTTGCTGCCGACGCATCTGCTCTATATGCACGTAACTTACTCGACTTTCTGAAGCTGATTGTTGATAAAGATGCGAAGTTAGTGGTCCCAACAGATGACGACATCGTGACCGCCTGCCTAATGTGCCGTGATGGTCAAGCCATCCGCAAAAACTAATAGTAAAAATTCTAAGGAAATATTATGGATCTCGCTGCCTTTCAAAGCATCCTCACAGTCCAAAACATCACTGTTTTCGTATTAGCCATATTTGTTGGTTATCACGTTGTTTGGAACGTTACTCCAGCGCTACACACTCCCTTGATGGCTGTCACTAACGCCATTTCTGGAATCATTATTGTGGGTGCTTTATTACAAACCGAAGTCATTGGCGGAGATGAAATCACACTCACCAGCATGATTGGTGCGGTTGCAGTATTCCTCGCATCTATCAATATTTTTGGTGGCTTTATGGTCACCCGTCGCATGCTAGAAATGTTCAAGAAAAAAGCTCCTAAAGCTGATGCAGCTGGAACTAAATAACACTAGAACAAGATCTATATAGAGACCAAAATAATGTCAAATATCACCGCTATTTCTTACCTCATTTCCTCAGTGCTATTTATTCTGGCACTGCGTGGCTTGTCATCACCAACTACTTCACGCCAAGGCAATACCTTCGGCATGATTGGTATGCTCCTGGCCGTTATTACCACCTTCTTCATTCCCGGTTTCAAGCCAGTGATTTCTTTAATTGGCGTGGCGATTGT